>DATAYT010000001.1:0-54619 GCA_036272395.1 Xanthobacteraceae bacterium
CCGCAGAACACGCACTTTTATTGCTGTGGACCGAACCCGATGCTCAAAGCGTTCGAGACGGCCGCGGCAAGCCGCCCACGCGGCAATATTCATATCGAATATTTCACGCCGAAGGACGATGCCACGGCCGGCCATATGGGCGGGTTCTGGGTCGAGCTGGCGCGCTCCGGCGAGGAATATTTCATTCCCGAGGGCAAAAAAATCCTCGAAGTGCTGTTCGAAGCCGGCGTCGATGTCGACTATTCCTGCGAGCTCGGCATCTGTGGCGCTTGCGAGACGCGGGTCATTTCCGGCATTCCCGAACACCACGATTCGGTACTGAGCGAGGAAGAGCAGGCGTCGAACGAAAAGGTCATGATCTGCTGCTGCGGCTGCAAGACCGAGCGGCTGGTGCTGGACATGTAGCCGCGCGGGTTGGGTCCCTAGGCGCGAAAGTTCAGCAATTCGAACGCTGGTGACGCCATGAGCGACGGTCTATAACCGCGCTATGGATGCGCCCGTCAGATCGCCGACCAAGAAAAGCCGTCCTGTAAAGGAAAAGCAGGATTTGCGCGCCTGGATCGCGCAATTGCGCGCGGCCGGCGAGATCGAGGACATCAAAGGCGCCGAGCGCGAGCGCGAAATCGGCGGCATCGTCGATATCTATCAGCGGCGCATCGGCAACAAGGCCGTGCTGTTCGACGACATTGCAGGATTTCCGCGCGGCCATCGAATCCTGGCCAACATTCTGACCTCGGTGCGCCGGATCAATATCACGTTCGGGCTTGATGCCGACGCTACTCCCAACGAGCTCATCCAGTACTGGCGGCGCTACATGAAGGACGCGCGTGCGCCGGTCACCGCGCAGAGCGGACCGGTCACGGAAAACGTCCTCACCGGGGGCGACATCGATATCTTCAAAGTCCCAGTGCCGCGCTGGCACGAGCATGACGGCGGCTATTACATCGGTACCGGCGACATGGTCGTCATGCGCGATCCGGACACCGGCTGGATCAATTACGGCGCCTATCGCGTGCAGGCGCAGGGGCACAATGCCGCAACCGTCATGTGCTCGAAAGGCAAGCACGGCGATCTCATCCGCCGGCGCTATCACGAGCGCGGCGAGCCCTGCCCGATCGCGGTCGTCTGCGGCATGCATCCGGCGTTGTTTATGATCGCCGGCCTAGAAATTCCCTACGGCAAGAATGAATTTGACGCCGCGGGCGGCCTGATCGGCGAAGCCGTGGAGGTGATCGCCGGGCCGCGCACCGGTCTGCCGATCCCTGCGCACGCCGAAATCGCGTTCGAAGGTTTCATCCATCCGAACGATCTGCTCGACGAAGGCCCGCTCGGCGAGTGGACGGGCTATTACGTCGGCGGTCTCAAGAAAGAGCCGGTGATCCGGATCGAAACATTCATGCACCGCGACGATCCGATCCTGCTCGGGGCTATTCCCGGCATCCCGCCGGACGACGATTCATTCTATCGCGGCACGTACCGCGCGGGCGCAGTATGGAATCAGCTCGAAGCCGCGGGCGTGCCCGAAGTGAAAGGCGTGTGGGCGCATCCTGCCGGTGGCAGCCGGCTATGGCTCACCGTCGCGATCAAGCAGCAATATGCCGGTCACGCCAAGCAAGCGGGCCTCGTTGCCTCGCAATGCCATGCCAGCGCCTATGCCAACCGTTTCGTCGTCGTGGTCGATGACGACATCGATCCGGCCGACACGGATAAAGTGATCTGGGCGATGTGCACGCGCTTCGATCCGCGCGAGGGCATGGAGACGCTGCGCGGCTGCTGGTCGACGGCGCTCGACCCGATGGCCTATGCCGCCGATGATCCGCGCAACGCGCGGGTCGTGATTGACGCGTGCAAGCCGTTTCGACGGCGCGACAGCTTCCCCGAAGAGGTGCGGCTCAGCAAAGAGGTCGAGGATCTAGTGCGTAGAAAATTTTCGGACGTACTGCCACACTGAATTTCCCTCCTAATAATGATCATGAACGAAAAATTCGACATCACACTCAATATTAACGGCCGCGATTATCCGATCCGGGTCGAGCCGCGCAAAACGCTGGTCGACGCGATTCGCGACGATTGCGGGCAAACCGGCACCCATATCGGTTGCGAGCATGGCGTCTGCGGCACCTGCACCATCATCGTCGATGATGAAGCGGTGCGCTCGTGCTTGATGTTTGCGGTCCAGGCGCAAGGCAAGAAGATCCGCACTGTCGAGGGTCTGGCGAACGGCGAGGAGCTGCATCCGCTGCAGCGCGCCTTCATCGAAAACCATGGACTGCAATGCGGCTATTGCACGCCCGGCTTTCTGATGCTCGCGACCAACGTTTTGGAAAAGAACCCGAATATCGGCGACGAAGAACTGCTCGACGTGCTCGCCTCCAATCTGTGCCGCTGCACCGGTTATCAAAACATCATCAAGGCGGTACGGGCCGCGCGCGACGAGATGCGCGGGGCGCGCGAGCCAGCGTGAGGGTTATCGGGGTTACAAGCCGAGCGCCGCCAGCGCCGCTTTCGCCACTTCGACATCCTGCTCGATCTTGGCGCCGCCGGCTGCAATCGCGCCGATCACCTCGCCGTTCACCTCGATCGGAAATCCACCCGGCACATTGGTGAAGTCGCCCATGCGCACCGACATCGACAGCGCATTCTCCTCCGGCGCATATCCGGTCGGCAGCCGCTGCGAGGCGGCGGTAATGGCCTTGCGTTGCGTGGTGATGATGGAGAAGTGCCGGGCGCCGTCCATCATCAGAAACGCGATCAGGCGGCAGCTCTGATCGGCTACCGCGAGCGAAACCTTGCAGCCCAGCGTCTCGGCCTTGACGACGCCGGCCTCGATCATCTTCAGGCACGCTTTATGCGTGAGCCGGTGGGTGGTAACAAAATTGGCCATGCGGCAAGTCCTCCCCGTCGCAATCAATTGGAAATGACACAAAAACGGTGCTTCCGTCAGCTCCTTTGGATAAATCCACACGGCACCAATTCATGAAAGGCCATACTGGTGAATAAACCGCCGTCCCATTGGGACCGCGAGGCCGATGTCGTCGTGATCGGCTCGGGCGCCACCGGCATGCCGGCGGCGATCGTCGCCCGGGAGGCCGGTGCCTCGGTCATCGTGGTCGAGGCAGAGCCGCATATCGGCGGTCACGCCATCACCAGCGGCGGCAACCTGCCGCTCGGCGGCGGCACCCGCTATCAGAAAAAATACGGCGTCGAGGATTCGCCCGAACTTTTCTTCCGCGATTTGACCGATTGGTCGGTGGTCGAGAACAGTGGCTTCCCGCCTTATCGCTACAACGATCGCGAGATCATTCGCGCCTTTGTCGACAACAGCGTGGCGGCGTTCGAATTCCTGCTCGCCCACGGGGTGAAAGTCATCGACCGGCCGCCGAACAATATCGGGCACGAGATCGGCGTCTCGGTGCCGCGCACTATGCAGATTGACGTCGCCGATTGGCCGATGGTTCATACCGGCAGGCCGGCCGATCCAAGCGATCCTGAAATCAGGGCCGGCGCGGGCCTGATCCTCCCGCTCGAAACCGCGGCGCGCAAAGCCGGCGTCGAGATTCTGCTCGAACACCGCATGACTGCGATTCATCGCGATGCGCCAAAGTCCGGTCGCGTGCTCGGCATCGCGGTGGATCATAGCGGCGCCGTTCGCGACATCCGCGCGCGTAAAGCCGTCATCGTCGCGACCGGCGGCTCAACCGGCAACGTCAATTTCCGCCGCATGTTCGACCCGCGGCTCATGGAAGAATATTGCGGGCTCGCCGGCATGCCGTGGTCCGATCAGGATGCCAGCGGCGAGCTTGCCGCCATGGACATCGGCGCCGCGCTCTGGGGACTGTTCAACTATACCGGCGAATTTGGCTCAGGAATTACCAAGCCCGGCGCGATCGGCTGCCAGTACGGCTACGTCAACGTCCGCTGGCATCCCGGCAGCGCGGTTTTCGACAAAGCGCGCGCCATCGGGCTTGCCGTCACGGACTGGCAGGACCTCATTCTCGTCAACATGCTGGGGCGGCGCTTCTACGACGAAACCGCGGGCCACTTTGGCTATAACACCTATCTGAGCGTCAATCCTTACGAGCCACATAATTACCTCAACGCCAAAAACGCGAAATATAATCCCAGCAATTTCATCAATGCGGCCTTGGCCGGAATCGGCGACGGCCATAATGGCGGCGGACCGATCTGGGCGATTTTTGACACCGAGGCCGTCGCGCGCGAGCAATGGCGGCCGGCGCCCCCGCACGTCGATATCGATGCCGGCTTCTTCTTCGCCGCGGACACGCTCGAAGAACTCGCGCGGAAGATCGTAATGAAATATCAGCGCGTGCCGATGCCGCCGCAGAATCTCGCCGAGACCGTCGCGCGCTACAATTCGTTCGTCGATGCCGGAAAGGACGCGGATTTTGGCAAGCCTGCCCCGCGCTACAAGATCGCGCGGCCGCCGTTTTACGCCGCCTGGGCGACGCCAGTGATCCACGACACCCGCGCCGGACTGCGCATCAACGCGCGCTGCCAAGTGATCGACATGAATGACGCGGTGATTCCCGGCCTCTATTGCGGCGGTGAATCGGCTGGCGGGTTTTCCATGCACGGATTGCCGCGTGCGATTTGTCAGGGCTTTATCGCGGGCAAGCACGCCGCCGCGGAGAACAGTAACGGCTGACGCTTTGCCGTAAGTCGCATGTGAGCCGCAGATCAGGCCTTCTCGAATGCGGTTTGTGCAACTTTCGCTCGGCGCGGCGCCGGCCGGATCATGAGAAACTTGCCGGATGCTCGCGCACTGATCGCCCAGCGCCCTTCGATCTCGGTGCCATCGCCATTGAGAGCGCCGTTGTAGGAGATCGGATTGCGGTGATAGCGGTCCGGCTTATCGTAGGTCTTGGTGAAAGTCACCGCGCCGTCGTGGTGGGTGCCGACGAGCGTTGCATAAAGAGTTGCGCTGCTCCGACTGTCGGGCTCGTGCGTGGTGCCGGTCAACGCACCGCCGCCGTCGATCAGTGTCGCTACGAAGGATATCGATCTGCCGTCGTGGTAAGTGTAGAGGCCATTCCAAATGCCGGTCAGATTTTGCGCGCCGGTCTGAACCGACATTTTGCCCCCTCGATCGTCCCGCTACACCGTCGTCTGGGCCACGCCGCGTTCGGCATGCAGCGCTTCTTTGGCGCCCTCCTTGAACGGCACGTCCCGCGGCAGAACCACCGAGCAGGAACGCACCTTGTGGTGGGCCGGATCGACGCCGGGCGGCGTGACATTCTTGTCGACCAGCGCCTTGGCGGCGCGCATGAGCCGATGGCGGGCCATGATGATGCCGTTGTCGGTCGAGACCAAATTTTCTTTCGTGCGGTCGCAGATCGGCCCCATGCTTTCCTGCAGCGAGGCATCCTGCATGGCAAAGCCGGCAACCCCGCTAAAGGTCTTTCCGGCCTTCTGCGCCGCGCGGTCGATCAAGTAGTCGTTGTCCTTGTTGGCGAGCGGGCGGTATGTCCCCGGCACGTATTTGCAGTGCACGCCGGCGCCATCCCTCATGGCGTCCACCTCGGTCCTGGTCAGTGCCCGCACCGGGTGGAAATCGTAAGACCAGGCCCAACAATTCTCGTCGTCGATCGGCACCCAGAAGTGGCCGTGGATCGGATGATCGCCGCGCGGTGGGATCATCGTGAAGCAGGGCATCACCCAGGGCGTGATGCGCCAGTAATAGTTGCCATTCTCGGCATTGCGCCGCGCACCGATGAACAGTCCGCCCGGCTGTTCGACCACTTCGAAATGCGGCTGCACGTCGGCGAGATTGTATTGATTGCCTTTGGCGCCCTTGAACAGGGGGTCGGAGCCCAGGTCGCCACGATGCAAGAATGAAACATGGCTGGAGTCGATGCCGCCTTCCATGGCTTGCAGCCAGTTGCATTCCTGCAAGCGTTTGGAAACGAATGTCTGTTCCGACCGGACGAGCGCGAATTCCCACTCCGGCGGCGGCGGCTTTTGATCCGGCGGGCCCAAATAGGTCCACAATACGTCGCCGCGCTTCACCAGCGGATACGACGCGAGCTTGATCTTCTTGCAGAAGCCGCTCTCCACCGGCTCAGATGGCACCTCAATGCACTGGCCGGTCACGTCGTATTTCCAGCCATGATAGGGGCAGCGCAGGCCGCCGTCCTCGTTGCGGCCGAACCAGAGCGACACGCCGCGATGGGCGCAAAACTCGTCGATCAGGCCGTAGCGACCTTCGGAGTCGCGAAAGGCGAGAAGCCGCTCCGAGAGCAATTTCACCCGCACCGGCGGGCAGTCATTTTCAGGGAGTTCCTCGGCAAGCAGCGCCGGCAGCCAATAGCAGCGAAACAGTCTGCCCATCGGGGTACCGGGACCGGTCTGCGTCAGAAGATCATTTTGTTCTTTTCTGAGCATGACGCTGTCCTTGATGGCGGTTGTAAAGCGAAGAGTAGGGATTCGAGGTCAGCCGAGCAAGGCGCAGCGGCGCGTTCGCCGGCATAAGCGGCGGGCGAAATCGCGTAAACGACCGCGGTTGCTCTGCCAGCGCAATTACGCTAAGTCCGCCGTTAAAGCATGATCCCGAAAAGTGGTACGGTTTTCGGAAGATCATCCTCGAACATACATCTGTCGCTTGGAGAGATGGCAATGGCCGATCACGCCGAGGTCCAATACGCGACCGCAACTGGCAACGATTATCCCGCTCACGAACAGATGTATCGCAATTTTGTCACGCTGGTGAAAGTGTCGCTCGCGGTCATCGTCGTGATCCTCATTCTGATGGGATATTTCCTCACCTGATCTGAGCCGGGGCGAGCCTGCAGCGGCGCCATTTACACCAGAGCCGCACGGTCGGAGGATTTATGAAGGTTACGGTGATTGCCGAGACCGATGTGGACGAGCCGCGCGTCGCCGCAACTCCCGAAACCGTCAAGAAGATGGTCGCGCTCGGCGCCACGGTCGCCGTGCAAGCGGGCGCGGGCGTCAAATCCGGCATCCTCGACGCGGACTACACGGCGGCTGGCGCTGCGGTTGCGGCCGACCCCGTAAGCGACGCCGACATCGTGCTTCAGGTGCGGCGGCCGGAAGGGCCTGAACTGTCGCGGCTGAAAAAAGGCGCCATCGTCATCGGCATGATGGACCCCTACGGCCAAGAAAGCGCGGTCGCGGCGATGGCGGAAGCTGGCATTGTGGCGTTCGCGCTAGAGCTTTTGCCGCGCATCACGCGCGCGCAAACCATGGATGTGCTGTCGAGCCAAGCCAATCTTGCGGGCTATCGCGCGGTGATCGACGCCTCCGGCGCGTTCGGCCGCGCGCTGCCGATGATGATGACGGCAGCCGGCACGGTTCCCGCCGCCCGAGTTTTCGTGATGGGCGCCGGCGTCGCCGGACTGCAGGCGATCGCAACGGCGCGCCGGCTCGGCGCCATCGTCACCGCGACCGACGTACGTCCCGCTGCCAAGGAGCAGGTTGAAAGTCTCGGCGCGAAATTTATCGCGGTGGAAGATGAAGAATTCAAAGCCGCCGAGACGGCCGGTGGCTATGCCAAGGAAATGTCGAAAGAGTACCAAGCCAAGCAGGCCGCCTTGGTCGCCGAGCATATCAAGAAACAGGACATTGTAATCACGACCGCGCTCATTCCCGGCCGGCCGGCGCCACGGCTTGTCAGTAGAGACATGGTGGCCGCGATGCGGCCCGGCTCGGTCGTGGTCGATCTCGCCGTCGAGCAGGGCGGCAATGTCGAGGGCGTCAATCCCGACGCGGTGACCGAGGCCAGCGGCGTCAAGATCGTCGGCTACCGCAATGTCCCAGGTCGGCTCGCCGCCACGGCTTCGAGCCTCTATGCCAAGAACGTCTTTGCTTTCCTGGAGCTCCTGATCGACAAGAAGAGCAAGGCACTGGCCGTTAATTGGGACGACGAGATTATTAAAGCCACCGCGCTCACCCGCGACGGCGCGATCGTGCATCCAAGTTTTAGACCAAAGAGCGCAGCCTAAATCCAAGGAACGGCAGGCGGTCATGATCACGCTTTCGCTTCTGGGTCAGCTCGACATCATTGCTGCTGCAACCGGCAACGCGCCCGTGGCTGCGAGCGACCTGCCCGACCCATTCGTGTTCCGCCTGTCGATTTTCGTGCTCGCGGTATTCGTCGGCTATTACGTGGTCTGGTCGGTCACGCCGGCGCTGCACACGCCATTGATGTCGGTAACCAATGCGATCTCCTCGGTCATCGTCGTCGGCGCGCTGCTCGCGGTCGGCGTCGCACTGGTCGCCAACGATGCCGGCCCGTTATGGGCGCGCGCGCTGGGTTTCGTGGCGCTGGCTTTTGCCTCGGTCAACATTTTCGGTGGTTTTCTGGTGACGCAACGCATGCTCGGCATGTTCCAAAGAAAGAAGAAGTGAGCGGCTCAATGAGCGCCAATCTCGCCGCGCTTTGCTATCTGGTCGCCGCCGCGCTTTTCATCCTGGCATTGCGCGGCCTGTCGAATCCGGAAACCAGCCGGCGCGGCAATTTCTTCGGCATGCTGGGTATGGCGATCGCGATCGCCACCACGCTCGCCTCGCATCCGCCGGCGAGCTATGAGGCATGGGGCCTGGTTGCGCTCGGCATGGCGCTTGGCGGCGGCACCGGTGCGGTGATCGCACGACGCGTGCCGATGACCTCGATGCCGGAATTGGTTGCCGCCTTCCACTCGCTGGTCGGCATGGCGGCGGTGCTGGTGGCCGCCGGCGCGCTCTACGCGCCGTCCGCCTTCGGCATCGGCGGCGAAGGCACGATCCACGGCCAAAGCCTGATTGAAATGTCGCTTGGCGTCGCCATCGGCGCCGTCACCTTCACCGGCTCGGTCATCGCCTTCCTCAAGCTCTCGGGGCGGATGAGCGGCGCGCCCATCATTCTGCCGGCGCGGCACGCGATCAACATCGCGCTTGGGCTTGGACTGATCGCGTTGATCGTTTGGTTTTTCGAAGCGCAGCAACATCTCGCATTCTGGCTGATCGCGGCGGTGTCGTTCCTGCTCGGCGCTCTCATTATCATCCCGATCGGCGGCGCCGACATGCCGGTCGTGATCTCGATGCTCAATTCCTATTCCGGCTGGGCGGCGGCGGGCATCGGCTTCACGCTTGGAAATTCGGCATTGATCGTCACCGGCGCGCTCGTCGGCTCTTCGGGCGCGATCCTGTCCTACATCATGTGCAAGGGCATGAACCGCTCGTTCATTTCCGTCATTCTTGGCGGCTTTGGCGGCGAGGTCGCGGGCCCGGCCGTGCAGGCTGGCGACCGGCCGGTCAAGATCGGATCAGCGGAGGATGCGGCCTTCATTCTCAAGAATGCCGGCAAGGTCATCATCGTGCCGGGTTACGGTATGGCGGTCGCGCAAGCGCAGCATGCGCTGCGTGAAATGGCCGACAAGCTCAAGGCGGCCGGTGTCGAGGTCAAATACGCCATTCATCCGGTCGCCGGCCGTATGCCGGGTCACATGAACGTGCTCTTGGCCGAGGCGAATGTTCCTTACGATGAAGTGTTCGAGCTGGAAAACATCAATTCGGAATTTCCCCAGGCCGACGTCGCCTATGTGATCGGCGCCAACGACGTCACCAATCCGGCCGCCGAAGACGATCCGAAATCGCCGATTTATGGCATGCCGGTCTTACAGGTGTGGAAAGCCGGCACCGTGATGTTCAACAAACGCTCGCTCGCGTCCGGCTATGCCGGCATCGACAATCCGCTGTTTTACCGCGACAACACCATGATGCTGCTCGGCGACGCCAAGAAAATGACCGAAGAGATCGTCAAGGCGATCTGACCGGCACGACGCACGGCCGCAGCGTAATCCCGGGGCTGATCTGAACGAGGCGCGAGCATGCCGCAAGACGCTTCGTCACAACAGGCAGACCATCGGCGCGGCCAAATACGCCGGACGCTCCGGCTGCTCGCGATCCCGCTGATCGGCATCGTCGCTGCCCTCCTTTATTACGGTCTCTATGACCGGTTCTTTCTGCCCGACTGCGACTCCGGTCGCGCCAAACGCACGCTTGCCGACATCCTCAAGCAACTCAAGCTTGAGCCTAGCCACTACGCGCCGATCACGACCGTGTCGAGCAGCAAAACGCAGGTCGTGTGCAAGGCGACCTTGCCGCTGCCGGATGGCGGCAATGTCGCGATCGATTACAGTTTCTATTGGCAGGGCAGCCAGGCCAACATCCAATATTCGGTGACGCGGAAGTAATAGCGCGGTTGTCGCTTATCATCAGGAAAGTTTACCATATCCGCCTGCCGTCGGCGTCTGGATGATGATCGCCTCTCCGGCGTCGATCACCGTGGCATCGCAGCCCTGCAATCGCTCCATGCGGCCGTCCTTGCGTCGCGCCCAGTTCTCGCCGATCTGCCCGTCGTTGCCGCCCGCCAGTCCGAACGGCGGCACGCGGCGATGGCCCGAGAGAATGGTGCATTCCATCTTTTCCAGAAACCGGATCGTGCGGCGGATGCCGTCGCCGGCTTTCCACCGCCCCTGCCCGCCGGAATCTTTTCGGATGTGAAAGTCTTCAAGCAGAACCGGATAGCGAAATTCCAGCACCTCCGGATCGGTGAGCCGCGTATTGGTCATGTGGGTATGGACGGCATCGGTGCCGGGGAAGCCGGGACCGGCCGGCGAGCCCGAGCAGATCGTCTCGTAATACTGATACTGCGCATTGCCGAAATTGAGATTGTTCATCGTGCCCTGCGCTGCCGCCATGGCGTCGAGCGCGCCGAACAGGCAGTTCGTCACCTCCTGCGAGGTCTCGACATTGCCGGCGACGACCGCGGCGGGGAATTCCGGAGACAACAGCGATTTTTTCGGAATGACGATGCGGATCGGGCGCAGGCAGCCGCCATTCATCGGGATGTCGTCGTCGACCATCACGCGAAACACGTAGAGCACCGCGGCACGCGTCACCGGCTCTGGCGCATTGAAATTGCTGCACTGCTGGGGGCTCGTACCGGTGAAATCGACCGTGGCCTCGCGCCGCTCCTTGTCGACGGCGATGCGCACCGTGATCTTGTTGCCCTGGTCGGTTGCCACGGTAAACGCGCTGTCGTGCAGCCGATCGATGACGCGGCGCACGCTTTCGGCCGCATTGTCCTGCACGTGCCGCATATAGGCGCGCACCACTGGAAGCGTGAAATGCCGCACCATCCTGTGCAATTCCCGCACGCCCATTTCGTTGGCGGCGATTTGCGCTTTGATGTCATTGACATTCTGCAATGGGTTGCGCGCGGGGTATAGGCCACCGGTCAGGAGCGCATAGAGCTCTTTCTCGCGGAAGCGGCGGCGGTCGATCAGCTTGAAATTGTCGATATAGATGCCTTCCTGCTCGATCGTGGTCGCGTTCGGGGACATCGAACCGGGCGAAATGCCGCCGACGTCGGCATGATGTCCGCGCGAAGCGACCCAGAACAGGATTTTACGGCCGTCGAATACCGGCGTGCAGACGGTGATGTCCGGCAGATGCGTGCCGCCGTTATACGGCGCGTTGATGGCATAGGCATCGCCAGGCCGGATCTTGCCTTTGTTCTCGCGGATTACGGTCTCAACAGCGCGATCCATCGAGCCGAGATGCACCGGCATGTGCGGTGCATTGGCGACGAGCGAGCCGTCGCCGTTGAACACCGCGCAAGAAAAATCGAGCCGCTCCTTGATGTTAACCGAATAGG
This sequence comes from Xanthobacteraceae bacterium, assembly GCA_036272395.1. GTDB lineage: Bacteria > Pseudomonadota > Alphaproteobacteria > Rhizobiales > Xanthobacteraceae > BOG-931. The sequence goes on from DATAYT010000001.1 coordinate 11,681, forward strand.
CGGTGTTCTGCAGCGCGACGCCCATCTGCTCGGCGATCGACATGAATAGATTGTTGAACACTTCGAGCATCACCGGATCGGCATGGGTGCCGATGGCGCGGGCGCGGGCGAGTTTTTGCACCCGCTTGAGCAGCAGATGATCGCGCGCGGTCAGCTCGGTTTGCCAACCGTTTTCGACCACGACGGTCTGGTGCGGCTCAACGACGATGGCCGGCCCTTTGATCTTGTCGCCGGGGGCGAGCGCGGCGCGCAGATAAACGTTGGCGCGCTGCCACTTGGCGCCGGAAAAGAAGCGCGTGCGTTGCGCCGGCGCCGGCAGTTTGCGTCGCTTTGCCTTGCGGACTTTCTCCTTGAACCTGGCGCCGCCGCCGACCGCCTCAACAGAGACCGCCTCGATCACCAAATCCTTGTCGCGGTCGATAAAACCGAATTGCGCTTTGTGGGCGCGTTCAAATCCGGACTTCATTTTTGCGAGTGAGGCGAGCCGAAGCGCCCCTCGCCCCCTTGAGGAAGCGGAAGAAAGGGCGCCCGCACTGACGATGAGCGGGGTATCGGTCCCGGCGTAACGAATGTGCGCGCGCACATGCAGCTTGATCTTTTTTGCTACGACGCCTTGCGCCGCCACTTCGCCAATCACCGTTTTAGCGAGCCGGCTCGCCACCTTTGTAAGCGCAGCGTGCGCCTGTTTCCCGAACGGCTCCTCGATCGCCTGCTGGCGGACGCTGCGGATGTCGGCCAAGCCCATCCCGTAAGCGGACAACAGCGAGGACAACGGATGGATCAGCACGTTTGTCATACCGAGCGCGTCGGCGACCAGGCAGGCGTGCTGCCCGCCGGCGCCGCCGAAGCAATTGAGCGCATAGCGGGTCACGTCGTAGCCGCGCTGCACCGATATTTTCTTGATCGCGTTTGCCATGTTTTCGACCGCGATCTTGATGAAACCGTCGGCGACCTGTTCGGCGCCGCGCCCGTCGCCGATCTGTTTCGCCAGCTCCGCAAACGCACTGCGGACCGCGTCGGCGTCGAGCGGCAGGTTTTGCTGCGGGCCGAAGATTTGCGGAAAAAACTCCGGAATGAGTTTGCCGACCATCACGTTGGCGTCGGTCACCGCCAGGGGACCGCCGCGGCGATAGCATTTCGGCCCCGGATTGGCGCCGGCCGAATCCGGACCGACGCGGAAGCGTGCGCCGTCGTAATGCAGGATCGATCCGCCGCCTGCCGCGACGGTGTGGATCAGCATCATCGGCGCACGCATGCGCACGCCAGCCACCTCGGTTTCGAACGCCCGCTCGTATTCGCCGGCGAAATGTGACACATCGGTCGAAGTGCCACCCATATCGAAGCCGATGAGGCGCGAGAAGCCGGCCGCGCGCCCGGTCTCGGCCATGCCGACCACGCCCGCGGCCGGACCCGACAGAATCGCATCCTTGCCGCGAAACAGCTCCGCCGCGGTGAGCCCGCCCGAAGACATCATGAACATCAGGCGGGGACGCACCTCCCCTTCCCCACCCGGGCCGCGCTTGCGCGCGCCCGAGTGCAAGCTTGTCGGGGAGGGGTTGGAGGTGGGGGTAGCGCGGTCATTTACATGCGTCGATGCATGCGCGTTACCGCTCGACCCCCCTCCCCGACCCTCCCCCGCAAGGGTGGAGGAAGCATTCAGCTCCCCCGCCACCCGCGCCACGTAGCGGCGCAGAATTGGCGACAAATAGCTGTCGACCACGGCGGTATCGCCACGGCCGACGAGCTTGATCAGCGGCGACACTTCGTGGCTGGCCGACACCTGCGGAAAGGCGAGCTCGCGAGCGAGCGCGGCGAGCCTCTGTTCGTGCGCGTGATAGCGATAGGCGTGCATCAGCACGATCGCGACTGCGCCGATGCCGTCCGATTTGGCACGTTCGAGTTCGCGCCGCGCCGTTTCGAGATCGAGTTCGTGCTCGACCGTGCCATCGGCGCGCACGCGCTCGTCGACCTCCACCACGCGCTCATAGAGCATGTCCGGTTTGACGATATGTTTAGCGAAGATTTTCGGCCGTGCCTGATAGCCGATGCGCAGCGCGTCGCGAAATCCCTTGGTGACCAGAAGCAGCGTCCGCTCACCCTTGCGCTCGAGCAGCGCATTGGTCGCCACCGTAGTGCCCATCTTGACGGCGCTGATGCGCTCACTCGGAATCGCAACGCCCGGCGGCAATCCAAGCAAATGCCGGATGCCGTGCACCGCCGCATCGCGGTAGGCTTCCGGGTTCTCTGAAAGCAGCTTGTGCGTGACAAGCGCGCCGTCCGGCTTTCTGCCGATCACGTCGGTAAAAGTGCCGCCGCGATCGATCCAGAACTCCCAGGCGCCGGACCCCGATTTGCTCTCAGACATGCCAGCCGCTTCCGCGCTCGATCCCACCGTGCGTTTATGAGACACTAGGAGCCACTGAAGCTCACCAGCGATCCGTAAGACGATTGCACTAGTAGAGGATGCAACGATGCACAAGATTGCAATCTCCCCCGCCGCTCTGGAGCGGATGACGCGGCGCATGGGCAAATTGCATCCCTTCGACAGCATGACGCCCGGCAAGACCGCCTTGCTGGTCATCGATATGCAGAACTACTTCGTCAAACCGGGACACCAGGGCGAGATCCCGGTGGCCCGTGCGATCGTGCCGAATATCAATCGGCTCGCCGCCGGGTTGCGGGGGCGCGGCGGCCATGTCGTCTGGATCCGCAACGGCACCAGGGATACGCGAGAAAGCTGGTCGACCTTGCACGAAAACCTGATGACGCCCAAGCGCGCGGAACGGCGCCTCGCGGAGATGGATATCGACGGCGACGGTTATGCTTACTGGCACCTCAACGACATTCGCCCCGAAGATGCGCAGATCGCCAAGACCCGCTACAGCGCTTTCATCCAGGGCGCCTCGACGCTCGAGCAACATCTGCGCGACCGCGGCATCGACACATTGTTGATCGCGGGCACCGCGACCAATGTCTGCTGCGAAAGCACGGCGCGCGACGCCATGATGCTCAACTTCAGGGTCGCGATGGTGTCGGACGCGCTCGCCACGCATACCGACGAAGAGCACAACGCCACGCTGTCGATATTCTACGGCCAGTTTGGCGACGTGCAGACCACGGACCAGGCGCTGCAATCGCTCGAGCGCGGCGACGCTGCGCGCGTGGCGGCGTAACGACGGTAAGCAATCCTCGACGAGCGATCGGGAATTACACCCCGAACAACTTCTCGGCGTTGCCGTGGGCGATGCGTTCGCGATCAGCGGCGGAGACCGGGATCTGCTCCAGAAACGCGCGCGCTAATGTCATCGACTGATAGGGATGGTCGGCAGAGAACATGATCCGCGGCACGCCGACCTCGAGCAGCAAATTGAGGAACGTCGTGGGGAAATTGAAGCCCGACGCCGTGTAATAGACGTTCTCGCGCAAATACGAGGTAATCGGCCGCTGGAGCTTGGTCATCGCCGGCGTCATATTGTCGAGCCGTGGAAACAGCGACATCAAGCCTTCGCCGAGATGGCCGATCACGAGCTGCAGTTTCGGAAAACGGTCGAAGGCGCCACCGAGAATAAGCCGGATGACGTGAACGGCGGTCTCGATGTGCCAGCCCCATCCCGGGCTGCCAAACATGTCGCTCACCAGCGGCGAGAAGCCGGCGTAATAGGCGTCGAACACCGGCTGCGGTGGCTTGGTCGGATGGATGTGGATCGGCGCGTTAAGCGCCTCCGCGCATTCCAGGATCGGCCAGAAAAATTTGTCGTCGAGATAGCGGCCGCGCACATGGCCGTTGATCACCGCGCCCTTGAACGCGCCGGAACGCACGCGCTGCTCCAATTCCGCCGCCGCCTTGTCCGGCATCATGGTCGGTAGCGTGGCAAAGCCGCCGAAGCGCTTGGGATGTTTTTTTACCGCTTCGGCCACCGCGTCGTTGGTGTCGCGCGCCAGCGCGAGCGCATCGCCGGCATCCAATTGCTCGGTGCCCGGCGAGGTCAAGGACAGCATCTGAAAATCGATGCCGGCGGCGTCCATCGCGGCAATGCGCTTATCGCCGATGTCGCACAAGGGCTCGATCAGCTTCATGGCGCGGCCTTCGAATTTCAGCGCCGCCTTTTTCAGGTCCTGCCCCGGACCGTCGAGAAACAAGGGCGTGGCAAAATGTTCTTCAAGCGTAATGACGCGCATGAATCCTCTCATCTGTCATACGCCGGCATAGCCGTTCGCAGAACGGCGTCGCTCCGCTCGCCTATGCCTCGTATCCATGCTGACGCGCCGCATGGAAAAGCGTTTTGGATTTTCAAGCGGACCGTCAGCATAGATTGCCGGGTCAAGCCCGGCAATGACGCGCTGCAGAATGAAGCTTTAATCGCTACTCGACACTGATATGCGAATCCCGGATGAGCTTGCGCCACTTCGGCTCTTCGCTGCGGATACGCTCGGCAAGGGCGGCGGGCGAACCGGCGAGCGATTCGAAATATTGCGCGTCGAGAAAATCTTGCTGCACCTTCGGCTCGGCAAAGATTGCACGAACCTCGGCGTTGATTTTGTCGACGACGCCGGCGGGAACGCCGGCCGGGCCGAACAGCCCGAACCAGGACACCGCAGTAAAGCCCGGCACGGTCTCGGCGATCGCCGGCACATCCGGTAAAAGCGCCATGCGCTTCTGCGCGCCGAGCCCGATGATCTTGACCGCGCCCGCCTTGGCCTGCGGCATGGCGCTGCCGGTCGAGATGAACATCAATTGGATGTGCCCGGCCATCACGTCTTCCAACGCCGGGGTGGCGCCCTTGTAATGGACGGCGACCAAATTCACGCCGGTGACGGCCTTGAACATTTCCATGTTTAGATGCCCGCTCGAGCCGACGCCGTAGTCACCGTAATTCAATTGGCCCGGTTTGGCCTTGGCGAGCGCGATCAGGTCTTTGACGCTATTGGCCGGCAGCGACGGATTGAGCACCAGCGCGTGATTGATGCTCACAAGACCGGCGATCGGCGTGAAATTCCTCACCGGATCGTAGGCCAGATGCGCGTACAGCGTCGGATTGACGATGAAGGTCGTCTCCGGGCCGATGAAGAGTGTGTAACCGTCGCCCGGTTGCCGCGCGACATATTCGGCGGCGACCTGATTGTTGGCGCCGGGCTTGTTTTCCACGATCGCCTGCGCGCCCCAATCGGCGATGAAGCGCCGCGCCAGCATACGCGCCAATAGATCGGTCACGCCGCCAGGCGAGGCCGGCGCGATAATGGCGATCGTTTTGGATGGATAGTTGTCGGCGCGGGCGGGCGCATGCGCAGCCGCGATCGCGGCGATGCTAAGCAGCGCGGCAAGGCATCCTACGCTCGCCGGCTTCGCCCTGCAGGCTTGCACTCGGGCGCACCCAAGCGCGGCCCGGGTGGGGGGAGGCGAAAATGATTTACTTCTTCGCTGCGGCATAGGGATAGATCATGGTGCCGGACTTGTATTGCGGCGGCCACAGGATCGGCTGCACGCTGCCGTCGCGGAACTGATCGATATTGCCGGCGGCAACATTCTGAAATTGCGTGACCAGCGTCCGCGGGGCCGCCCAGGCGCCGTCGGGAGCGTAATTGATCTCGCCGACCACGGTATAGAAGGTGTGGTGGTGGATGTACTCGGCGAGTTTCGCTTGGTCGAGGCTCTTGGTCGTTTCCACCGCCTGCGCCAAGACCTGCCCCGCGGCATAACCGAACGGCACGAAGGCATAGCCGATCGGATCGATCTTTTCGCCGGCAGCTTTGGCTTCATAGCGCTTGAGCACATCGGTGACGCCGGGGAAATTGAAGCTCGGCGCCGGCACGAAGCTTTCACTGATCACGATGCCGTCGAGCATCGGCCCGAGCTGCGTTTTGATCGGCGTGATCAGGAGACCGATCATGGTGCCGCCGAACATTTTGGGGCTTAGTCCGATTTCGGCCGCCGCACGCACGATGCCGACCGTGTCCGGCGGATAGGCGGCGACGAAGACGAGGTCCGGATTGACCGCCTGCACGGCGCGCATCACCGGCGCGAAATCGGTCGTGCTCGGCGGATAGCTTTGGTCGTAGACGATCTTGAAGTCCTCGGTCTTGGCGTTTTCCCGCGCACCGTCGGCGGAGGTTTTCGAAAATTCGGCATCGGCGGCGACGATGGCAACGGTTTGCGGCTTTGGTTTCTGCGCCGCGGCGAGCACGAAGAAGCCCTTCGAGAACGCCTTGGTCCCTTCCGGACCGACCGGGATCATGTCGAAGTAACGCGAGTAGTGGAAATGCGGGTTCACGTCGATCGCCAGAATGCTGATCGTCGCCATGTTGTGCTGCATGATCACCGGCATGGCGGCCGCCGTCATGTTGGTCGCATAGGGGCCGAGCAAGAGATCGACTTTGTCGACCGTAATCAGCTTGGTGTAGATGCCCGGCACGTTGGTCGGATTGCTCTGATCGTCGTAATACACGAGCTCGACCGGCCGGCCGAGCAGGCCGCCATTGGCGTTGACGTCGTCGCGCCACAGCTCAAGTGCGATGATGAGCTGCTTGCCGTTCTGCGCCACCGATCCGGTCAAGGCCATGCTGAAACCGATCTTGATCGGATCGGCGGCGCGCGCTGGCCCCAACGTGAGCCAACAAAACGCGATGGCTATGGCGGCCGCAACGGTGCGCACGACTTTCAACATGGACATCCCCCGCCGAATTGTTTTGCTGACCCCTCCCCTCCAAGGGGGAAGCGAAGAAGAACAGAATTACTTCATCATTTCGTCGCTCGGCAGAATACCCCACAAATTCGCCGCCGACGGATCCTTCGCCCACACTTTCGGGCGTTGCGGATTGTCGCGGTGCCACGGCCGCGGCTCGAAATAGCCGAGCTCCTCGTTCATGCGATCGAGCTCGGCGAAAGTCTCGGTGATCAGTCCGTTCGGCGCGCGGTGATAGGCGAACAGATTGTGACCGATGCCGTGCCGCCCCGGCCCCCATAACAATTTATAGCCGCGCAAGCTTAGAAGATCGCAGGCGGTTTGCAGATGCGCCCAGTCGCGCAGCTCGAAGGCGGTGTGGAAATGGCGGTTCGATCCGGTCTCCATCAGATTGATGGTGTGGTGATCGGGTCCGCAGCGCAAGAACGAGAAGAAATCAGCCATCCAATCGGATTCACGAAACCCGAGCACGTCGCAATAGAATTTGGTGACGCGCTTGACGTCGGTGACGTGAAAGGCGACGTGGCCGAGCTTGTACGGCACGATGCCCTTGGACTGGAATTTCTGGTGCGAGAAGGCGTCGCGCTTGAACACCTCCATCACTGTGCCTTTGGGGTCGGCAAAGACCAGCATGTCCTTGATCGACGGCGCGGGATCTTTGCGGCGCTCGGTGGCGATGCCATGGCCGGCGACCTGTTTTTCGAACGCGTCGAGATCGGCCGACGGCGAAATCTGAAAGCCGATGCGCGCGCATTGCGCTTGCGCGCCCTTGCGCAGCACGATGGAGTGATGATCGACCGTTGAGGCGAGATAGACGGTGTCTTTCTCCTGCGCCGCGAGCGTCAAGCCGATGATATCGGTATAGTATTCGGTCTGGTGCGCGAGATCGGGCGTCTCGTAAGCGGCATGCGCGATCTTGCTGACGCGGATCATACGATGTCTCCGTCTTTACTGTTTGGCGTGCGGCAGCGCGCTCAGCACGTCGACCATCACGGCGACGTCCTTGTCGCCCAAGCCCATTTCCACGCAGCGCCGATAAAGCGGCACCACGCAATCCAGAAGCGGCGTCGCCACGCCGACGGTGGCGGCGAAATCAGCGATCATGTCGAAGTAATGCGCAAGCGTGCCGGCCGAGCCCTGAACCGGCGTGAAGCGCCGCTCCGCCATCCACGGCGCGCGGATTGCAAATTGGGTCGAGCCGCCGCTGCCGGTGGCGATCGCCTTGATCATCAGCGGCACATCGACGCCGGCTTTGAGACCGAGCGCCATCGCCTCGGCGGTAGCGGCAATGTTGATGGCGACAAGAAGATTATTGATGAGCTTGACGCGGCTGGCGGCGCCGAATTCGCCGAAATACAGGCAGGAATCGGTAAAGCCCGCCACCACCGCTTCGAGCTTTTTACAGGCTTGCGCATCGCCGGCGAGATAGACCACGGCTTTGCGCGCGACGACCATACCCGGCGTGCCGGAAACCTCGCCATCGATGAACGTCACACCCCTCTCGGCAAGAAGCGCGATCTGCCGTTTTTTGTCGGGCACTGGATGGGAGCCGAGCTCCGCCACGATTTGTCCCGGACGCGCCGAGTGAATGAGGCCACCGGCGCCATGCACCACGTCATCGAGCGCCTCGGTGGATGGCAGGCAAGTGAGCACGACGTCGGCTTGCGCGCCGACATCGGCGGCGGAACGCGCCGGCACGCCGCCGATTTTTGCGAATTCATCGAGCGAGCTGCGGCGGTAGCCGACAACGCGATAGCCGCTTTTGATGAGATTATCCGCAACCGGCAGGCCGATTTTGCCGATGCCGATCAGACCAACGGTATTCATGGGCGTTTCCCGGTTTATGATTTTGCGCTACTTACATTTTCCCTCTTCGTCGTGGAGGAGGTTTAGGTCGCTCGCCTAGGCCACTTCGACAGTCTGATCTGATAGGTTGACGCGCACACCAAGCGTGCCCTCCATCACCGTCCACTCCCTGAGCTCGAATGTGCGCAGCCCTTGCGCAAAGAACGGCTCGGCCTCGGCAATGCGGCGCGCCTCGTCGGCGTCTTTGACGCGCAGGATCGTCAGGCCGTGGCCGCTCGGCGGCGCATCGGCCTCGTTTAACGGGCCGGAGGCGAACAGCAGCCCGCGTTTTTCCAGACCGATCATGTAATCGAGGTGGGTGGCGAGCAGCGGTCTCAGCTGTTCCGGCGGCACGAGCGGTTTCGAGATCAGCACGTAAAGCTTTTTGCGCAGCATCTTCCCGATGAGCTCGGCGGCGCGCGCGTCCTCGTTCATGTCCTTCCGCTCCGAGATTCAGCGCGTATCGTCGACCGGCCCAGCGCGCGCTGTCAACTGCGCGCTCAAAAGAACCGGGACGATTGCAACGGCAGGCCGAGGAAGTGGCGCCCGATCACTTCATAAATGGCAAATTGCGCCTGCGCCTGCTGCGAGACTGCGTGCATGTCGCGGAAGCGGCGCTCGAACGGATTGCTTTCGAAAACCGCGGTGGCGCCGGCGGCGAGATAAGCCGTCTCGGCGACTTGCCGGGCCTGCTGGCTCAAATGGATCGAGGCCATGCGCAGCCGCACGCGCTGGGCGAAGGTGACAGCATCGCCCTGCGCCGCGTGCCAAATCTCGTCCCAGGCGGCGAAGAAGAATGCGCGCGCCGCCGCGAGTTGCGACTCGGCGAGGCCGACCTGCGATTGGATCACGGGATTGTCGCGCAGAACTGATCTTCCGGCGACCGGCGTTTTGGTTTGCGCCAGCTCGATAAAGGAATCCAGCATGGTGCGGGCGATGCCGAGCGCGATCGCGGGGAAGGCCGATCCGAACAACTGATAGATGTTGAACGAATAAAGCGGGCTGTGCTCGCGCCGCTCGGCGGGATCGAGCGCGTGGTGCGCGACGGCGTGGTCCTCCGGAACGAACTCGTCGGTCAGCGCATAGGTATCGCTGCCGGTGCCTTTGAGGCCGATCACATGCCACACGTCCTTGATGACCGCGCTGCGGCGCGGCACCACAAACGTCTTTTGCACCGGTTCGCCGGCGGCATCGTGGCGCAAGCTGCCGTCGGCTTGGTAAACGAAACTATGCGCGGCAAGCCAGGTCGCATGCCGGCTGCCGCTGGCGAAAGGCCATTCGCCGGAGACGCGGAAGCCGCCCGGCTCGGCGACCGCCTTGGCGTTTTTACTGGTCGACGGCCCCCAGGCCAGCACGCCGCGCGGATCGTTCTTGAAAATTTCCGCGGCAACGGCCGGATTCAACGACGAAGAAATCGTGGAGCAGACCGAGGTCTGCGCCACGCACCACGCCGTCGAGGCGTCGGCCTTGGCGAGCTCCTCGATCGCCGCCATGAAGGCGATCGGCGAGACTTCATCGCCGTCATAAGAGCGCGGCACCAGCATCCGGAACAGCCGCGCCTCGTGCAGCGCGTCGACGATATCCGGGGGCAATTCGCCGCCGGCCTCGATGCGGGCGCCTGCCGCCGCGAGCGCTGGTGCGAGCGCCCGGGCATTGGCGACGCAGTCGGCCGTGACGCGCTGGTCCATGATCCGTCCTTGGGGCGCTCGTAATTTTTCGCAATCCCACTATACCCGGCTCCCGGACAGGATGGCGACTGCGGAACTGGACCGGCCAGGCTTTGTCCTTTAGCGAGATTGCGTCGGTTTTTTGCGGGAGACTTCATGGGCCGTCCGATCGATCCGTGGCTTGGCTTGAGCATTGCCGGCGTCTTTTGCCTCGCCCTTGCGCCGCTTTTCGCGCAAACCGCGCCCGGCCTTCTCGAAGGCCGCGCCGCGTTCGGCGATTGGCGCGCCGACCGGCCTGGCGTGCGCCGTTTGATCAAGCCGCGCGATCTGCCGCCGCCGCAGCCTGCGGAAGCTGTCGCCAATTTCGTCAGAGTCGCGCACCGGACCGACGAGAAGCCGATCGTTCCGTCTGGCTTTGCCGTCAACCTGTTCGCCTCGGGCTTGACCGGGCCGCGAATGATCCGCGCCGCGCCGAACGGTGACATATTCGTCGCCGAAAGCCGGGCCGGCCGCATCAGCGTACTGCGGCCGGATGGCGGCGCAAGCGGCGCGGCCGCTAAGAAATCCGTGTTTGCATCGGGGCTGAACTATCCGTTCGGGATCGCCTTCTATCCGCCCGGCGCCGACCCGCAATGGGTCTATATCGCCGATACCGGCGCGGTGTTGCGCTTTCCTTACCGCAACGGCGATCTTTCCCCGCGCGGCGAGCCGGAAACCGTGGTGCCGGAGCTTCCGGTCGGCGGCCATGCCACGCGCGACATCGTGTTCTCGCCCGACGGCGCGACCATGTATGTGTCGGTCGGCTCGCGCTCCAACGACGCCGAAAGCATGAGCCGGCTTTCTGGCGCGAGCCTGCAAAATTTCATCGCCAATCATCCGCTCGGTGCGGCCTGGATCGATGAAAACGACCGCGCCGATGTGTTGGCGTTCGATCCACAAGGCAAGAACAAAAAAATCTTCGCGACCGGCATCCGCAATTGCGTCGGCATGGCGATCGCGCTAGACGGCACATTATGGTGCTCGACCAACGAGCGCGACGACCTCGGCAACGACCTGCCGCCCGATTACGTCACGCGGGTGCGCGAAGGCTCCTTCTTCGGCTGGCCGTGGTATTACATCGGCGGCAATGAAGATCCGCATCACCGCGGCGAGCGCCCCGACCTTAAAGACAAGGTAACGCTGCCCGACGTTTTGATCGAAGCGCATTCGGCCTCGCTCGGCATGACGATCTACGACGGATCGCAATTTCCGGCGGACTATCGCGGCAGCATCTTTGCCGCCGAGCATGGTTCGTGGAATCGCTCCAAGCGCACCGGCTACAAAGTCATCCGCGTGATCATGAAGGATGGCGCACCGACCGGCGAATACGAGGATTTCGCCACCGGCTTTGTCATCAACGACAGTGCGGTGTGGGGACGGCCGGTCGGCGTGACCGTCGGCGGCGACGGCGCCTTGCTCATTTCCGAGGACGGCAGCGGCACGATCTGGCGCGTCACCTATGCCGGCCGGCCGGCGCCGGCACAGTAACGAACCCTCGTCCCGGTGTGAGGCGCGGTCAATCGGAACAGCCCGCGCCGCCGGCGCGTTGCTGTTGCGGAGACCGGGGCTGCTTTTCGACCATGACTTCACCCCCAGGCAATGTATCGCCGCGCCGCGCTACCGCGGTTGGCGCTTCGACTGCCGGCTGGCGGAACTCGCCGCCGGTTGCGCCAGCCGCCAGCCGGTTGGAAGCCGTCATCGAAACCGATATTCCGATGCGTCTCGACGCCCTGCCGTTTGGTCGTTTTCACGTCCTCGTTATTGTCGCGCTCGGCATCACCTGGATTCTCGACGGATTGGAGGTGACGCTCGCCGGCGCGCTGTCGGCGGAACTGGCGCGCCCGAGCGCCCTAGGATTGAGCAACACGCAAATCGGCCTTGCAGGCAGCAGCTATCTCGCCGGCGCGGTGCTCGGCGCCTTCTTTTTCGGCTGGCTGACCGACCGCCTGGGGCGAAAAAAGCTGTTCACGATTACGCTTGCGGTCTACCTCCTGGCGACCGCGGCGACCGGCCTGTCCTGGGATGCGGGAAGCTACGCCCTGTTCCGGTTCCTGACCGGCGCCGGCATCGGGGGGGAATACACTGCCATCAATTCGACAATCCAGGAGCTTATTCCGGCCCGGTTCCGCGGCTGGACTGATCTTCTCATCAACGGCAGTTTTTGGGTCGGCGCTGCCGTGGGCGCGGGGGGATCGCTCATTCTGCTCGATCCGATGCTCGTCAATCCGGCGATTGGCTGGAGGCTGGCATTTCTGATCGGGGCTACAATCGGACTTGTGATTCTCTTGATGCGATTTTGGATACCGGAAAGTCCCCGCTGGCTCATAACGCATGGCTTGCCGCAACAGGCCGACCAAGTGGTTCGCGGGATCGAAGCGCACTTCGTGCATCTCGGGGAGCGCCCGCGCGGCGCGCCGATTCGATTGCGCATGCGCCGCCACACGCCGCTCGGCGAAGTGGCGAGCACGCTGTTTGCGACCTATCGCACACGCACGCTGGTAGGCCTGAGCCTGATGGCCTCACAGGCGTTCTTCTATAATGCAATCTTCTTCACCTATGCGCTGATTCTCACCGATTTCTACGGCATACCGGCCAATCAGGTGGGCTGGTACATTCTGCCCTTTGCCGCCGGCAACGTACTCGGGCCGATACTGCTCGGCCACCTGTTCGACACGATCGGCCGGCGGGTGATGATCGCCGCGACTTACGCCCTGTCCGGCATTTTGCTTGCGGTCACGGCGCAACTGTTCAGTCACGATGTTCTGACAGCGCAGGGCTTGACCGCCGCCTGGATGATCGTTTTCTTTTTCGCCTCGGCGGCCGCAAGTTCCGCGTACTTGACGGTGAGCGAAATTTTTCCGCTGGAGATCCGGGCGCTTGCTATTGCGTTCTTTTATGCTATCGGCACCGGCGTCGGAGGCGTTATCGGCCCGCTGCTCCTGGGTGCGTTGATTAGCACGGGTTCGCGCGGCAGCGTTGCCATTGGTTACGGAATCGGTGCGGCTTTGATGATCGGCGCCGCCGCCGTCGAGGCGATCTGGGGCGTCGACGCCGAGCGTAAGTCGCTCGAATCGGTTGCGCGTCCGCTGGCATCGGCCGATTAAGATCGAGAAAGAAAGTGGAATAAGGATGGGCTTCGAATTCACTCACGTCGATGTGGAGCTTGCCGACCGGTTGGTCGTGCCGGAGTTGCGCCAATGCGCGCTCTTGCTCGACATCGATGGGACCATTCTCGATCTTGCGCCGGCGCCGCAAGAGGTCTGGGTTCCGGCTGAACTGCGCAATACGCTGTCCCGGCTCGAAGATCTGACCGGCGGCGCCCTGGCGCTGGTGTCGGGACGCTCGCTCCACGATATCGATCTGATCTTTTCGCCGTTGCAGCTCGCCGCCGTCGGCGGCCATGGTGCGGAGTTGCGCGTGACGCCCGGCGGCGAGGCGGTGACGCGCGCGCGCGAGCTCAATCCGGTCTTAAAGCGCAACCTGGCGACGCTGACCGAGCTCGGTCCGGGAATTCTGGTCGAGGACAAGGGCTATTCGCTCGCCGTGCACTATCGCCTGGCGCCGGACCAAGGCGATGCGCTGCGCGCCGCGATCCAGAATATTTGCGCTACGGTGCCGCGCGGAACCGTCGAGATCCTGCCCGGCAAGCTGGTCTTTGAAATCAAAATGGCCGGCATCAACAAAGCTGGCGCCGTGCGCGAGTTGATGAAATATCCGCCGTTTAAGGGGCGTAAGCCGATTTTCATCGGCGACGACACGACTGATGAGCCGGTCTTCCCGATTCTTTCGCAATTCGGCGGCTTGGGATTTTCCGTCGGCCGCGTGGTCGCGGACGTTAACGGCCATTTCGAGAAACCGGAATCGGTGCGCGCGTGGCTGTCGCGCATCGCCAACAAGGGCTAGGGCGCGGCACTATGAACGATCGGGCCCATGATCTCGCCGTGCTCGCCAAGAATAGAGCGACCGGCGCCCAACATGATTCGCGGACCGCGCCCGGCGGCACGATCGACCACGGGCTCGACCTTGCCGTGATCGGCAACGGTCGCACCGCGGCGCTGGTCGATCCCTGCTCGCGGATCGTGTGGTGGTGCTATCCGCGCTTCGACGGCGATCCGATTTTCTGCCGGCTGTTGTCAGGGCGCGAAGAGAAGGGATTCTCCGATGTCGTGCTCGAGGACATGGTGGATTATCAGTCGCAATATGTGCGCAACACCGCGATCGTTTCCACCATCCTGACCGACCGCCACGGCGCCAAGGTGCGGATTACCGATCTGGCGCCGCGGTTCCGCCAATTCGGCCGCGTGTTCCGGCCACCGCAGCTCTACCGCATCATCGAGCCGCTCGCCGGTCTGCCCCGCATCACCATCCGCATGCGGCCGACCTGCGATTACGGCAAGGCGCTGCCGCACCGCTCGCTCGGCAGCAATCACATTCGCTATGCCAATGAAAACACCGTAGTCCGCCTGACCACCGATGCGCCGTTGTCGCTGATCGACGGTGAAGCGCCGTTCGTGCTGACGCGGCCGCTGCATCTGGTGTTCGGACCCGATGAGCCCTTCACCGGCGATCTGCAGTCGACGTGCCGGGACTTCATCGAGCGCACCCACGACTATTGGATGGATTGGGTGCGGCGGCTGTCGATCTCTTACGATTGGCAGGAAGCGATCATTCGCGCCGCGATAACGCTGAAGCTCTCCAATTTCGACGAGACCGGCGCGGTGGTCGCCGCCCACACCACCTCGATTCCGGAATCGCAGTCGTCCGGCCGCACCTGGGATTACCGCTATTGCTGGATGCGTGACGCCTATTTCGTCGTGCAGGCACTCAACCGCATTGGCGCCACGCGCACGATGGAAGAATTCATTTCGTTCACGCTATCGATCGCGTCCAAGCCGGACGAGGAACTCCGCCCGCTCTATAGCGTGGTGCCGACCACCGTGATCCACGAACGGACCGCGGCCGACCTGCAGGGTTATCGCGGTGACGGCCCGGTGCGCATCGGCAATGCCGCCGTCAATCAGGTACAGCACGATGCCTATGGCAGCGTCATTCTCGCCGCCATGCCGATGTTCTTCGACCGCCGGCTGCCGCGCCCCGGCGACGAGGGGCTGTTTCATCTGTTGGAATCGCTCGGTCACCGCGCGGCCGAAAAGGCGTTTCTGCCGGATGCCGGTATCTGGGAATATCGCGGCCGCCAGCGCGTCCACACCCATTCGGCGGCGATGTGCTGGGCCGGTTGCCAGCGACTCGCCGCAATCGCCATGCGGCTTGGGCTTGAACCGCGCGCCAAATACTGGAACGGCATCGCCGAGCCGTTGCATGCGGAACTCCTTGAGCGCGCCTGGAATCAGAAGCGCGGCGCTTTTACCGCGGCGTTCGGCTCCGACGATCTTGATGCCAGCGTGCTGCTGCTCGCCGATCTCGGCGTGGTCGAAGTCGACGACCCGCGCTTTGCCTCCACCGTCGCCGCAATGGAGCGCGAGCTGGTGCGCGAAAAGCATGTCATGCGCTACGCTAGCGCCGACGATTTCGGCATGCCGGTAACCGCGTTTCTGATCTGCCGGTTCTGGCTGATCGACGCACTGTGGTCGCTCGGCCGGCGCGACGCCGCGCGCGATCTGTTCGCCGACGCCATGCAACACCGCAATCGCTACGGGCTGCTTTCCGAAGACGTCGATCCGCAAACCGGCGCGCTGTGGGGCAATTTCCCGCAGACCTATTCGATGGCGGGACTCATTCTCTCGGCGATGCGGCTGTCGCGCAGCTGGGAAGACCGCTACTGGCGCGGATGAAGTAAGCCAGGCGCTGATTGATTCATGTCAATGTCCGCGTCCCCGAGCATTTCGGACTCAACTCCGGGCCAAACGGTCGGCCGAATGAATCACCGTTCGGTCAGCTTGAACTCGATGCGGCGGTTGCGACGGTAGGCGTCCTCCGTCGTCCCGTTGTCGATCGGCTGGAATTCGCCGAACCCGGCAGCGACGAGCCGGGATGGTTTGACGCCTTTGCCAACCAGGTATTGAACCACGGAGATCGCTCGTTCGGCCGACAGGTCCCAATTCGATTTAAATTGCCCGATGATCGGCCGCACATCGGTATGGCCGTCGACACGCAGTGTCCAGGGAATTTCAACTGGAATCTGGCCTTCCAATTCGACGATTGCGGCCGCTACCTTATCGAGTTCCGCGCGCCCCTCCGCTTTCAGATCGGCCCTGCCGGTGTCGAAGAATATTTCTGATTGCAAAACGAAGCGATCGCCGACGACACGTATGTCGGGTCGATTGCCGAGAACTTCGCGGAGCTTGCCAAAAAAGTCCGAACGGTAGCTCGAAAGCTCCTGAACATGCTGAGCGAGCGCAACGTTTAGTCGCTGGCCGAGGTCGCTGACACGCTCCTCGGCGTTTTTGGTTTTTTTCTGCGAGACGTCAAGCGCCGCTCCCAATGCAGCCAATTGCTCACGCAACGCGGCGACCTGCTGGTTGAGCAGGTCGATTTGGCTGAAGGCCTTAGTTGAGTTTTCTTTCTCGCCTTCGAGTTGGCCCGAGACCTCGTTCAGTTTGCTTTCCGCTGTCAGCTGCGCAGCGGCGGCACCCTCGTAGAGACCTTTATATTTGTCCCGGTCGTTCTGTGCTGTGGTAAGCGACGCTTGCAGGCCGCCGAGCTGTTTTTCCAGGTCGGCGTTGCTGGTCTTTTCCATGGACAAGAGCTTGGACAGGAGCGCAATTTGCCCATTAAGGTGTTGCAGTGCCGTGTCCTTACCCTGGACTTCCTGCTGCAAATAAAATTGGACGACAACAAAGACGCTCAGCAGAAAAATGATGCTGAGAATGAGAGTCGACAACGCATCGACGAAGCCCGGCCAGTAGTTCATGCCGCTTTCGCCGCGGCGGATTCGCGCGAGCGCCATGGGTCAAAGTCCAGGTTTCAGGCTCGGATACCAATGCGGGCCAGAACGCATCATTTGCTTTGAGTCTTCTCTTCGACCGAGCGTCTGGCCGACGGCGGAATCGAGCTCACCGCTTCTCCTCGTGCGGCGTTGATCTGCAAAAGATCCTTGATCTCGCGGTGCCGCTCGGTCTGGCTATCCACCCAATCCCGGATCGTCTGCTGCTCAATGCGCATTTGCGCAACCAGGCCGTTGACCGCTTCGGCCAGATTGGCCATGGCGGCCGAGGCGGCTTTGTTGCCGCCGGCCTCGCTGACCGCCGCACGCAGTCGTTCAATCGCGTTTCGCATGTCGCCGGAACTGCCCTCGGCGAGGATGGGTTCGGCGGCGTGGTCGTAGACCGTGGTGGAGAGCCAGTCCTCAAGCTCGGTATAAAATCGGTTCTGCGCTCCACTCGATTGCAGATCGAGAAAACCAAGCACCAAAGAACCGGCCAGGCCGAATAGAGACGATGAGAACGAAATTCCCATGCCGCTGAGCGGGGCGGCAAGGCCCCCGCGCAGCGCATCAAACATCGAGGCCGCATCGCCCGTCGGCTTCAATCCCTGGATAACGCCGCCGACGGACGTCACCGTCTCAATCAAGCCCCAGAACGTGCCGAGCAGACCGAGAAATACCAAAAGCCCGGTCATGTAACGGGAGATGTCGCGCGCCTCATCCAGCCGTGTCGCGATCGAGTCCAGAATGCCGCGCATCATCTGCGCCGAGATTGTCATGCGCCCGGGGCGGCTACGCAGGATGAATGCCATGGGCGCTAGAAGCACCGGCGAGCGTTTGACGGCGACGCTCGGATCGCCGAGACGAAAGCCGTTGACCCAGGCGATTTCAGGATAGAGCCGCAATATTTGCCGCAACGACAGTCCGATGCCGATCAGCAGCACCAGAATGATCAGGCCGTTCAGGGCCGGATTCGCCAGGAACGCGATCTCGATCTGCTTGCGCAGCACCGCGACAATCGCGCCCACGAGCAGCACAAACACCAGCATGCGGAGGAGGAAGATGCGCGGTGACGTCAGTTTGAGCGGATCGAGTTCTCGTGCCATGAGCACAAAGTTAAAGAGCGCATGTAGATCTGCGCACGAATATGGCACAGATCGGCGATAAATAAAGACCGGGACGGTCAAAGCGGGGCTTTTAAAATTGTTTATCGCCGCACGCGATCGCCTTAACCCCGCCAAGATCAACGGTTTGCACAACCAGCCTTTGGCGCCTTGATGCCGCGCAGCGCGCGCCGTTCACAGCATCAGAAACGCACGTCACCGATGGCCGCACATATTCACCGATAGCCAAGACGGCGCGAGGCCGCACGCGATCGTTTCGCCGGCGCATGCCGCGCCTCAATCGCTACGGGCTACTGTTCGAAGACATCCATCCGCAGACTGGCGCGCTCTGGGGCAATCTCCGCAGAGCCATGCGATGGTCGGACTTATTGTGTCGGCGACGTCGCTATCGCGCGGCTTGGAAGCGCTACTCCCGCGGGTGGAAGCAAGTCGCGGATGATTGCTTCACGTCAGTGTCGGCGTCGTGGTGCATTTCGGACTCAACTCCGCGATTCCGCAAGCCGGTTGCGCGCCGCCAGCAGACATCGCGAGGGTTGTAGGACTTTGGTTGCGCGGTGTCATGCCGCAGACACGCAGAATATCTGCAATGCAATTTCCTCAATGCGACCCGTGGTTGGCCTTCTCAAGGAGCGGCGCTTCGCCCTCGCCTGCAATGTATTGGGCAGACGTGAGATTTTTTTTCGCGCCTCTCGTGCGACCTCGCTCACAGCAACACTGAAAGGAGCGTCGCGAGGAAATATTCCCGCTCTGACAGGGAATTTGATTGAAAAAAATGTGACCGACAGATGAGAAACATTCTTTGTTTCGCGCCAAATCTCAATTACGTACCAGGGCTCGCGCGAGGGGCAACGGAATGAATTTCACGCGTTGGCAGATATTCAAAGCATCGACGGTCGTTGGGGTCGTGGGCGTCGCTTCGCTCGCCTTGATTTATTTTATTCCCGCGCCGCCGTCGAAGGTCGTCATGGCGACTGCCTTTAGGGGCGCTTCGTTCGAATATTACGGCCGTCAATATCGAGAAATATTTGCGCGTTCTCACGTCGAATTAGAACTGAGGGAAACCGCTGGAGCGGTCGAAAACCTCAAGCTGCTGCAGGATCCAAATGCGGACGTGCAGATTGCCTTTGTTACTGGAGGCCTTTCGGACTCCAAGCATGCGCCTGGCGTGCTGTCGTTAGGAACTGTTTACGATCAACCCTTTTGGATCTTCTATCCCGCGAACGAACAACTCGATCAGCTGTCGCAGCTCAAGGGCAAACGCATTGCCGTGGGACCGGAAGGAAGCGCCACGCGGCACATGGCCGAGCAGATCCTGAGCAAGGGCGGAGTAAATTCTGAAACGGCCAGTTTCTTGCCTTTTGCGGGAGAAGCCGCAGACCAGGCGTTAAAGAACGGTCAGGTCGACGCCGTTTGGATCATCGGTGTGCCAGAGGCAACCGCCGTCCAGTCGTTCCTGCGAAACCCCAGCGTCCGGCCAATGAGCTTTCCACTGGCGGAGGCGTTTACACGCATTTTCCCCGATCTTACCCGGATGACATTGCCTCAGGGCACGATCGATATCGAGCGGATGATTCCGGCCAATGATGTGCAGCTTATTGGCACGAAGTCCAAGGTCCTGGTCCGCAGCGATCTTCACCCGGAAATCGTCCAGCTTTTGTTGCAAACCATGAAGGAGGTGCACAGCGGAGCAGATCTCTTTCATCGCAGCGGCGAGTACCCGAACGGCTCCGATTCAGAATATGCGGTTGCTCCTACCGCGATCGATTTTTACAAGAGCGGTCCTTCGTTCATGCAAAGACACTTGCCGTTGTGGGTATCGATCCATGTGCAAAGAGCGATCGCGCTGTTGGTGACGGGTATAGCGATTGGCCTCCCCTTGCTGCATTTTTTGCCCCAGAGTTACAATTGGATGATACGTCGGCGGCTCTTTTATTGGTACGCCGAACTGCGGACGCTGGAAGCTTCATTCGACTCAATCACCAGCCACAAACAGCTGATCGACAAACAGGCTGAGATTGAACGCATCGAGGATGAGCTCAGCAAAATCCATTTTCCGCTTACTTTCTCGGACCAGGTGTATAACTTGCGTCATCACATCGACTTGGTCCGGCGAAAGATTGCGTCGCGTCTAGGCGCGTTTGGACGCGTAGCCGCTTGAGCAAATGCCCGCGTTTCGGTCGGGACGTGGCAAATAGCGCCAACGATTCATCAGAAGGGACATATGATGCATATGACCTATCAATCGATGATGGCGTTTGGCGAATCCTGGATTGCCGCCTGGAATCGCCGCGACGTCGAAGCCGTGCTCGCGCACTACTCCGAAGAGGCGCAGTTTGTCAGCCCCGTGGCCCGAAATCTCGTCGGTCGCCCGATACTTCGCAACAAGCAAGAGCTTGAAAACTACTGGCGCACCGCGCTTGCACGCATCTCGGCGCTGGAGTTCAAGCACGATCACGCCGCATGGGATGAAAGGCGTCTCGAGTTGAATGTCATTTACGAAGCCAATCTGAATGGCGAACGTAAACGCGCTTGCGAAATCATGCAATTTGATACCGCCGGACGACAGGTCAGAGGTGAAGCCCTGTACGGCGCGATCATCTGAAAGAGGCGTGCTGCTTAGTCGGGCCTATGACGTCGTCCTTGATTTTTCAGCGGGAAAGCGGCTTTTCGGTCACGAACAGGGCGACGTGCGGAACCAATAGCCGTCCCATCCCCGCTGCCACGCGCAACCATAGCCATACCCGAACGGCGCGTAATAATAGGAATAAGACGCCGGCGCTGGACGAACGACTGTGGAGCGGCCCCGGCGGCGGACCGCGCGCGGCGTTGCGACTGATGTCCGTCGGTGTGAGCGAGCGGCCGTTTCCGGCAAGCCTTCAATCGTTGGCGAGGTAACGACATTTCCGGGAACGGCGCTTGGTGTTGTCGGCGTGATAGGCCTATAGGCCGGTTGCGGCACCGTATAGGGACTGGACGGATTGAAAACGGGCGGCGGCAGCGGCGTGGGCGGAGGCACATACCCCGGCTGCGCTTGCGCATGTTGGATCAAAATGCAGGCGCCAACTACGATTGCGCATCCGCTCAACAAAATCTGATCCAGTGTTATCTGCTCGAATCTCCTCGTAGGCATTGTGGTCTCCTGTGAGGGCGATGTTGGCTGGTAGTAATTGACCATATCGTCGCAATATTGTCTTTCACGAACCCGCGCCGCCGCGATACGTCGCGGCAACGCCGCTGACCGCGGTGTAGTTTCGCGCCCCACTTAGCGCTCTTGCGCGGGCGGCGGCGGGACTTGCCACGGAAGCCTGTCAACATCTTCAAGCGGCGTCATTTGATTCGACAGGAAAACCACGGCGCGCAGCCCGTCGGTATAATAAGGATCGCCGGTGAGGTTTGCCCGCGGCGCCGATGCCGGAGCGGCGCCCACGCCATCGACGTAGCCGTAGCGCTCCACGAATCCCGACATCAACAAGTCCTGCAAAAGAAAAGCCCGATCAAAATCCACGTCAGGCCCGATTTTGTGCGTCGTCAGATTCCAGGTTTGCGCGGTGAGGCGAACGCCGATGTCCCGGCTGACCTGTCCGATCCATATTCTCCGGCCTTCGAATGTGTACGGCGTCAGCCAAAACCGCGCGTGGACGCGTTCATTGATGGTCGAGCGCGGCTTTTGCAAGACAACATCCTGGCGACGGCCGAACATGTACAACGGGCTGACTGGCGAGGTGAGAAAGGCCTGGCGAAACAAGAACGCGCGCGCTGTCTCTATTGCACTTGCCACATCGAGCGTTCGGGCGAGATGCCAGCCGCGGGCAATAAAGGGAACAATCGGATCCTGCTTGCTCTCGATAATGACAATATTGAGCGGATCGCCATTGCGCGTAGCGTCTGCATTGGTTGTACAGCAATGCTGTTCGGCAAGTGTCGCTCTTAAGGAATCAAGTTCGAGATCTTCGATCTTTCGGCCTGGATAGAGCTGTTCGGCTCTGATGCCAGTGCCGACGAATGAAGGCCCCGGCACCGGCAGCGCAAAGTCGAACGTCTCCAGACGATCTTTCCCGCTGATTACGATGTGAGCGTATTTTATCCCCGCATCGAGTTGGCCATACACGAAGCCGGTCGTGGTCGAATGCGGCGGCAAGATGCCCGCGATTTGGCGCCCGAGAAAGAAGGCGTCGCGCGCCCGATTGGTAGCGAAAGAGAAGGCGCCGTGGAATCTGTAAGAGACTTCGTAGGGCGAGTAATAATCCGCATCCATTGTGATTGGGAGAAACACAAGCTGATGGTCGGTTTCGTTGGCAATCGACAGCCAGACCGGCTGGATATTGTATTTCGCGAGATCCTCGCCGAAGCTTTGCCGGCTTTCGCGCTCGCCAAGCGCGCTGGCGCTAACGGTTATTCCGGGGACCGATTTCTGCTGCGCCCGCGTGATGAAGCTTGCGTCGGCGCTCGGGTCAGGATCGAACCGCAGCGCGTTAAGGAAGGTTGCGGCCGCGGCGGCAACGCAAACCACAAGTACCGTGGCAAAGAGTCTACGCAGCCGATGGCTCTTCACGTGAACGCATTTTCGGCCTGTCAAATGGATTGTCTGTTTTAGCCACGGGCGCGGAGGCGAAGTTTGACTAAAATCAAGGAATGCTCGGCCTCATCAACCGGTATTCCGCATTGGCTCGGGAAAAACAGGCTCGCTTCCAGTCGAAAAGCCGATTATGTTGTGCTCGGCCGGGCAGCGAAAAAATGCCAGAAAAAAACCATGACCGGAAACGAGCGCGCCGCAGATGGGTCGCGCTGGTGATATTTTTTATCGGCCTTGGCGCGGTTTATCCGCAGCCCGCCAGCAGCGGCTCCAAAGACGACACGACCGGCACGGTTTCGAAAGCCGAGCCTCCTATCAAGCAAGATGGCTCGCCGGTGCACCCCTATGCCGACGCCAGCCAATGCCCGTCCAATACCGACCTGATAATTTGGCCGAGCGGACGCTCGGTCCCGAGTCTTCCGCCCGGCATATCGGTCTGTTTCGTCGGCGGCCAGTCGTTCAACGATAGCGGACCGGATGTGCAAGTGCGCCAGCGCTAGGCGCTCTTGTCACGCTCGAGGCTAGACGCTCGTCAGTGCGTCGCCGGTTTGTGCGGTTGCTTATGCGACGACCGGGTGAGAATGCAGCCGCACGGTATCAGCGCCAGTATCGCGACGCCAATCAACGAAAGCGCGACATTCGTAAACGTCATGGCGTTCCTCCGTCCATGCACCGTTTATTCCAAACAAGTCACGCATTCCCGCACTTCGCAGCACGCGTAGATTATTGGATCAGGTCCCTCTCCGGTTCCGCTGGCATAGTAGCGGAGGTCTACATGGGATCGAAGGCGACCAAACATCGCGACTGCCGTCGACAACACAGGCAACCAAATAACCGGTGGCAGCGGGCTCGGGAGCGGATATCGGCGTCGAATTTTGGCTTTGGCCAAGCACAGAGTAAACCAGGAACATACACGAACACAGGTACTTAGCGGCCGTGCTGGCCGCGCGCCGACACATCGTAAAAAGCGCCTTCCGTGATGCCTGTCACAGAACGCCCGAGCGGTTCTGCCATGTTTGTGGTGTCGCTACAGGGAGCGAGCGTGTCATGAAAACGATCTTCGTGGTTATGGTTCTTGCCTTCGCATTCGCGACCGGCATGGCCGTCACCACGATCATTGCGCAGACCGTGTCATGAGAGACTTTTTGATGTTTTTAGGTCGAGGCTTTGCGCTATTCCCCGGCGGACCGGCGGTTATTTTTCACTATCCGGCCTTGAGCCGCGGTGCCGTGGTCGTGGAAGCGCGAAAGTGCGCGGGAGGACCATCGGAATGATAAGGTATGTTGCGTTTATTGTTCTCGGTTGTGCGTTCGTGTCGGGTTTGTGGATGACGGTGCAGACCCACCGGCTTTACGCACAGACAGCATCAGTGATGGTCGCAACCCCCGTGAGCCGTTAGGCCGCCACGTGCGCCCTGGTTTGGATTGGGCGCGCTTTTTGCTTAGCGCCCGGCCGGGCCGCGCCGCCGGTTTTCGACGCGAGGCTTTTTTCAGTAGCCGCTAAACCGCCAAATTGCGCCGAATGCTAACGGGCGCGCCAAATACAGCCGGAAGCGGCCAGGCGGAAACTCGGCGGCTCAAACCGCAAGGTCGCTCAATGCATCAGTGTGTGAACGCCGTAGGCCACGAAGCTCGAAAATGCCAACACCAGTGGCGCTGCACAACAAAACGCAAGAAGGACCTGGGCGGTAATGCGGAGCAAGGGTCGCTGGTTGGCGACACCGGTTAAATAACTCATCTGACGCTCCCAATTTTCTTATTGGGTCACGCGAGGCGGGTGGCGCCTCGCCGTGTTTACCTTTTTTCGCACGCCGGCACCCCCTCGTCTGTGACCGATATCACAGCCCAACGACCCCCCATTGGCTGGCCCAACGATTTCACAAGCAGCCGGCCTTTGGCCGCTAACGAAATCGCGATCGGGCGGCGGCGCGATGCTGCGCCGGGCATGACGCCGAGCTGGCACAGTCGGCCTGCCGACGAAAGCGGTCGTGGAACAAACCAAGGAGCGGCTCATTTCCCTTGGTGCGACTCGCGAGCCAACGGCGGTCGGGCGAATGCGCCTCGCTTGGCCTGATTGGTGCTGGAGCAGCGCCCGCAAACGGCCGATATGAACAAATTCGCGATCATCGCGGCACTTGTCTTCACGGCATCGCCCGCCGCCGCGCAATCGGCGACGCCAAACGGTCAGGCGCAATCGTCGACTCAAAGCGGCGCAACGGAATCGGCCCAAGCGCCGATCACCGGTGTGTTCTGCATTGAGGAAATCACGGCGACTTTTTGCAACGTCGTCACCGGCCCGAACACCGGAGGTTATGGCGCAAGAAGCGGTTCCGGATCGACCGGATCGACTGGATCGACCGGCGGATCGACCAGCGGATTGAGCACCGGCCCGGGCGGCGGCACATCGTCGATTCCGTCATGCCCCGCGGAGCCGCCATTCAACGAATTGTGCAACTGATTGAAAGCGGCCGAACCGGCGTCGAACGCCGCGCCTGGTCTTGACGATTGTGGAGAACAAGCTGGCGCAATGGCGGCGGCAGCGTGCACCGCTCGATATTGCTGAGTAATTCCCCGGTATCACCGGTGTGCCTTCTTGCGGCTGTGCCTGCTGCATTTATTTAGCGCGGTAACAAACACAATGTGGGAGGCTCGCGGCGCAGCGCGAGCGTCATCGTCATGTCCATTCGCCCCATCAAACGCATCGTGCAGTCCAAGCCGACGATCGAAGGCGCCGGCGTGAAGTTGCGCCGTGCTTTCGGCTTTGGCGATACCCAAGAGACCGATCCTTTCCTGCTGCTTGATGATTTCCGCAACGACCGGCCGCAGGATTATCTCGCGGGTTTTCCCTGGCATCCGCATCGCGGCATCGAGACCATCACCTATGTGCTCTCCGGCACGGTCGAGCACGGCGACAGCCTCGGCAATCGTGGCACGCTCGGCACCGGCGACGTGCAATGGATGACCGCGGGCCGCGGCATCATGCACCAGGAGATGCCGCAAGGCGATGCGCAGGGCCGCATGCACGGCTTTCAGCTGTGGGCCAACCTGCCGTCGTCGCTAAAGATGACGGCGCCGCGCTATCAGGACATCAAAGCGGGTGACATTCCCGAAGTCGTCGACGACGACGGCACGCGCGTGCGCGTTGTGTGCGGCGAGTTCTGGGGCAAAAAGGGTCCGGTCGACGGCGTCGCCGCCGATCCGCGCTACCTCGACATCGCGGTGCCTGCCGGCAAGCGTAAAAAGTTGAAAGTCGAGACCGAGCGCCATGCCTTTGCTTACATTTTCGAGGGCGATGGCCGCTTTGCCTACGCGTCGCGACCGTTCGGTGTCCTCACCGAGAAACAGGTCGAAGGCGAAGAACTCCTTATGCGCGAGCCGGTGGGCGACCGGTCGCTGGTGCTGTTCGATCGCGGCGACGAGATCGAGGTCCAGGCCGGCGAACGCGGCATCCGCTTCCTGCTGGTGTCGGGTAAGCCGATCGAGGAGCCGGTGGCCTGGTACGGGCCGATCGTGATGAATACGCGCGCGCAGCTCGAGCAGGCGGTCGCCGAACTGCGCAACGGTACTTTCATCAGGAGCTAACCTTCTCCCGCACCGCGGCGGGCGGGGCATGGTCTTCCTGGGCGCGCTGATGCACGGGTTTGCGCACGCGCGTCAGATTGTAGGCGCTGTTGACCAGAGCGACGTGCGAAAAGGCCTGCGGAAAATTGCCGATCAGGCGCTTGGAGCTCGGATCGTATTCCTCGCTCAACAGTCCGACCTCGTTACAAAGCCCGACCAACCGGCGAAACAGGTTTTCGGCTTCGTCGAGTCGCTCCTGCAAGATGTAGGCATCGACCAGCCAGAAGCTGCAGGCAAGAAACGCGCCCTCGCCGGGCGGCAGCGCGTCTTCCACGTCCTCGGTGCAGTAGCGCATGACCAGACCGTCATGCAGGAGTCGTTGCTCGATCGCTTTGATGGTGCCGGCAATGCGGGGATCGGTTACTGGCAGAAAGCCGACGTTCGGCAACAGCAGCAGGCTGGCGTCGAGTTGGTCGGAACCATAGGCCTGCGCGAAGGTGCCGAGCTTTTTGTTATAGCCGTGCCTGCACACGTCATCGCAAATTTCGTCGCGTAGTTTGCGCCAGTCGTCGAGCGGTCCTTCGAGGCCGAAATTTTCTGCGCTCTTGATGGTACGGTCGAACGCCACCCAGGCCATGACCTTGGAATAGGTGAAATGCTGCGCTGGGCCGCGCATTTCCCAGATGCCCTGATCGGGTTCACGCCAGATTCGCGCCAAATATTCGAGAAATTTGACTTGCGCATCCCATCCCGATTCGTTGGTGGTCAATCCGCCGCGCCGCGCCTGATGGTGCACGTCCATTATCTCTCCGAACATGTCGAGCTGCAGCTGAGTGTGCGCGGCGTTGCCGATGCGCACCGGCGAGGATTTCTCGTAGCCCGGCAACCAATCGGCGATCCATTCGGTAAGGCGGCGCTCGCCGCCAATGCCGTACATGATCTGCAGTTGTTCGGGACTTCCGGCAACCGCGCGCAACAGCCACTCGCGCCAGGCCTCCGCCTCTTCGAAATAACCGGCATGCATGGCGGCGAGCAGCGTCAACGTAGCGTCGCGCAACCAGCAAAAGCGGTAGTCCCAATTGCGTTCACCGCCAGCGCACTCGGGCAACGACGTCGTCGGCGCCGCGACAATGCCGCCGGTCGGTGCATAGGTGAGCGCTTTAAGCGTGATCACCGAGCGCCGCACGGCCTCGGACCATTCGCCAGCCGGGCGGCATTTCGCCGTCCAATCCGCCCAGAATTTTTCGGTTGCCTCCAACGAGGCGGTTGGATCGCGCGCCGGCGGGATGGGCCGGTGCGAGCGGGCATAGCTCAAGACCAGCGGGATGGTTTCTCCGCGCATGACGGTGAACTCGCCGACCGTGGTCATGTTCTTGCCTTTGACATGCACGGGCGTGCGCAGCAGCACCATGTCGGGGCCCGCAATGGCTCGCAGCACGCCGCTTTCGAGGCGCGTTACCCACGGCACAATCGCGCCATAGCCGAACCGGAGGATGAGTTCGGTATGCATTCGCACGCGGCCGCGTGTGCCGTGAACCAGGCGCACGATCTCGGAGCGCTCGCCCTGGAAGGGCATGAAATCGACCAGGACTACGGCGCCGTCTGCCGTCTCAAAGCTCGTTTCAAGAATGAGCGTATTGGGCCGGTATCGGCGCGTGATCCTGGCTTTGTCGCGCGGCGCCACCAGCCAGCGGCCGTGGTCGCGGCCGCCGAGCAGCGCCGCAAAGCAAGCTTCCGAGTCGAAGCGCGGCCAGCATAGCCAATCGATCGAACCGTCACGCGAGACGAGCGCGGCGCTGCGGCAATCGCCGATCAGAGCATAATCTTCGATTGGAGTGGACATGATGTTTGATCACTCCGGCAAGTCTGAACTCAAGCGAAATCGACGACTACTTTGATGTCGCCCTTTTGCGGCACGAGCGCGTCGGTCCATTGCTGGGCCGGTACACGGCGCGTGATCATGCTGTCGAGCCAGCGCTGATCGGCGCGCTGCAACGCGATCACCGCGTCTTCATAGTGCTTGCGGTTGGCGTTCACCGCGCCAAACACGGCATCGTTATCAAGCACGATGGTGCGGTTAAGTCCTCCGATGTCGAGGTCAAAATCGTGACCCGGCGCGGAGACGCCGAGCAAACAAACGATGCCCGCAGCGGCGGTGTGCCCGAGGGCGTCGCGCACGACGCTGGGCACGCCGGTGCATTCCATCAGAACATCCGGTTGCATGATAGCCAGGTCGGCGAGCTCGCCGACGTGAAAGGTCGCGCCGAGTTCGCGCACGATCTGCCGCTTCGGTCCGCGATCGTTATGGTCGAGGATATGCACGTCGAGCCCACGCTGGGCTCCGATCATCGCGGCGAGCAAACCGATCGGCCCGGCGCCGGTAACCAGCAAGGTCTTCGGCGCCCAAACGCGCGAGCGGCGGCCGATCCGTTCGGTATGATCCCAGGCCTTGGCGACGATGCTGGTCGGCTCGACCAGAACACCGTTGAGTCCCAGAGACGGATCGAGCTTGACCAGAAATTCGGGCTCGATCCGGAAAAATTCCGAGCCGTAACCGTCGCGTTCCTTGATGCCGCGTTCGGTGTAGCGGCCATTGCGGCACATGTCCCATTCGCCCGCGGCGCAGGACGGGCACGGGACGGGATCGGGGCGGCGCACGATGCCGACGACAAGATCGCCACGCTTAAAGCCGGAGTTGACCGGAGCGTCTTCCACCGTGCCGAGCGATTCATGGCCGATGATGAGCCGCTTGCGGCCGGGCGGCGACCAGCCATACAAACCGGCGACGATTTCCCGATCGGTCCCGCAAACGCCCAGCGCCAAGCTGCGCGCCAGCACCGCGCCGTCCGATGGCGGCGGCTCCGGGACATCGTCGATGCCGGCTGAATTGGCAATGCCTGGCGCAACGGTCAGGGCGCGCATCGTTCAATCCCGTAGAAATTTGCGCAAACCGCGCTGTTGCTGCGCGCAGCCACGCCCGCGCGCCCCGCGATGAAACGTTTATTGCGGAGCAAAGTTCCGGCTGCGGAACTGCGGCGCCGTCTGCGCCGTTAGCTCAAATCCGGCAGCAAACACGGGCGGCAAAAAATGACGGCGCTCGGACAGAAGCGTTGGGCGATAGCAGAAGGCTACATCCCCGCGCAAAGCTCATTCTCGGATCCGGCGCTGGTCTCGCATGAGACCGCCTGCATTCTTAATGCCGACGATAAACCGGCTCATGTCCGCATCACCATATTCTTCGCCGATCGCGAGCCGGTAGGACCGTGTCTCGTCACTGTCCAACCGCGGCGCACGCTACATTTACGTTTCAACGATCTCGAGCGACCTGAACCGATTCCGCGCGACACGCCCTACTCGTCACTTTTCGAGTCCGATGTACCGATCGTGGTGCTGCACACGCGGCTCGATTCTCGACACGCCGAGGTCAGTTTGCTGTCAACGACCGCTTATGCCGAAGCGCCGCGTTAGAGCGAAATGATTCTGGCCTTATTCGGTACCTTCGCTTCAGGTCCGAGGACAGGCCTTTTCAGAATCCCGTTTTATTGCGCCGCAATTGCACCGCACCCGCCGCATGTCCGTTTGCCGAAATTCCCATAACAAATCCGGCAATTTCCGGACTTGGGTGCGCCGCATCACGAATCTGGAACAAATTCCCGTCATCCGGGTTAAAGGACCACCTGGAGGTGCCCCCGTGAATGTTGTGGTGGTGTCGAACCGCGTTGCGCGGGCAAAGCCTGA
Source organism: Xanthobacteraceae bacterium (assembly GCA_036272395.1). Lineage (GTDB taxonomy): Bacteria > Pseudomonadota > Alphaproteobacteria > Rhizobiales > Xanthobacteraceae > BOG-931. Next base: position 41,790 of record DATAYT010000001.1, read on the forward strand.
TGAGCCATTGGCTGGCGGTTTGGCTGCGGCACTGCTGCCGATGGTCCGCGATTCCGGAGCAATTTGGGTGGGCTCCACCGGCCAGACCGGTGACGGCTCGCGCGGTTCGTTTGCGCGCATCGAATCGCTAGGCACCGGCGCGCTGGCGACCGTCGATATCCCGGCCAAACATTATCGCGGGTACTATGAGGGATTCGCCAATTCAGCGTTGTGGCCGGCGCTGCACTCGCGCGCCGACCTCATTCATGTCAGCACCGATGATTATACCTCGTATCGCGAGGTCAACGCCTTCATGGCGCGCGCGCTGTTGCGCTTCAACACGCCCGAGGCGGTTTTCTGGATCCAGGACTATCACTTTCTCATCCTTGGCGCGGAGCTGCGCCGGCTCGGCATAGAGCGTCCGCTTGGATTCTTCCTGCACACGCCATGGGCGGATCGCCGCACCATGACGGCCGTGCCGCACCATGGCGAGATCGCACGTGGGATGCTCGCTTACGACCTCATCGGCTTTCAAACCGTGGAGGATCGGCAGAGTTTCGAGGATTACCTGCAGGCCGAGCTCGGCTTCAACGTGGTGGACGGCACCGTTGCTTCCGAGTGGGGTCTGACGCAATTGGCGACTTTCCCGATCGGAATCGACGTCGACGACTTTGCCGCCCGCGCCACCAAGGCGATGGGCCGAGCCGAAGTCATGCGTTTGCGAGAAAGCCTGCGCGGCGCCAAGCTCGTGCTCGGCGTCGATCGCCTGGATTATTCGAAGGGGCTCGCCAACCGCATGCGTGCGTTCGATCGCATGCTCGAGTTCGAACCCAGTCTCAAGCGCGCGGTCTCGTTGCTGCAGGTCGCCGTCCCCTCTCGCGGCAATATCAAAGCCTACCGCGAACTCAAGGCCGAGCTCGCCGCCCTGGTCGGCGAAGTCAACGGCCGCCACGGCGAAGTGGACTGGATGCCCATTCGCTATCTCAACAAAGGATTTTCACAGCTGACGCTGGCCGGTTTCTATCGGGTGGCGAGCGTCGGTTTGGTCACGCCGTTGCATGACGGCATGAATCTGGTGGCCAAAGAATATGTCGCCGCGCAAAACCCGCTCGATCCGGGTGTACTGGTGCTGTCGTCCTTCGCCGGCGCGGCGAAAGAACTTGATGCGGCGGTCCTGATCAATCCACATGACATCGACGGTATGGCGCGGCAGTTGGCGCTGGCGCTGCATATGGGCATCGAAGAGCGGCGCGAACGCTGGCAGGCGATGGTGCGCAAGCTCAAGGCGTCCTCGGTGCAGAACTGGTTTTCCGACTTCCTTCATACCCTTTTCGACATTCGCCGGACGCCGCTACAGGCGGCGACCCGGCCGATCGTCCTGCAATTGGCCAACCGCAAGGCGGCCGCCAGTTGACCCGCAAGCTGCTGTCACAAGGAAGTATTTACCGTATTTGACCATAGTTCTCGCTGGATCGGTGCGCGGATCGCGTGGGGAAAGCGATGTCGGCTTCGTTGAATAGCGGTGGACTTGGGCGCGGCGCTCTCCTGCAACGGCATATGCAGGCCCTGCGCCGCCTTGCGGCGGGCGTATCGGTGGTCGCGGCGCTGGGCATCGTCCCGGGCGCGGTGGCGCAAACCGCAAAACCTGCCCAGCATCCCGTCGCGCCCCATGCGGCCTCTACCCATGGCTCGGCCCATGATGACGCCTCGCACCCGCATGTCTATTTGATGCGCGGCCTCCTCAATATTTTTTCCTTAGGGATGGATCAGCTCGCCGCGCAGATCGCGCGCAATGGCGTCGATGCGAGCGTCTACAATCATTCGGTCGAGGAGACCATCGTCGACGCCATTGCGCAGAAATATCGCGCCGGCGATCACGGCCCTTACATTCTGGTCGGGCATTCGCTCGGCGCCGACGCGGTGATGTTGATGGCGCTGCAGTTGAATGCGCAGGGTGTTCCCGTGGCATTGGTTGTGCCGTTCGACGGCACTGCTTCTTACGCGGCCCCGGCCAATGTCAGCTGCGTGGTCAACGTGACGCAGCGCAAATACGCCTATATGCAGGCGGGCCCCGGCTTCCACGGCAAGTTGTCGAACGTCGATGTTTCCGGTGACACGACCATCGACCATGTCACGATCAACAAGTCGCCGCGGTTGCAGGCAATGGCGCTCAAAGAGATTTTGCAGGCCGCGCGTGGGCAGTCGTGCTGGCCGGGCACAAACGCGCCGGCCATCGCGCGGGCCAAACAGTCAGCACCGAAAGAGATCATGCCTAGGGACAGCGGGTCCAAAGAAAACGCGACCAAGGACAGCGCGCCCAAACAGGTAAATCCGCCCCAGAACGCCGCACCCGCCAACAGCGCAAAGAGTGTCGCTCCCGCCAAGACGGCGTCGCCGGCCAAGGGCGCCACACCGGCGAAGAGCGGGGCCGCGCCCGGCACACCGGCTAAGAGCGCCGCGCCCGAGAAGAGCGCGGCGGCATCCCGCTCGAGCTGAATTGCCTATTTTCTGAAAATAGCGCGGGTCTTGGCCCGCACCGAGCGGATGTCTGCCAACCCGGCGGCACGCGCCGCGTGCTGCAATCCACGACGGATCTCGTCGCGCTTCTCATGAATCGAGGCGATCACCGGCCCCGTGGCCAGGCCAAGACCGACCAGCGCGGCTTCCGATAATTGCAAGCTCGCTTCGATCGCTTCGGGCACGGCATCGGTGGCGCCGAGGCGGTAGAGATGCCGCGCGTGATCGGCGTCGCGCGCGCGCGAGACGATCAGCACGTCCGGCCGCATGGCGCGCACATGCTCGACAATGTCGTCGATCAGCTGGTGCGTGTGGATGGTGATGATGACGCCGGCGGCATCGGCCAGACCGCAAATCTCGAGGAATTTCGGATCGGCGGCGTCGCCGTAATAGACATCGTGTCCGTCGCGGCGGTCGTGGGTCACGGTCGAGGCATCGAAATCGGCGGCCATGTAGGGAACGCCGTGCTCTTTCAAGAGAGCGCATACCACTTTGCCGACCCGGCCATAGCCGACGACGATGGCGTGTCGCTGCCGTCCAGTCGGCCGCATCATCAGCTCGGACGGCGTGGCGCCGGCAGCGCGCAAGCGCGAGGCGAATCGGCGCGCAAGATGGGAAAGGAGCGGTATCAACGCCATCGTGACCGCGGTGACGGTCAGCGCAAAGCTCGCAGTGGAGCGATCGATCAAGCTCGAACCTGCCGCCACGACGAGACTGACAAAGGCGAACTCTCCGCCGGCACCGAGCAGTAGCCCCATTTCGACTGCAACCGGCCACGACAACCGGAACAGCCGGGCTAGGCCGATAATCAGAATCGATTTGACTCCGATCAGCCCGATGACCGCGCCGGCGAGCAACAGCGGCTCGCGTACCAACGCTCGTATGTCGATTGCCATCCCGACAGTGAAAAAGAAAATCCCCACCAAGAGCCCTTTGACCGGTTCAATGGTCGCTTCGACCGCCTTGCGGTATTCAGTTTCGGCAAGGAGAAGCCCGGCGACGAAGCCGCCGAGCGCCATGGAGAGGCCGGCCTGATTGGCAATAACTCCGGCTGCGATGATGACGAACAAAGCAGTCGCGATGAAAAGGTCGCTTGAGTGCGTGGAAGCGACCAGCCGGAACAGCGGCCGCAGCAGAAAGCGCCCGAACAGGACGATAACGGCCAGCGCGATCACCGCCTGCACGAAGGCATTGGCGAGGCTGCCGAGCACCGTGCCCCTTGGACCGGCGGCGAGGAGACCGATGAATATCAGGATTGGGATGACCGCGAGGTCTTGCGCCAGCAGAACGGAGAAGCTAGCGCGACCGGCAGCTGTCTTCAGCCGCTCCTGCTTTGAGAGCAGTTCCAGCACGATTGCCGTCGACGAAAGTGACAGGCTAGCGCCGAGGATGATCGCTTCGGGGAGCGTTTTTCCGGAATAGGCCGCGGCAGCCGCCAGCAAAGCTGTGGTGAGCAAGATCTGCAATCCGCCGACGCCAAAAACCAAGCGGCGCATGGTCAAGAGCCGAGGCAGCGACAATTCCAGCCCGATCAGAAACAGCAAAAAAACAATGCCAAGCTCGGCGATGCCGGCGACGTCGCTGTAGTCGCCAACCGTAAACCAGTAGAGCAGCGGAAAAGATTGGATCAGGGAACCAAGCCCGAGCGGCCCTAGCAATGCACCGGCGGCGAGATAGCCGAGCACCGGACTGAATCCGAGCCGGCTCAGAATCGGCACCAGGATCCCAGCCGTGCCAAGCACGACCAGGGCGTCACTGTAGGCTGCCAGGTTAATCGTCGAGGTCACCGACGCCTCCGGCCGGCCGCCACGGGCAGGCAATAGTGTTGCGAATCATAATGTGTCGCAAAACTGTCCGGCCCACCGCAACTTAAGAGCTTCCGCGGCGTGCGTGATCGTCTCGCCACAGTGGAAATAAATTCGGCTTTTCTTATGCCAAACCAGAGACTGTCGGTTGACCGCCGTCATTGGCTTTGGTCTCCTTTTGACACGTTTCACATGGTATATGCGCTGCGTCGGGGGCGACAGCAGCGTCTCGCCTTTGGAAATCGTGCGATCCAGTGCGGCGACAGGGGTTGGGGGCCGCCATTAAGGTGGTAACCGGCACGAGGCGTGCACCTTTACGCTTGATTGCGAAGGTTGCCGGCGCGGCGGCGCTTGTCGTTGCGTTCGCAACCTCGGCTTCCGCCCAGAGCGGTTCGGATTTCCTCAACACCATCGATCCGCTGTTTAGCGGTGTGCTCGCGCACCCGGGCAATCTCGACAACACGATTCAGTACGCAGCATCGGCCGCCGCGCACGGCGATATTGAATCGGCGATCAGCACCTACGAGCAGCTCCGCTTTTATAATCCAAAGCTTGGCGCCACGCGCTACCAGCTTGGCGTGCTTTATTATCAGCTCGGCTCCTACGCGCAGGCGCGCGGCTATTTGCAAACCGCGCTGGAAATGCCCGACGTCACGCCGGGGCTTCGCCAGAAGATCGAGGACCTGCTCGCGCTCGCCGACAAAAAACTGCAGCCCGATCAATTCTCCGGTTTCGCGCAAACCGGCCTGCGCTATCAGAGCAATGCCAGCCTTGGCGCCGGATCGCAGACCGTGCTCGCTTCCGGCGGAACGATCAACAGCGCCTTTCTTGCCCGGCCGGACTGGAACTGGTTCGGCACTGTCGGCGTCAACTACGTCCACGATTTTCAAACCCAGACTGGCGAGACTTTCGAAGCCTCGGTCCTCGCCTATGACGCGTAGCAATTTTCGCTGCATCAGTTCGATATCGGATTGCTCGAAATCCGCGCCGGTCCGCGCTTCGCCTTCTCGCCCGGCGACATCAACGGCCTAACGGTGAAGCCCTATGTCGTCGCAACCGGCGCTATTCTGGCGGATGCGCCTTACATGGGCGGCGGCATCGGCGGCGGACTGACGCTGCACGCCACGGCGGGCAATGTTTCGCTCGACCCCTATGGCGAAGTCGTCCAGCAGAGCTTCCGCAATTCCAGCTTCTATCCGCTGGCCACCGGCTTGAGCGGCACGCTCTCGACCGTCGGCCCGCAGGCCTCCGGCCCGATCGCTTCCGGGCTCGCCTGGCAATCGCGCATCGCTTTTGCCCGCGCCAACGACCAGTCCGCCTTCGACAGCTATAAGAGTTTTGCCGGCGACACCTGGCTGCCCTGGCTAATCTCCTGGGCGGGAATGCGACCGTGGACGATCATTCCGACGGCCGGCGTGACGACCTGGCAATACGATGCGCCTGATCCGTTCGTCGCGCCTTTCACCACCGCCCACATCACCGAATGGCGCGTCGGACTCGGTGTCGAAGTGCCGATCTGGCGCCAATTGGCGTTGGGCGCGCTGCTGCAATATCGAAACGCCACCTCCAATGTAGCGGCGTTCTCATATCGCGACCTGTCCGTCAGCGCCGGACCCTTGATCCGATTTTGAGGGCTGCAATGACTCGGAAACTTAAATTCATCGCATTAACGCTCGCGACCGCTCTCGGCGCGGTGGCGCCCGCCATGGTGCAGCAGGGGATGGCGCAGCAGATCGGCACCGCGACCGCGGTCAACCCCAGTACCGAGGGCACGCCGCCCGGCGGCTCGACCACCACGCTCACCATCGGCGCGCGCGTGCTCCACAAGGAACGTATCCATACTTCGCCTACCGGATCCGTGCAGCTTCTGTTTCTCGACAAAAGCACGCTGAGTATTGCGCCGAATACGACCTTGGTGATCGACGAGTTCGTCTACGATCCCGCTTCCAAGAGCGGCCACATGCTGACCAAATTGACGCAAGGCACATTGCAATATATCGGCGGCGAGCTCAGCCACCAGGGCGCGGTCACGGTTGAGACGCCCGCCGCCGTCATCGGCATTCGCGGCGGTAACGGCATCCTCACTCAGGGTCCAAAGGGATTGCAGACCTTCAACCTCAATGGCTTGCAAACCGGCCAAAACGGCGCCGGTACGTTCAGCACCATCACGAACTTTATGAGGACCATTCTCAACTGGTACACGCCGCCTGGGCCGCCGGTTCAGATCCCGCCCGACCTGGTCCTCCATAACATCACGATTTTGTCGAGCGTGAACGGCCAGACCGGCGGCGGGCCGGTGTTGCACGACCTGCCGACGACCGGTTCTGCTTGCAGCACTTATTCGACGCCCTCCTGCTCGTGGACGCCGACCAATACCGGGGAAAACGACGCGCTGCAGCTCCTCATCGAGGCGACGCAACCGAACCCGCCGCCGCCCCCGCAAATCATAAACGCCGGTGCCGCCGTACGCGGCCCGCAATAAGAGCAGCCAACAGAGCAACCGCTGCGGCCGCGCTGTCCCGAGGCGACGACAATCACCCGACTCGCAGTGCGCGTGTTGACGCGCGAAAGGACTTTTCGCAGCATTGCAGGCTCATCCCGGGCAACACCAGACGAGCGCGTTTCATGACAGACACGACCATCACGGCCATTCGCACCACCATGCTGCGCGTACCCTGGCCGCAGACGCCGTGGCTTAAAGGCCATGCCTTCGGGCCGATGCGCGAGTTTTTGGTGCTCGACGTCGAGACGCGCGGCGGGATTGCCGGCATGGGTTATCTGTTCCTGTTCCGCCCTGCCATGCGTTCGATCGCCGCTTGTCTGGATGAATGCGTCATCCCGCGCGTCCTGGGCAAAGACGCCAGTGCGGTCGAGGCGATCTGGCAGGACCTGTGGCGCACCACCGTCACCTATGGTCGCGCCGGTATCGCAGTGATGGCGATGTCGATTCTCGACATCGCGCTGTGGGACGTGCTGGGCAAGGCCGCGAAGCTGCCGCTGCACCGGCTGTGGGGACATTATCGCGCGCAACTGCCGGCTTACGGCAGCGGCTGCTTTCGCGGCAGCGGCGGCGACGGCATGATCGCCAAAGCGCTGCACTACAAGGAGCGCGGCTACAAGGCGATCAAGATGCAGGTCGCCCACACCGCCGACCTTGCCACCGATCTCGACAATGTCGTGCGCATGCGCGAAGCGGTCGGGCCCGACATCGACATCATGATCGACGTCAATATGGGCTGGACCGCCCACGTCGCGATCCAGATGGGGCGAAAATTCGAAGACCATGATGTCTACTGGCTGGAAGAGCCGGTCGTGCCCGACGACTTTGCCGGCTACTTACGCATTGCCGAAGCGCTCGATTTGCGCGTCGTTGGCGGCGAGACGCATTTCACGCGCTTTGACCTCAAGCCGTTTTTCGAAAATCCGCGGCTGCCGATCCTGCAACCCGATCCAATGCGCGGCGGGTTGACCGAATTGCGCAAGATCGCAACGGTCGCCGACACCTGGAACATGACCATCGCGCCGCACCTGTTTCCGGAACTCAATGTGCAGCTCCTTGCCTCGATTCCGAACGGGCTGTGGATTGAGGACATGGGGCTCGCCGACGATATCTGGGTCGAGCCCGTGCCGGTCGTAAGCGGGATCATTACCGCGCCGGAACGACCTGGCCACGGCCTTGCTTTCAAGCCGGAAATCCTGCGCGATTGCGTTGTGAAGGATTGAAAGCTGGCGGCCCAAGTAAGCGGGACGCAATGCGCCGTCGGCGCGTGTTCGTCGCGCTGCTTCAAAGCTACCGGTAATTCAAAAGGTAAGGAGAGTGTAATGCCGCACGTGCTCGTAAAACTCTATTCAGGTAGATCCGAACAACAGAAAGCGCGACTTGCCGAAGCGGTGTCCCAAGCTGTCGTGGCTACGTTAAAATTGGACGAAAAGTCGGTGTCAGTGGCTATTGAAGACATCGAGGCCGAGAATTGGACGCGCGAGGTTTATAAGCCGGATATTCAGAACAATCCGAAGATCTACAAGAAACCCGGCTACGATCCCGACGAGTGATGGCGCGCTCAGTCGGAAACGCCAAGGATCAATGACGCCATGTCGGAACTTGCCGCCTGGGACAGCTTTTACGTCATCGTCGGCTCCGCCGCCGGCGCCTTGATCGGTTTGCAGTTTGTGGTGGTGACGCTGATTGCGCAAAGGCAGACGCGCGCCGCGCCGGAAGCCAGCGCTGCTTTCGGCACGCCGACCATCGTTCATTTCAGCGCGGCTTTGCTGTTGTCGGCGCTGGTCCGCGTCCCATGGCAAGCGATCATGATCCCGGCGGTGCTTTGGGCTGTCGTCGGATCATGCGGAACGCTCTACAGCCTCAACGTATCCGGCGCATGCGCAAGCAAGGCGTGTACGAACCGGAGCTGGAGGACTGGCTATTTCATGTCGTGCCGCCGGTGGCCGCCTACGTAGTACTGACGCTTTCCGCGATCGCTGCATTGTCCCACGCAAGCGAGGCTCTATTCGGGATCGGCGCCGCGGCATTGCTGTTGCTGTTCATCGGTATCCACAATGCTTGGGACGCGGTCTTCTATCACGTATTTTTCAGCAAGCGCGGCACGGACGAAGATAGACGCTGAGTGCCGCCAAAGCTGCCGCGCACCGGCTAAGCTCTAGCCAAGACGCCGCAGCGCCCTGCCTTTATGCAGCGCGATGTGAGCGGTCTTATCGTTTTTGATTTCATATTGCGGCTCCTCTTTGCTCGCATGATGGACATAGCCTTTGTAGTTCACGTTTTTGGTGTGCACACGCGCGATTTTGCCGCTGACCCGGCCAGCTTCCGAATTCCAACTCACGTGATCGCCAACTTTGAACTTTTGAGCCATAGCGAATGTCCTGGGATCTAGAACAGCAACCGCTCTCCGCAAAATATGCAAACAGAACATTGCGGCGGCGCCGACGTTCCCAAGAATAATGCTTTCCGGGAATCCTTGGCATTCGCCCCAGCGAAATGGCGTTCCGAGGTCGCTGATATTGGGCTGCCAGCCGACACTAAGACGTATTATGATGCTTTTAATATCGCAGGTGTCTCGACGCCGCCCGATTGCCGGTATTGGCAATCCCGCGGGCGCGGATGTGTGGAGGCGACACCATGCTGACGACCCCGCTTTGTCCTCTGTTCGGCATCGAGGTGCCGATCATTCTGGCGCCGATGGGCACCTGCACCTCGGCCGAGCTTGCAGCGGCGGTTTCCAATGCCGGCGGGCTGGGCGGCATCGGCACGCTATTTCGCAGCTTCGCCGCCATCAAGCGCGACATCGACATGGCGGCGAGGCTGACGCAGCGGCCGTTCGCCGTCAATCACATCCCGCAGACGCTCGATGCCGAGGCGTTTCGCTACACGTTACAGGCCCGTCCGGCGGTGATTTCATTCACGCTCGCCGATCCGGGCGATCTGGTACGGCAAGCGCACGACGCCGGCGCGCGGGTGATGGTGCAAGTGACGACGGTGGATCAGGCCTTGCAAGCCGCCGAGCGTGGCGCCGACGTGATCAGTGCGCAGGGCAGCGAATCCGGAGGTTATTGCGGCGAGGTCAGTACGATGACTCTGGTGCCGCAAGTGGTTGATGCGGTGTCGCCAATTCCGGTCGTCGCTTCGGGCGGGATCTTTGACGGCCGCGGCATCGCCGCGGCGCTCGTGCTCGGGGCCGCCGGCGTCAATCTCGGCACTCGTTTTATCGCGTCGAAGGAAGCGCCGGCGCCCCAGGAATGGAAGCAGGCGATCGTCGACGCCAAATCGGAGCACGCCATAAAGGCCGAGGTGCTCAACGACATCACGCCACTGCCGGGTAGCGCCGGATTCAAGACCGTGCTGCGCTCGCTGCCGACCGAGTTCTTGTCGGAATGGAGCGATAAACGTGACGAGGCGCGCCGCGAGCGCGATCGTCTGCGCGGCCAAATCGTCTCGACCACCCAAGCCGGCCGGCAGCACGAATGTCTATTGACGGCCGGTCAGACCGCGGGCGGCATCAAGGAGATCCTCTCGGTCAACGAGATCATGCACAAACTCGTCGCCGAGACAGAAGCAGCGCTGACGCGGATGCGCTGGCGCGGCGAACATGCCCCGCCGCTGCGAACACGGCTGCCGTCGGTGGAGCGGAACCCGCTCAATACCGGCATCATGGAAGAAGTTCCCGAGCCGGATAGCCTCGGCGGCTAAAGCGAGATGATTTTGAGTTGCATCACTATTTCGCTTTAGCTTCTTGTTTGAGCATGATCTTTTCGGAAAACCGGTTTCCACTTTTCCGGATCATGCATGGTGGAAACTTTTGCGCGCTGGCTGAATTAGCGTCCGGCGTGACGCCGGCGACGGCACCAGCACACGAGGACGCTGCCATGAGGATGGGTGAAATCGAAATTCATGACTATGCGCGACAGATGCTTGACGCCTATGGCGACAAGGCCGTCGTTACGGCTGCGCAAAGGGCCGTCCGCTATGAGGAAAAAGGTCAGGCCGAGGACGCCGAAACCTGGCGGCACATCGAATCGGTCTTAAAGCTCATGCGCGGACCGCATGTCAGCTGAAGCCCCTCCATTGGGTGGATTGCACACGTGCGTTTGCAGCCGGCGAGGTCGCACGCCCGATGGGTGGAAGATGGTAGCGGAGGACGGATTCGAACCGCCGACAAACGGATTATGATTCCGCACTTTGGCCTTCGGCCAAGCCGTTGACGTTGACGCACTTTTCCCGACAGGACGAATTTGTCCCCATATTTTCGCGTTTTTTGTTTCGCTTAGCGGTATTTCGCGGCACTGTACGGCACGTCGCAATGTCTGGCGACGTTGACGGACAGTTGACGCGGGGGATCCAAAATGGGGCGCAAGGGGGCCGAGAAGCGGCCGGTCAGGCTGACGAACAAGTTAGTCTCCAAGCTTACCGGCGAGGCTATGTGGTGGGACGACGATCCCAAGGCTACAGGGTTCGGCGCCAGATCGTATTCGGGTGGGGGCAAGTCGTTCTTCATCGACTACCGCCTCAACGGCCGACAGCGTCGCTATACCATCGGCCCGTTCCCGCGCTGGTCCGCCGAAGCCGCACGAGAGCAAGCGAAGAAGCTACGTAAAGAAATCGATCAAGGGTTCGACCCCGCCGGTGACAAACGCGCCCGCCGGACAGCGCCTACTGTTCAAGACCTGATCGAGCGCTACATCGAAGATCATTTACCCAAGAAAACTCTCGTCGGACTGCGCGCTAACGACGAGAAGAAAATGCTGGCCGAGGCCGGCGACAAGCTCGGCAAGCACACCAAGGTTGCGGACATACATGGTGGCGATATCGCTGCCATGCACCGGCGGATCACCGAGTCCGGCCGGCCGGTGCGCGCCAATCGTATCCTAGCCGTCTGTTCAAAAATGTTCTCGCTGTCATTGGTGCCAAAGGCTGGCGAAACATTGCCGTGGCGCAATGCGGCGCAAGGCAATCCATGCAAGGGTGTTCAAAAGAACCACGAGGAGGCCAAGGAACGGTTCTTCTCCCAGTCGGAATTAACGGCGATCAGCGACGCACTTGCCAAGTATTCCGGCGGCGCCGCGGACTGTGTTCGCCTCATAATGCTAACCGGCTGCCGGCCGATCGAGGCCATGAAAGCCAACTGGGAAGAGTTCGATAAAGAACCTGGCTACTGGATCAAGCCGAGCGCCCACGTCAAACAACGTAAGACGCATAAGCTGCCGCTGAGTCCAGCCGCGATCGAACTGGTCGAGCGCCTACGGAAGAAGCGCGGGGGCAAATGGGTGTTTCCCGGCGACAAGCCGGGAACGCATTTAACGGTGTTGTGGCGCGTCTGGGAGTTCGTTCGCAAGCAGACCGGCCTCGGCAGTGACGCGCGCCTTTATGATCTTAGACATACGTTCGCGTCCGTCGGTGCCGGCGGCGGCCTAAGCCTTCCGATCATCGGCCGTTTATTAGGCCATACGCAGCCAAGGACAACGCAGCGTTACACGCACCTTGCCGACGACCCGCTGCGTGAGGCAGCCGAGAAGATCACTACCGTCATTACCGGGAAAGGGAAGGGCGCCGTAATACCGCTGCGCGGTCAGCGGTCGTGAAGAAGCGTGGACGTGGCAGACCGCGTGGCAGCACGAACCGGCCACCGGAGTATTGGCACGATCTTGTGATGCTCGGCAGTATGCAGGGTTTGGATCATAGGGGGCGAACGCCGGAGCCTACTCAATATGAGAACTGGCGCAAAATTCGCCTCAAACGAATCTGCCAAACGATAATGAGGGGCGGCTCGCTTCGCTGGCTGGCCGCTGACGGCAAACAGGTTGCTATCATTAACAACGCTGAAAGCTTGCGAGTGCAAATTTCAAAAGCTTACATGCGACGACCGTGGAAGAACTCGCCGATTCTTGTCGGGCGCAAGACGACGCTGATGCAGAACCGCGAGGTGTTGATTTCTGCCGAGCGGCCGCTCGGATTTGTAACTAAAGTTCAGCGTCGCTTTTTTGTACCAAAAATTCATTGAGGCTAGCGGCTTTTGG
>DATAYT010000002.1:0-2246 GCA_036272395.1 Xanthobacteraceae bacterium
GCGATCAAGCTGCAGTTCCCGCGCCACGCGGTCAAGCAAACGTTCCATCGCGAACACCGCCTGCGGCCGGCCAGCACCGCGCACCACCGTCGTCGGCACTTTGTTGGTGAGAACGACAACGGTTTCGAGATGGTACGCGGGAATCACGTAGGGACCCGGCACCGTCACGGCGGCGATATAGGGCATGATGATTCCCCACGGCACGAACGCGCCGCTGTCATGCAACACGCGGCCTCGCACGCCGAGGATTTTGCCGTCGGCGTCAACGGCGATCGTCATGGTCCAATATTGATCGCGCTCCTGTGTCGCACAGAGGAAGTTCTCGTGCCGATCCTCGATCCATTTCACCGGCCGGCCGACTTTCAGGGCCACCGCCGGAATCACCGCCTCCTCTGGATAGAAAATCGCCTTTGGGCCGAAGCCGCCGCCGACATCGGGCGCGATCATGCGGATCGATTCGATCTCGCGTTCAAGTATGTCGGCGAGCATGCGGCGGCCGATATGCGGCGTCTGCGTGCTGGACCACACCGTCAGCACATCCGAAACCGGATCGAAGCTTGCGAGCACGGCGCGGGTCTCAAGCGCCATCCCGCCGCCACGGTGTTGCCAGATCACTTCATCAAAAACGTACGCGGCGTCGGTGAAAGGGGCATCGATGTTGCCATAGGCGGACGCAAATCTTGCGATAATGTTGGAGTCAAGGTCGCTGTGGGCGCGCGCGGCGCCGTCCTTGATCGCATGGCGGCAGTCGCCGACCGCGTCAAGAAGGCTGTAATTGACGGTGAGCAGGGCGGCCGCATCTTCGGCGATGTAGCGGGTATCGGCAATCACCACCGCTACCGGCTGGCCGACATAATGGACTTCGTCTTGCGCCAGAACGGTTTGCGTGCGCGCCACCCTGATTGCTGGGTTTGGTAGCAGCATTGGCATCGGCTTGCTGCGCATCGGTTCGGGTAGGTCATCGGCGGTTAGGACGGCGTGGACGCCAGGGATGCGCAGCGCTGGTTTGATATCGATGCCACGAAGCCTAGCGTGGGCGTGGGGCGAACGAACGAAACAGGCGTGCAACACGCCCGGTAGCTTCACGTCATCGACAAAGCGCCCACGCCCGGCAAGCAGTGCCGGATCTTCAAGCCGCTGCACACGTGCACCAAAATGTTTCGCGCCCATCCTTCAGCTCCGCAAGGATCGCTGCTATCACTGAGACTTGGTCGATGCCTTTTTGAAAAGACCACGTAGTCAATTTCTCCTTTACCGCTTCGGTCACATGCGGAAGCGCCACTCATCAACACGATGAATTCTCATCACCTCATGGCTCGCCGGCAAACCGAGGACCGTCCGTACCAAATCAGCAAATAACCTTTGTTGTACGTGACAACAAATCTAAATCGTGGGTGTCTGCTTTGGATTATGGAGCGACGTCCCCGCGCGCTGGCGTGATGTCCATTTTGCCGTTGATACCGGATTCGGAGATATCGACCATTGTTCCCCCGTCAACAGACCGCGGGGATGCGATTTATGTTCGCACAACTGCGGCAAGCGCCGCAAAACCGCGCTCGAGGTCGGCGATCAGATCGTCGACCGCCTCAAGGCCGATATGGAATCGCACTGTCGGCCCGCCGGGCTGCCAGCGCGTTGCGGTGCGCAGCGGCGCGCAATCGAAGGGAATTGCCAAACTTTCGTAGCCGCCCCATGACGCGCCTATGCCGAACAGTTCGAGCGAGTCCAGAAACGCGTAATAGGCTTTTTGCGGCACCGGCTTGAGCACCATGCTGAACAAGCCCGAGGCGCCGGAGAAATCGCGTTTCCATATCGCGTGCCCGGGATGGCTCGGCAGCGCCGGATGCAACAAGCGCAGCACTTCCGGCCGCTGTTCGAGCCAGTGTGCGACGGCAAGTCCCGATTTTTGGTGCCGTTCAAGCCGTATTGCCAAAGTGCGTAAACCGCGCAATCCGAGATAGACATCGTCCGGGCCTTCGCATTGCCCGGTATAACGTACCGTATTCTTCAACCGTGCGAGCGTGGCCGCGTTGGCCGATACCGTGCCGAGCATCACATCGGAGTGGCCGCCGATATATTTCGTGCCGGCCTGAATCACCAAATCTACGCCGTGGTCGAGCGGACGAAAATAAAGCGGTGTCGCCCAGGTGTTGTCCATCAGGACGAGCGCGCCTTTGTTATGTGCGAGCTTGGCGATCGCGGCCGTATCCTGCATTTCGAAGCTCAGTGAGCCCGGCGATTCGAGG
>DATAYT010000003.1:0-34876 GCA_036272395.1 Xanthobacteraceae bacterium
GCCTTGCACGCCTCGGTCGCGGCATCGACCATCTGCCGCACCTCAGCGTCGATCCTGGCGATCGCCTCGTCGCCGATGCCGAACTGCTTGAGCCGCGCCCGATAGATCTTGATCGGGTCGCGCTCCTTCCAGCGGTCGAGCTCGCCTTCGGGGCGATATTTCGCCGGATCCGCGCGCGAATGGCCGCTGTGCCGGTAGGTCATGCACTCGATCAGCGACGGCCCCAGACCGCCGCGGGCGCGCGCATAGGCCGCCTTGGCGGTGCGGTAGACCACGTCGGCGTCGTTGCCGTCGACCACGATGCGCTCCAGCCCGTAGGCCGCGGCGCGGTCGGCCGCCGGATGCTCAACCGCGGTGACGTCGCCGATCGGCGTATATTCCATGTAGAGATTATTCTCGCAGACGAAGACCACCGGCAGCTTCCACACCGCGGCGAAATTCAGCGCCTCATGGAACGCGCCGATATTGGTGGTGCCGTCGCCGAAGAAACAGACCGAGACGTCCTTCTGACCCTTATATTGCGCGCGCCAGGCGGCGCCGCAGGCGATCGGCAGATGCGCGCCGATAATCGCATAGGACCCCATGACGCCGTGGTCGACGGAGGTCAGATGCATCGAGCCGCCTTTGCCGCGCATCAGGCCGTTGTCGCGCTGCATCAGCTCGCCGAGCACCTTCTCGATCGGCACGCCGCGGGCCAGCGTGTGGGCATGACCGCGATAGGTGCAGAACGACAGGTCGCGCGGCTGCATGGCCGCCGCGCAGCCGGCCGCGACCGCCTCCTGGCCCAGCGAAAGATGGCTCGTGCCCTTCACCAGGTTCTGCAAAAACAGATCGAATGCACGCTGCTCGGCCTCGCGAATTTCGACCTGCATACGGTACATGCGCAGCCGATGTTCCTCGCCGATATCGTCATTGAGGCTCGCATTCGGCGCGAGCGCGCGGTCTTCGACTTTGGCCATGAAAGGTCCTTAAGATGCCCTATAGCGAGGGGGCGGCCGCAACTTAGCGCCAGTGGTCAATGTCAGGCAATGCACGCGCGCCCGGTGCCAAACCCGGTCCGCTCCGCTTGCGATAGGCCCAACGAACGCCTAATTGAGCCACGGGAGGGTTTCGATGACTCAATCCCTGGATTCGCGAACGTCCCAACCCTTCGCTTATCGTTTTTTCGGTGGCCCGCCCCTTGCGGTGATCGGCCGGCTTATCCTGCTGTCGATCCTGGTCGGGGTCATTCTCGCCGCTATCGGGCTTGATCCATGGAATATCATCGAATCCGTTGAGCGGCTTCTCGAACATATCTGGAACATGGGATTCGATGCGGTGCGCTGGTTGTGGCGCTATTTCCTGTTGGGCGCGGTGATCGTTGTGCCGATCTGGTTTTTGGCGCGTCTGGCCAAGGCGCCGCGCGGACTGTAAGGCGCGGATCAAAACAACGCGGCCGGGCGAGTGCCCGGCCGGGTTCTCTTTCGTATCAGCTCGGCGTGCTTATTCGTCGGAATGGGAGCCGGACGGCGTTCCGTCATCGTCGCCGCGGACGGAATGATCCATGGCGTGGTCGCGCGGTCCGCCGCCGCGATGCCGCCGGCGGCGCCGGTGCAGCGGGAAGCGATCTTGCGGTCCGTCATAGCCGTTCGGGCCGTTTTGCCCAGGCGGCCCGTTATTGCCGTGCTGCGGCTGCTGATGCTGCGGCTGAGCGCCGGTGATGAACGACGGCAGGCGGTCGACGTCGCCTTGGTTTTCCGATCCCGAATGTTGCTGCGACCGCGGCTGAAATTGCTGTTGCGGCTGATGGTGCTGCTGATTGTGATGTTGTTCGCGCGGATAATAAGGCTGCGGCTCGCGCGGGGCGAACGGCTCGCCGCCGACATGGGGCTGCTCGCCATCGCCGTCGTCGTAGCTGTCATCGGCCGCCGTGCGCATCTCGCCGGGCGGCTGCTGCTGGTAATAGGGCTGACTCTGCCGGAGCTGCTCCTGCGCCGCAGCGATGACGCGGAAATAGTGCTCGGCGTGTTGATAATAATTTTCCGCTGCAACCGGGTCCCCGGAACTTTGCGCGTCACGCGCAAGCTGAAGATACTTTTCGGCGACATGGGACGCCGTACCGCGAATTTTTACGTCCGGCCCGTTGGACTCGTACATTCGCGATAATGGATTTTGATGATGATGCCCACCTTTGCGGTTACGACCGCGCATGCGTTTGTTCTGACCGTTTCTCATGGCTTGCTGTTCCGCCAACCCCCGTTTACAGCGACGGCGCCTTTGCCGCCGATTCTCTTCGAGTTCACCAGATTCCATCGTGCGGCGCGGGCCGCGCGAAATTTGCTAACCTTAATTTCCGGTCTCTAACCCAGTCCCAATTCAGTTTCCCAACGTCACAAGTTCGATAGTCGCGCTGCATCGGGAAAACTGCTCCTCGCGCGCCAATTGCGTGCAGGCCGAACCCATGAAGCGTCACGATCTGAGCACGATCTGAATCTGGCGATCCTGTATGCCGTCCAATCCGGCTTTCGCTATTCAGCTTCGCTTTTTCTGCCTGACCTGCGCTGCCGACCTCTTGGAGAAATCATGCTCCGGGCGTTCAGGGCAACGCGGCGCCCTCATTCTAGGGCGATTCCGTGACCGCAAGCTAATCGGTTCCGGCCAATATTCCAAGTGCTTTTTTATTCCTCACGCCTGTTTGCCGGATCTGCAATCCAGACCTGCGATGTTGTCCGTCATAGCTCGCAGCGAACATTCTCTGCAATCAAGGCACGCGGTATGCCGTTAAGATCGGGTTGCGGCGCCATCGGCGCAAGCCCTGCCGCCGTAATTAGTGCTGCAACCGGTTCCACCTGATCCTTTCCCAGCTCAACCACCAGGACGCCATGGCGCGCCAGGAGTGGCGCCGCAGATGCCGCCAGCGCCCGATAGTAATGCAACCCGTCGGCACCACCGTCGAGCGCGCCGCGCGGGTCGAACAGTCGCACCTCGGGCGCAAGCCGATCGAGATCTGCGGTGGCGATATAGGGCGGGTTCGAGACGACGAGGTCAAAGGGACCGCTGAGCGCGGACGCCATGTCGCAGACGACGTAGGCGGCGCGGCTCACGCCGAGACGGCCGGCATTGTCGCGGGCGACAGCGAGCGGTGCCGCGCCGATGTCGGTGCCGACGGCAAAGGCATTTGGCAGTTCGCTGAGGAGCGCCAGCACGATTGCGCCAGAGCCCGTCCCGATATCGGCGATGCGCCAGGCCCGCGACCGCGGCCCCCGGCGGTCAAGTGCGCGCAGCGCGGCGGTCACGACGGTTTCGGTTTCCGGCCGTGGCACCAGCGTCGCGCCGGTCACCCGCAGCGGCAGCGACCAGAATTCCTTCGTTCCGGTAATTCGCGCCACCGGCTCGTGTGCGAGCCGCCGCCGCGCCAATGCGGCGATTGCGTTTTGTTGTTCGGCCGAGAGCTGCTCTTTGGCGCGGGCGGCCAGCGCGGCGTGGTCAAGCCCCAGCGCGAGGCCGATCAGCACGCGCGCATCGAGTTCCGGCGAATCGATGCCGCCGGCGCGAAATTCCGCGGCCCAGGCGCGCCGGCAGTCGGCAAGGTTGACGCCTTTGACTGCGGCGGGTGTAACGGCTTGTCGCGTTCTCAAGCGTGCTTTCACGCGTCTTCTCACGTGTCCTGCGCGGCAAGCTGTGCCGCCTGATTTTCCGCGACCAAAGCGTCGATGATTTCGCCAAGCGCTTCGCCCTCGAGAATCTGCGGCAGCTTGTAAAGCGTCAGGTTGATCCGGTGATCGGAAACCCGCCCTTGCGGATAGTTGTAGGTGCGGATCCGCTCGGAGCGATCCCCGGTCCCAACCTGGCCGCGTCGCTCGGCGGCGCGCGCCGCATCCTGCCTCTGCCGCTCGAGGTCGTAGAGCCGCGTGCGCAGCACGGCGAGCGCCTTGGCGCGGTTGCGGTGCTGGGACCGGTCTTCCTGCATCATGACGATGATTCCCGAAGGAATATGCGTCACCCGCACCGCCGATTCGGTCTTGTTGACATGCTGGCCGCCGGCGCCGCTCGAACGCAGCGTGTCGATCTTGAGATCGGTATCGTTGATGGCGACGTCGACGTCTTGCGCTTCCGGCAGCACCGCAACCGTCGCGGTCGAAGTGTGGATACGGCCGGAGGCTTCGGTGTCGGGGACGCGTTGCACGCGATGCACGCCGGATTCGTATTTGAGCCGGGCGAAGGCGCCGCGGCCGCGGATCTCGGCGACGATTTCCTTATAGCCGCCCATCGAGCCTTCGCTGGCAGCGACAATCTCGACTTTCCAGCCCTGCTTGGCGGCATAGCGCTCGTACATCCGGAATAGATTGCCGGCGAACAAAGCGGCTTCGTCGCCGCCGGTTCCGGCGCGGATTTCGAGGATGACGTTGCGCTCGTCCATTGCATCTTTAGGCAACAGCGCGAGCCGCAACTCTTGTTCGAGCGCGACGCGGCGCGCTTCAACTTCCGGCTTTTCCGACTCCGCGATCGCGCGCATTTCCGAATCGGTTGCGGGGTCCGCGATCAGCGCGGTGAGGTCATCCAATTCGCGCCGCGCGGCGCGATAAGATCTGACCGCGTCGACCACGGGAGCGAGCTCGGCAAATTCCCGCGATAGTTTCACATAGGTTTCGGCCGGCAAAGCCGCGGCCAGGTCGCGTTCCAATGCGGCATGCCGTGTCACGAGGGCATCGAGTTTCTGATCGGGTAACATCTTGCGCCGCGCCGATGGTTAGATTTGATTAAACTTGCCGAAAGTTAGATTTCTCGAACGTTAGACTTGCAGGCCGTTTTCACCGGCGAACTTTTCAAGTTGCGCGCGAATCGGTGCGCCACGCGGGGATTTGTCTATCAATGGACTAAGCAACGCGGCGGCCTTGCGGCAGTCGACATCGAGCAGCATCGCCTTGACCGGTCCGACCGCAGAGGCGGTGAGTGACAGCGAGCGATAGCCGATGGCGACAAGCGCTAAGGCGCCGAGCGGCTGCGAGGCCAGTTCTCCACATACCGTCGCCGGCTTGCCGTGCGCGCGCGCTTTATCGGCGATGTCCTTGAGGGCGCGCAGGACGGGCGCCGAGAGCGCATCGAAGCGGTCCGACACTCGCGGATTGCCGCGATCGATCGCGTAGAGGAACTGCACCAGATCGTTCGAGCCGACGGAGACAAAGTCGACCCGATCGAGCAATTCGTCGAGTTGATAAAGCAGCGACGGCACCTCCACCATGCTGCCGACCTCGACTTGGTCCGGCAGTTTATGACCGTGGCGCCGGAGGTGCGTCAATTCACGCTCAACGAGCTCCCTGGCTTGATCGAATTCCTGCACCGTGGAGACCATCGGGAACATGATCTTGAGTGCGCGCCCACTGCCGGCGCGAAGCAGCGCCCGCAATTGGGTGCGCAGCAAGCCGGGGCGGTCGAGGCCAAGCCGGATGGCGCGCCAGCCCAGCGCCGGGTTTTCCTCCTCAACGTTACGCATATAGGGCAGCAACTTGTCGCCGCCGATGTCGAGGGTGCGGAAAGTCACTGGCTTGCTGCCGGCGGCGTCCAGCACCGCGCGGTAGAGCGCATATTGCTCGCTGGTTCGCGGGAAGCTCGGCGCGACCATGAACTGCAATTCGGTACGGAACAGGCCGATGCCGCCTGCACCGGTGTCGGCGATGTGCGGCAGGTCGACGCTCAAGCCGGCATTGAGAAGAAGCTCGATCTGCTGGCCGTCCCTGGTGATGCAGGGCTTGTCGTGCAGCGCCGCATATTGCTGCTGCCGGCGGGCACGCAGCCGCACCCGCTCGGCATAGGCCGCTTCCATATCGGGAATTGGACGGACGTGCAGATCGCCGGTCAAGCCGTCGACGATGATCGCATCGCCCGGATCGGCGATGCCGGTTGCGTTCTCGATGTCGCCGACAGCCGGAATGCCAAGCGCCCGCGCCACGATAGCGACATGCGAGTGCGGTCCGCCCTCTTCAAGCACCAGGCCGCGCAGGCGCTTGCGGTCATAATCAAGAAGCGCCGCCGGACCCATCGAGCGGGCAACGAGAATGGCGTTTTCCGGCAGGCTCTCGCGCGAAGGAGCATGATCGCGGCCGGTGAGCTGGCGCATCAGACGATTGGCGAGGTCGTCAAGGTCGTGCAATCGCTCGCGCAGAAACGGATCGGTTTGCCGCAGCATCCGGGCCCGGGTATCGGATTGCACGCGCTCCACGGCGGCCTCGGCGGTAAGCCCGGTCATCACCGCTTCTTCGAGCTTGTGCACCCAGCCGCGGTCATAGGCGAACATCCGATACGCTTCCAAGACATCGCGATGTTCGCCGCCCTCGACCACGTCGCCGTGCTCGAGCATTTCGTCGAGGCTAGTGCGCAGGGTTTCCACTGCCGAGCTCAGATGCGCCAATTCCTTTTGTATGTCGTCGGCGATGAAATTGGTCACCACAACGCGCGGCTCGTGCAATACGACGTGCCCCAGCGCAATTCCTTCGCTCAGGGCCGAGCCTTTGACATGAACGGAACGTCGCGCGGCCGGCTCGGCGCCCGGCAGCGCCAGCGCCGAGAGCTCGCCCGAGGCGATCATCTCGGCCAGCACCATCGCCGTGGTTTGCAGCGCCTCGACTTCTTCTTCCGAATAGGTCCGCCGCGCCCGGTTCTGCACCACCAGCACGCCCAGCGTATTGCCGGCGCGCAGCACCGGCACGCCGAGGAACGAGTGATAGATTTCCTCGCCGGTTTCCGGCCGGTAAGAAAACGCCGGATGCGCTTGCGCATTCGACAGGTTGATCGCGCTCGCTTGGCTGGCCACCAAGCCGACCAACCCTTCGTCGGCCCGCATCACGGTGCGGTGCACGGCGTCGCGATTGAGGCCTTCGGTGGCATACAGTTCGAGGGTGGAATCGACGCGCAGCACATAGACGGAGCAGACCTCCGCAACCATGTTGGCGGCGATCAGCACCACGATCTTGTCAAGGCGTTCCTGCGCGCTGACCGGCTCCGCCATGACTTCGCGAAGCCGACGCAGCAACACGCGCGGACCACCAAGCGCGCCACGCATGGCGTGAGGTCCCTCGGGCCGGGCTATGACCGGAGCGTTAGCCCGTGACGCGCCGGTCGTCGTCAAAGAGGAATTCGCCCAGATCGGGTCCGAAAGCGAATGTCCTAAAGCCTATATCGAATGCGGCATGCAAACCGCAAGCCAAAGACAGCGGTATGACGGATCGGGCTATTGTGCGCCGCAACGCAAACGCGGCAAATCAGGCCGCTTTGTCGAGTCCATACAGCGAATGCAGCGTGCGCACCGCGAGTTCGGTGAAGGCGGCGTCAATCAAAAGCGAAAATTTTATCTCGGAGGTGGTGATAGCGCGAATATTGATGGACCGCTCGGCCAACGCCTTGAACGCCTGCGCCGCCACGCCGGCATGGCTGCGCATGCCGATGCCGATTACCGAGACCTTGGCCACATCGGTCGCGCCGTCGAGCCGGGCGTAACCGACCGCACGCTTGACTTTGGCGATCACATCAAGCGATCGCTGATAATCCGAGGCCGGCACCGTGAAGGTGATGTCGGTTGTCTTGCCGTCGCCAGAAACATTCTGGACGATCATGTCGACATTGACATTGGCCTCGGCGAGCGGTCCGAAAATCGCTGCCGCGACTCCCGGCTTGTCCAGAACTTCACGGACGGAGATTTGCGCCTCATCGCGTGAGAAGGCGATGCCGGTAACGGTGTGCTGCTCCATGATTTCCCCCTCGTCGCAAATCAGTGTTCCGGGCGGGTTGTCGTGCGGATTGATCTTTTCCGGCGGATCGAAGCTCGAGCGGACGAAGATCCGCACATTGTGCATCATTCCAAGTTCGACCGAACGCACCTGCAAGACCTTGGCGCCGAGCGAGGCGAGCTCAAGCATTTCTTCGAAGGCGACACGTTCGAGTCGCCGTGCGCGCGGCACGACCCGCGGATCGGTCGTATAGACGCCATCGACGTCGGTGTAGATGTCGCAGCGATCGGCGCGGATCGCCGCCGCGATCGCCACCGCCGAAGTGTCCGAGCCGCCGCGCCCGAGCGTGGTGATGCGGCCGGTTTCCGGATGAACGCCCTGGAAGCCGGTGATCACTGCCACCTCTTTGCGTTCGGTGAAACGCCGAACCAATTCCTCGCCGTTGATATCAATAATCCGCGCCGAGCCGTGTACCTCGCTGGTTGCGATCGGCAGCTGCCAGCCCTGCCAGGAGCGCGCATTGGTGTCGAGGTCCTGCAGCACGATCGCGAGCAGTCCGGCGGTGACCTGCTCGCCGGTGGCGACAACCACATCATATTCGCGGGCATCAAAAATGCGCCGCTGCTGGAGTGCCTCCTCGCACCAAGTAATGAGCTGGTCGGTGGTGCCGGACATCGCCGAGACCACGACGGCGACGTCATTGCCGGCGTCGACCTCGCGCTTGACGTGGCGCGCGACGTTACGGATGCGGTTGATATCGGCGACCGAGGTTCCGCCGAATTTCATCACGAGGCGAGCCATTGGAGTCGATACGATCGGTGGTGTCGGACTACGGGATCAGTTTGCGCGCCGGATTTTCACTCATCCGATGCAAATGCGCCGGCCGGCATGTCGTTACCGGACCGGCGCCAAGGCGCGCGTATACATACCGGCGGGATGCGCGGTCCGCAACATGGCCGCGAGAAATGGTAAGTAAAATGGCAAGTAAAGGGCCGAATTGATCGGCCAAATGCCCGTGGACATCAGCGCCAGCCCCGCTTGTTTTGACAGGCCACAAGTATGCCGATTTAACGCTGCGGCAACCATGCCAATGGGGTCACCACGGCCGCGGCTTGTCACGCGTTAGCAAAGCCGCAATGCGGGGGATATGGCTACGCGTCAGACCCGTCAGCGCCGTCACGCTTGTCAAGCGAAACGGCGCGTGACATCTCACCGAAACAGGCGGCCGTCGCCATCAGCGACGACCAGAATGCGACCCAAAGCAGGGCAGGCATGACCTTCTCCTCCTCTGCGGGTTGGGTCACCTGAACGTCATTCATTCAACGTTTGAGCGTCAGCGCAGTTCCGGCAGTTTATTTGCTCGAGGAAAGAGATGAACGAACACACACAACAAAAAATCGGCGTGGTCGGCGGCGGCCTGATGGGTCACGGCATCGCTTATTTGTTCGCTGCGGCTGGTCATCACGTCAATGTGTTTGAACCTTTTGCCGATCTGCGCAATTCGCTGCCGCAGCGGTTGCGTGCGATCGTCGAATTGCTCGGTGACGATCCGCGGCTCTTGACGCGGATTGCAGCGCACGATTCGCTTGATTCCGCGATGCGCGGCGCAGACTGTGTTTTTGAAGCAGCGCCGGAGAAGTTGCCACTCAAGCAGGAGATCTTCGCCGCCGTCGAAAAGCTGGTCGCGCCGTCGACCATACTCGCCAGCAACAGTTCGGCAATTCCCTCGACCGAGATCGGTCGGCATCTCGCCCATCGCGACCGGATGGTTGGCACGCATTTCTGGAATCCGCCGCATCTGGTGCCGCTGGTCGAAGTCATTCAAAACGAAAGGACGAGCGACGAGGTCGTCGAGCGAACCATGCAACTGCTGCGTCGGGCCGGAAAAGTGCCGGTGCATGTGCGCCGCGACATTCCCGGATTCGTCGGCAACCGGCTTCAGCACGCGATGAAACGCGAAGCTATCGCGCTAATCGCAGCTGGCGTCTGCGATGCCGAGACGATCGACACAGTCGTGCGCGAAGGATTCGGCGCGCGCACCGCGGTGCTCGGGCCCATGGAGCAAGCGGACCTCGTCGGCCTCGATCTCCAACTCGATGTCGCGGAGGTGCTTTATGGTGACCTTGACCGCACCGCGGGGCCGCACCCGTTCCTGCGCGACAAGGTCAAGGTCGGCAAGCTTGGCATGAAGACGGGCGAGGGCTATCGCAAATGGAGCGCGAAAGAAGCTGATGCGGTGCGCAGCCGGCTGTCGCGCTTTCTCGCCGATCAGGCCAAAGCGCGAAAGCGAAGTGCGTCGCGCGCGGACGAGCGGACGGGATAGCACCGCGCCGCCCATTTATAGTGACCCGCTCGAGCCGACACCGTGGTCGCAATGTGGATTCGCGCCGAATTCTTGCGACGGGACCCTGTTCTTGACCCGGCGATAGGCGGGGTGGAAGATATTAGCTTCAAAGCCGCGTCTTGCGGATAAGCGCGGCGGTTGTGAATGCCGTTATCTTCCCACTCGGCCCAGCGGGATAAAACCGAAAGTGTGACCCAAGGGAGAGCTTGAATATGCCGAATAGCTTAAAGCCGGTACGCCGTCGCACGTT
This sequence comes from Xanthobacteraceae bacterium, assembly GCA_036272395.1. GTDB lineage: Bacteria > Pseudomonadota > Alphaproteobacteria > Rhizobiales > Xanthobacteraceae > BOG-931. Next base: position 10,298 of record DATAYT010000003.1, read on the forward strand.
TATCCAGGCGGGTCTTGCGCTCGGCGCCAGTCAAGTCATTGGCGCGCCGTTTACCGCGCGCGGCGACGAACCAGTCAAAATTGGGATGGTCAATCCTCTCACCGGCGTACTCGCGGCCTTGGCGCAAAGCGAGGTGGACGGCGCCAAATATGCCGAGGCTGAAATCAACAAAAAGGGCGGGATCCTCGGCCGTCCGGTTCAGCTTCTCATCGAAGATTCCGCCAATGACGTCGGCACTGGCGTGCAGAAGACGCGTAAATTGATCGACCGCGACAACGTCAATGTGATCCTTGGCGACGTGAACTCCGGCATTGCTTATGCAATGTCGCAGGTGACCAACGAGAAGAAAGTGTTTCACATCGTGCCGGGCGGCCACACCGACCCGATCACCGGAACAAATTGCAAATGGAATGTATTCCGCGTTTGCAACACGACGTCGATGGAAGCCAATGCGGTGACGCCGGAACTGGTCAAGCGGTTCGGCAAGAAATGGTTCTTCATTACGCCCGATTACGCTTATGGCCACACCTTGCAGGAGGCCTTCGTCAAGGCGCTGACCAAAGCCGGCGGCAGCTATGACGGCGATATGCTGCCGATCAACAACACCGATTTCTCGGGCACGCTGATCAAGGCTAAGGCCTACAAGCCCAATGTGCTCCTCAACAATATGGGCGGCCTGACGCAGATCAATTGCATGAAGCAGTTCACTCAGTTCGGCATGCAGAAGGAGATGGCGCTCGGCGGCGGGTTGTTTGAATTGGAGAGCGTCAAAGGTTGCCCACCCGACGCTCAGACCGGCTGGTGGGACATGGAATGGTGGTGGAACCAGCCCAACGTGCCCGAAGTCGTGAAATTCGTCGCCGACTATCGCGCCACCGTGAACAAGACGCCGTCGGCGCGTGATTGGTTCGGTTATGTGTCCATGCATTCGGTTCGGCTTGCCGCGGAGAAGGCAAAATCGCTCGATGGGCCGAAGCTCGCGGTGGCGCTGGAAGATCTGGAGCTGCCGCCCGACTTCGCGCTACAGCCGGGCAGTGTGCGCTATCGCGCGGGCGATCATGAATTGATGCCGAACATTTTCGTCGGCGAGGTGCACACTCCCAAATCCGGACCTGAGGACGTGTTCACAGTTGCAACGCTGGTGCCCGGTGAAGAAGCCGCCGGCTCGGTGGCGGACACCGGTTGCAAGATGGTGCAGCCGACTTGACGTTCGGACCTTGGGGCGAGCCAATTCCGTTCCGTGCAGAGGCGGACGCGGCGAAGCATTCCAGTGACGGCCGGGTTGCTTCGCCAAATTGCGATGACGCATGATGTGAAAGGGGCGTGAAGGGGACGCAAAGAGGGGCAGATGGCGCAAGTCATTTTGTTCAACGTCACCAACGGCCTGATCATTGGCGCATTCTATGTGCTGATGGCGCTCGGACTTTCGCTCATTCTCAATCTAAGCAACGTCATCAACTTCGCCCACGGCAATTTCCTCGCGCTTGGCGGTTATCTCGCCTTCACGCTGTCGCCGGTGCTCGGCTACTGGGGCGCGCTCTTGGTCTCGCCGTTGCTCACCGCACTGATCGGCGTGCTCGTCGAGCGGCTGATGATCCGGCGAATTTACAATCGCGATCCAGTCTACAGTCTGCTCCTGACTTTCGGCCTCGCTTTCGTGCTGCAAGACGGCGCGCGCTATATCTGGGGTCCCAATGGCCTGCCGATGGGACTGCCGGCGGTTTTGGCGCAACCGATCACCTCGACCTTGTTTTTTATCACCTGGTACCGCGTGTTCATGGTGGCGATCGTCATCGTGACTGTGATCGGCCTTTTTGCCTTCCTGCGCTATTCCCGCGTCGGTCTGCGCATTCGCGCCGGCACCTTTGATCTGGAAACGGTGGCGACGCTTGGGGTCAACGTGCGGCATTTACGGACGCTCAATTTCGCCGTCGGCTGTTTTTTGGCCGGCTTGAGCGGTGTTCTTGCCGCCGGTCAAATCGGACTTAATCCGAATATGGGCGACGAGCTTTTGATGCCGAGCTTCATCGCCATCATTGTCGGCGGCGTCGGCAGCCTGATTGGCACCTTGTTCGGCGGATTGTTGATCGGCATGGCCGCCGCTTTGACCACCGCGTTCTATCCGGCGGCCAGCGAGGCAGTCATTTACGCGATCATGATGGCGGTGCTGCTGTTGCGTCCGCGCGGGCTGATTGGCGAAGAAGGCATGATGTCATGAGCACCGCCATCGTCGCCGTGGGCGAGGATCGCAGCGTCAGCCGCAAGACCGTAATGCTGGTCGCGATATGGGCCGCGCTTTTGACGGTGCCACTGTGGCTGCCGCTGCTCGGCGGCTATACCGCGCTGGCCGGGCGTGTCCTGGTGTTCGGGCTCGCCGCCATGGGGCTCAACATGTTGCTCGGTTTCACCGGCGTTTTGAGCTTCGGGCACGCGGCCTATTTCGGGCTGGGCGCCTACGGCGCCGGACTGACATTGCGCTATCTGGTGCACTCGACGCCGGCGGCGATCGCCGCCGGCACGCTGCTCGGCGGACTGGCCGGCGCTTTGTTCGGACTTTTGATCGTGCGCCGTCGCGGCGTCTATTTCGCGATGTGCACGATCGCGTTTGGCCAGCTCTGGTACTACCTCGCTTATAGCTGGAACAGCGTTACCGGCGGGTTCGACGGCTTGCGCGATTTCCATCGCGAGGCGATCGGAATTCCCCCGTTGGTGCTGGACATCACCGAGGGCGGCACGACCTTCTATTATTTCCTGCTGGCGATCTTCGCCGCCGCGGTGGGGTTGATGGGCTTTTTGTTGCGTTCGCCGTTCGGCCGCACGCTGCTTGCGATTCGCGAAAACGAGCGGCGGGCGCGATTCCTCGGCATTCCGATCGAGCGCCACGTCTGGCTGTCGTTCTCGATCTCCTGTTTCTTCACCGCGCTTGCCGGCACACTTTATGCGCTGCTCAACAATTTCGCCGACCCGCTGACCCTGCATTATTCCCTGTCCGGCTATTTCGTCGTCATGACGGTGATCGGCGGGATGCGCACCTTCTGGGGACCGCTTCTTGGCGCGGCGGTGTTTGTCATGCTGCAGGATTACATCTCGTCGATGACGGTGAACTGGATGTCCTTCGTCGGCGTCATCTTCATTCTCGTCGTGCTGTTTTTCCCGCGCGGGCTCCTTGGCATGATGCGGCGCCGTATTGCGGCGTGAGCCTGAGCGCAGCAATCGAGGCTCGCATGATCACGTCGCGGCGGCAGATTTGGCGAGGCCTCATCGGCGCTGCGGCGCTGCCGCTCGCTTCGCAACCGTTCGGTTCACGTCTGGCCGCGGCACCGAACTATCCCACCCGGCCGGTGCACGTCGTGGTCACTGTTCCGGCCGGAGGTTCCCCCGACATCGTGGCGCGGTTGCTCGGCCAGTGGCTGTCCGAGCGCCTGGCGCAGCCGTTCGCGATCGAGAACCGACCGGGCGCCAGCGCCAATATCGGCACCGAGTTCGTCGTGCGGGCCGCGCCCGACGGCTACACGCTGCTGGTGGCCATGTCGGCTAACGCCATCAATGCATCGCTTTACCCGAACCTGAATTACAATTTCATTCGCGACGCCGCTCCGGTCGCCCTGATCGGCGGTATCCCGCTCGTGCTGGTCGCGTCGCCCTCGCTGCCGGCCAAAACCGTCCCCGAATTGATCGCTTACGCCAAAGCCAATCCCGGCAAGATCAACATGGCGACCGCGGGAAAGGGCACGCCGCTCGACGTCGCCAGCGAGCTTTTCAAGATGATGGCCGGCGTCGAGGTCGTAAGCGTGACCTATCAAGGCGAATCGCCGGCGATCCCTGATTTGCTCAGCGGCCAGATGCAGATCATATTCGGCGTGCTGCCGGCCTCGCTCGGTTATATCAAAAGCGGCAGATTGCGGGCGCTTGCGGTGACCACGCCGGCGCGGCAAGAGGTCTTGCCCGACCTGCCGACAATGGCTGAGTTTTTGCCGGGTTTCGAGGCTGTCGGCTGGTATGGCATCGCGACGCCAAAGAATACGCCGGCGGACATCGTTGAGCTTCTCAACAAAGAGATCAACGCCGCGCTGCGCGATCCCGAAATTAAAAAGCGGCTGACCGAATTGGGCGTCGGCCCCGGCGGCGGCTCACCCGGCGACTTCGCCGCGTTCATCGCCGCCGAAACCGAGAAGTGGCGCAAGGTGGTGAGCTTCGCCGGCACGAAAGCCGATTGAACGCAACGGCGACGGCGATCAGCCAGACACCGGGTTGACCGGGCATTTCCGTTTGCGCCGAGGCGCGGTACTGCCCGCATCGTCTGGCGCGAACCAGATCAGTTCGATGCCAGCGGAGACGTATGCGCTAGGCGGCAGTGGGTTCGACGGCGTCCGTGACCAAAAATCTGGCATCGCGAGCGCGTTCCTTGAGGAAAAAGGCTGCCAGCAGTCCAACCGCAGCGCCGAACATCAGATAATATGCCGGGGCGATCGGCGTGCCGGTCGCTTGGATCAGCCAGGTCACGAAGAACTGTGCAAAGCCGCCAAACAGCATGACCGCGATGTTGTAGGCGATGGCGAGCGCGGTCGAGCGCACGCGAGTCGGGAATTGCTCGGCCAATGCCGTCGATATCGGGCCGTTGAAGACGCCAAACAGACTGCAGAGCATGATCTGCATGGTCAAAAGCGCGCCAAACGATGGACTTGCGCTGACCCAAGAGAACAGCGGGTAGGTTACCAGAAGATCGAGCACAAGAGCGGTGATCATGACTGGCTTGCGCCCGACGAAGTCGGACAGCAATCCGCATATTGGTATGAGCACGACCTCACAGGCCAAGCCGATCGACTGGGCGAGGAACGCCTGGTCGAGGGGTAAGTGCAACTGGGTACGAGCAAAGGTCGGAATGTAGATGAGGATCACGTAGAACGAGATCGTTCCGGAGACGACCATTCCCAGGCAAGCCAGCATTTCCTTGACGTGGGACATGAGCACGCTGCCGGCACCCTGCTGGCCGGCCAAACTTCGGTTCGATTGCAGGAATGCAGAAGTCTCATCGAGTTTGCGGCGGATATAAAGTCCCACCGGACCGATGATCAGACCGAACAGGAACGGAATGCGCCAGCCCCAACTGTCGAGCGTCTCGGGAGTGAGCGAGCGCGTAAGCAGCGTTCCCAAAATCGCACCGAGAAGCACGGCCAGGCCCTGGCCGACCATTTGCCAAGAACCATAGAGGCCACGCCGCGTCGCGGGCGCGCTCTCGGTGAGAAAGGCGGTGGCGCTGGCGAACTCACCGCCGGCCGAAAAGCCCTGTAATAGCCGAGCTAATACCATGATGAGCGGCGCCGCGACACCAATCGCCGCATAAGTCGGCGCGAACGCAATCATAGCGATGGCGATCGTCATTAGAGTGATGACCATCAGCAGTGCGGCTTTGCGACCTCTGCGATCGGCATAGATGCCGAGCAAAACTCCGCCCACAGGCCGCATGAAAAAGCCGACGCCGAAAGTGGCTGTGGTGAGTAAAAGTGAGGCGTATTGGTTGTCGCTGGGAAAGAATAGTCGCGCGATGACCACCGTGAAAAAGCCAAAGACGATGAAATCATACCATTCCAGAGCATTTCCAATCACCGCGGCGACAATCTGAAGTGGCTTCGGTGCGATCTGTGAGCTCGACATGGCAGTTACTCTGCTCAGGCCTGATACAAAGCGTGACGGCTGACAGCTCCTGAGAAAAGTGGAGACCTAAAGAGCTGATTGCCCATCGCCGCAGGGAATTGCCGGCATGCGCTGGTGACTCTGATTATGCTATCTCAGGCGGGCAGAGCTGGATAGTGGACCATGCTGCTATTGTCGTGTTGGGGAGCGGGTTCGTTAATACGGCAGACCGACATAGTTCTCGGCGAACGCCGTGGCAGCGGCCTTGGATCGAAACAAATAATCGAGCTCGGCGAGCTGCAGCCGATGATCGAACGGATTATCGGATATGCGGTGCAGCGTCATGGTCATCCACCATGAAAAACGCTCCGCCTTCCACACCCGCGCCAGCGCGCGCACTGAATAATGGTCGAGGCCGGCGTCGGATTTGTCTTCATAGTGTTCGATCAAGGCCCGCGACAGATAGCGCACATCGCTCGCCGCGAGATTAAGCCCTTTGGCGCCGGTCGGCGACACGATGTGGGCGGCGTCGCCGGCGAGAAACAAACGGCCAAAGCGCATCGGTTCGGCGACGAAGCTACGCAGCGGCGCGATGCTCTTTTCAACCGAAGGTCCGGTCACCAGGCGCTCGCGCGCTTCGTCGTCGAGCCGAGGCTTGAGCTCCTCCCAGAACCGCTCATCCGACCAGGATTCAAGATCTTCGGCCAGGCTGCACTGCAAATAGTAGCGGCTGCGGGTCGGCGAGCGCATCGAGCACAGCGCGAAACCGAGCGGATGGCGCACGTAAATCAGTTCCTCGGAAACCGGTGGCGTATCCGACAGGGTGCCGAGCCAGCCCAGCGGATAGACCCGCTCGTAGGAGCTGATTGCGCGCGCTGACACGCTCTTGCGGCTGACGCCGTGAAAGCCGTCAGAGCCGGCGATGAAGTCGCACGCGATCTCATGGCTGTTGCCGCCGGCGCGGTAGGTCACACGCGGGCGATCCCCGGAAATCTCATGCAAGGTCACGTCCTGCGCCGAATAGACGGTTGGAGCGCCGGCGCCGGCGCGGCCGTCCATGAGGTCTTTGGTAATTTCGGTCTGGCCGTAGACCATGACGGTCTTACCGGTCAGCTCCTTGAATGACAGGCGATGGCGGGCGCCGTCGACGCAGATCTGCACGCCCTCGTGGATGAGGCCGTCGGCATGCATCCGCTCGCCGACGCCAGCTTCGTCCAACGGATCCATCGTGACCTGTTCGATAACGCCGGCGCGCACGCGGCCGAGCACATGATCGGCGGTCTGCCGCTCCAAAATGATATTGTCGATGCCTCGACGCTGGAGGAGCTGACCGAGTAACAGCCCGGCCGGACCGGCGCCGATGATGACGACCTGTGTTCTCATCAATGAAAGCGTGCTGGCTCTGTGGCGGGACTAGCCAAGTTCCGGCAAAATACCATACGGCTCGGCAGAGCGGGCGAGATCGTACTTTCGCCACCTTTGGGCGAGCAGGTGTTTGCGCAGTCGAGACTTGGGTAGAGACTTGGGCAGCCTTGGACAGACTTGGATTGCGCCAGGCGCCGGCCTATCTCGTCAGCAAAATCACCCGCGCAAAAAGTCGCTAAATCGAGAGGATAAACATGCGGTTCGTAAATCTGGCCGGCGCCGTTGCCTTGCTCGCCCTGCTGTTTTGTCGTCTCGACGCCGCATCCGCCCAAGGCAGCGATGCGGCCCGTCAGGCGTGCACGCCCGACGCGATGCGGCTTTGTTCCGACGTCATCCCCGACGTGGCAAGGGTCACGGCCTGCATGAAAGCGAAGTACAGGCAGCTCAGCGAACCTTGCCGCGTCGCCATGCGCGGCACGCCTTCCAGTCGTCATCACGGCCATTATCATCACTATCGCCACTGCCACCATTGCGGCTGATCAGGTTGCGGCTCGCCTGCGACTGGGCGTCGCGACTGCAAGCCGCGCCTTGAGCGGCGGCGCCGGAAAGTGCCATTGTGCCATTTGACGGGACAACGGCCGGCGCGAAATGCCGATTGGTGGGGTGAGGGAGATGCGTTGGGCCGCGGAGTTGGCCAGCCGACAAGCGGTGCGGCGTCTTGCTCTGGCGCTCTTGGCCGCGAGCCTCGTCACCGCACATATTGTTCGAACCCGTGCGCAGTCGGCTGAAGAATCCGTGGCGGCAGCCGATCGGGCGCTTGCCGATGTGCTGCGCACCGGCGACCGCACGATTGCGCGCAAGCTCCTGTCGCTGCAATTCAGTTATACCGACGAGGCCGGCAGAGCCTATTCGCGCCGCGAGGTTCTTGCCGATCTGAAAAGCCTGTCCGCGGCGACCGCCGGCGATCCCAAGCTGACGATGTACGGGCTCCTGGCCACGGTGACCGGCGAACGCAAGTCGGCCGACGGCAACACCGCTTTTTTTCTCGATATTTGGGCGAAGCAGAGAGGCGCTTGGCGCGCGCTGGCCTGGCAGAGCGTCGTGATCGCCGATGGCGCCGCGGCCCCCGCGGCGTCCTCGCGGGATGACGGCAAAGCGATCGAATGCACCAATCCCTGTCAAACCATGCCCTACCGCGTGCGTTCGCCCGCCGAGCAGGACGTTCTCAATGCGTTTCTGGCGATTGAGAAGGCCAGCATCGCCCACGACTCCCAGGAATGGTCGAAGCATGTGGCCGATGAATTCATGCTCTATCGCTCGGGCTACGCCCCAATCGATAAAGCGGCGCGCATTGCCGCCATCGAACGGCAGAAACAAGCAGAAAGTCCGTTAACGGTCGGCGAAATACAGGCCGTGCGCCTTTCGGTTTACGGCGATGCCGCCGCGATGATCGCGACGCAGATGGTGCCGGACAATTCCCGTCCGCACTATCGCGCCGCCCGGGTCTGGGTGCGGCGCAACGGCCAATGGCTGATGACGATCAGCGTGCAGACCGACATCCAGACACCGTAGAAACGACGCAGTAAGCCGAAAGCGGCGGGCCAAGCGCACACAATGTTTGGTATGTAAAGCGCCGGGAAGTCTGCGCTTCCAATCCATTCTGAAAACGCCTAATATTTTCGCGGGTTTTCGGGGCATTCAAAAAAAGCCGATGCCCAAGCGATCTGCCACGAGGAAAGTCACGCGCGGGATACTTTGCGCCGCCTCGGTGCTAATTTTTCCCGCCCTTTCCCTCGTCAACGGCCCAAGGGCCTACGCAATCAACCGGTCGTGCGCCTGCAGCCGCAACTATCGACGGAGCAACCGCTGCGGCGATTGCCGCCGAGGGGGAGCTCAAGGCCACGATTCGCACGTTCCAGAGTGATAATCCCAGCGCGGTGTACCGTTATTATTGGTGGCACGACAACTGCTACGTCCGCTATCAGTCGGGCGATTATCAGTTGGTTGCATCCGATTATTGCCAGCATTAACTGGCTGCAGTCGCAGCGCCGTTTGTTGTTACGCTCGGCCGCACTTCGTCAAGTACGCATCTAGCTTGCTGCCTTCCACTGGTCACAACCATCGATCTCGTAAATTTTCTGCCGCGTGTGTGGAGACAGTCGCTGCCGGTATGCACTCACGCAGGCGGCGGAACAGAACCGCATGTGCCAGTAGCGATGCGCTCCGAATCTCAGCTTGCCGCGACAATGGTCACAGCATAGCGAGCTCGAAACAGCTTGATCAATTTTTTCCCCGCCGCCGAGGAGGCTGCGGACGCCGACGAGCGCGTTCATTGGAGTGCGGCGGTGGGCAGTGGATTTGCGCGGTTCGATTTTAAAACTCGAAAAACAGGCAAAAGCCGCCGCAGCCGTTCCATATACTGTCGATCAAGGGTTTCCTTCTGCGCGCCGCGCGCAACCGGCGAACAAATTTCAGAATCAGCGCAAAACTCGCTGCAATAGAAGCAATTGTTCGAGTTTTTCCAAGCTGTTCTTGGATCAATTATCAAACGGCAAGAAGGGCAACGCATATTGACCTACCATTTTCAACGCCTATAACGTTGGAGATCAGTTGTTAGTTCCTACGCGATTCTCCGGCGACAACATTAAAGCGCGCGGCGCCAGTCGAGGAGCCGCAGTCCTCGTAAAGAGATCACAAACCGGAACCATTCAACCGCAGGCTCGTTGTTGCGTTCGGCTGTCAAACGCGACGAGGAGTACCCGTCATGGGACGCGGATTGTTACTTTGGCTTCTCGGCATTCCATTGCCGATTATTCTTCTGATTTGGTTGTTCGGCGGGCTGCACGGCTGATTTCGGCGAGTGCGCGCTCGATTACGTTGAAAAATGCAGGCTCGTGCCGCAATTGCAGCCAGCGAGAATTTACGAAAGGATCGCCATGTCTGATACGGAGCAACGTGAAATCGCAAAAACCTTCATTGAGCCACGTCAGGCGCACGAGGAAATAAGGGATGCGTTGAAGCTCGAGGAAGAAAGGCGCGCGGCGCTGGTGAAAAACCTGTATCGGCTAAGAGCCCTTCGTCTGTCTCGGGGCCAAGGAGGCCTGCGCATTCAGGAAAGGTGACGTGGCGCTGCGATCGGCACAGATACATCCATCTCAGTGACGACAAGTTGCCCGCGAAGCTGAGGCAACTATCAGAATCTCCATTCCCATCGGGGTAAAAGCGGACATCGCTTTTACGCGAGCGCATGTCGCTTTCTGATCCAAAGCAGATATTGGGGTCATTTCCACGAGTGGTCGCTAAGAGGTGTGTGGGGGTACTTCAATATCAAAATGATAAGCTGTTTTCTTGGTACCCAATCCCTCGTACAAAGCGATCGCTGGGCCATCCTCTGTGTCGGCCTGCACAAAAATAACGTACACGTTCCGCTCTGAAGCGATTTTCTTTAATTCGCCGATCAAGCCTTTGGCAACGCCCCTGCGCCGGTGACCTTTCATAACAGCGAGATCGTAGATGTAGATCTCGCGCCGATCTTGCTCGAACTTGTCCAATTCATAGGCAGCGAGGCCGCCAACGACCTCCTTGCCATTCATTGCAACTACCACGATGAAATGCCGATTGATCAGCAACCGTGTCAGATAATCATCGCTTGGAACAGAACGTTGGTAGATACCGACTTGGTCAAATGCCTCTCCGAATACCCGTACCAAGTCCCTGAGAAGTGAAGCGTCTGCGTCCGTAAGTCGCCGATAGAAGTAGCGGACAGGAGTTAACATCGAGGCAACCTGGACTTCCGTTATGGCCCGTCTGCTTACGAGGGTAGAGCTGAGATCGGTCGAACCCTTACGTGCCGACGTAAATTTATGAGTGCCTGGCCTAATCCTGCGGCAGTTCGGCAATGCCGAGTTCCTTGGCGAAAGCTGCGACTTGCATCCGCTGCTCGTCGATTGATTTGGCGAATTCCTCCGGGCCGCCGACATTGAGAAGCTGGCCGGTCGTTACCAAGCGTTGTTTGATCGTGTCGTCGGCGACATTGCGAATGTCGGCGGCGATGCGCTGACGCAGCGCGAGCGGCATGCCGGCCGGCCCGAATAGCCCGACCAGGCCGTCGATTGTCAGCGCCGCTTGGCCGGCTTCCTGCACGGTTGGCAAATCGGGCTCGGTCGGCGCACGCACGGTGTTGGTGACGCAGAGGAGCTTGACTTTGCCTGTTTGCAGCTGTGGGCGAATGATCGCCAGCGCCGATTCATAGACCTGCACGCGTCCTTCGGCGAGGTCATTGGCGGCATCAACAGGGTTTTTGTACGCGATCTTCGCGATATCCAACCCTTCGCGTTTGAGCCATCCGGCGAAGATGAAATCGAGCGCGCCGGTGACGCCCGCCCAGTTGAGCTTGCCCGGTTGTGCGCGAGCGAGCGCGATCAGCTGCCTCATCGAGCCCACGTTCAAGCTCGCCGGCACCGAAATCGAAATGACGGTATTGGAAACGCGCGCAATGGGCGCCAAGTCAGCCGGCTTGTACGGCAGGTGGTCATGGAGGAACGGGTGCGCGGTGAAAGAGGAGGTTGGAGAGAACAGCAATTGATGGTCGTCATGTGCGCTGACGAAGGAATTGATCGCGACAATGCCGTCGCCGCCGGGCCGGTTCTCGACCACGACCGGCTGCCCCCAGCGTTGGCTTAAGCGATCCGCGAATAAGCGCGCCCCGATATCGGCGCCACTGCCCGGACCGAGCGTCAAAATGAATTTCACCGGCCGTGTCGGCCACGCCTGATCCGCTGACACCGGACCGGACAAAAATGATGCGCCAAGTACGACGAGTGTCGCGGCGGTAATTGCGAGGCCTGAACCGAGTGCGCGAGCCCAGGGTAGCTTCAGATGCATGATCTCCTCCGCTTCGCAACTTTTTTGTCCGTGCCGGCCCGGCTCAGGATTCCAAGCCGGTCGGCACGTTCTTATTTTCGCTTACCAGCTTCATCCCAGCGGCGAGCGCCATGGTCTCGGCGAGCGCGGCAAAATCCTTCTGCAGATAATCTTGCGGGTTCTTTTGCAGCATCGCGGCGCCGAAATGGCTCTGCAGCACTTCACGCGTCGCCGCCGTGACCGGCATCGGCACGTCCATTTCGCGGCCAAGCTCGAGTCCGAGATCGAGGTCCTTGCGCATCAGCTCCGGCGTGAATGTCGTGGTCCAGTCGAGGTTGACCAGCGCGGGAGATTTGTAGCGGGTGAACATCGAGCCCATCACCCCATTATTGAGGAAGGCAAGAAATGCGTGCCGCGGCACGCCCATTTTGTTGGTGAGCAGCGTGATCTCGATCAGGTTTTCGATCACGACCCCGAGCATCACATTGTGCGCGATCTTGCAGACGCGCGCCAATTCGCCTTCTCCGACATAGGATACGCCGCGCGGCGCGAAGACCTCGATCAAGGGCATCGCGATTTTGCACGCGGGTTCGGCGCCAGAGACGACAGCCGAAAGCTGGCCGGCTTTGATGACCTTGGCATTGCCGCTGACCGGGGAAGCGACGAAGTCGGCGCCGAGGTCTTTGAGCTTGTTGCGGATCGCCGCCGATTCTTCCACGGCAATGGTGGAACAATCAACGACCACCGGCGGCATTCTGCCGCTGCCGGCGGCGACGCCATCCTTGCCATAGAGCACGTCCTGCACGTCCGCCCCGGTGGCGACGATTGAGAACAGCACATCGACCGATTTCAGATCCGCCAGGCGATCGACGATTTTGCCGCCGATTTTCGCCAGCGGCTCCGCCTTGGCACGGGTGCGATTCCAGATCGATACATCGTGGCCAGCTTTGATGAGCCGCTCGGCCATGGGAAATCCCATTCTGCCCATGCCGATCCAGCCGATTTTCTGCGTGTTGCCCGTCGCCATCGTCAAGCTCCTATGTGTTTCGACTTGTCCTAGCACAGCGCGCGAGTGCTGCAACGTCGCAAAGGACGCAATGCTTGCCGGCACATCGGCGATGACATTATGCTTGCGCCGCGATGCATGATGTCGTGGAGAATTTCGCAGGCGTCGGCGCCCGCGACAGCCACTTTTGGCGCGCCTGGCGCAATGCCTATCCCTTCATTACGGTGGGCGCCTTGTGGGAGGCCGTAGCGCATCTCGGCATCTTCCCTGTCCAGTTTTTTCCGCCGCTGGAAACAATTGGCGCCACCTTTGCGCGGCTCATGGCCAGTGGCGTTCTGCCGCATCATGCTTTCGACACGCTCCTGCGGCTCACCGCCGGTTTTGCGCTGGCTGCTTGCATCGGCATCGCGGCGGGCGTGCTCATGGGCCGCTCGCGCCGGGCCGAAGATATTTTGCTGCCGCTGGTCAGCATCGGCGCTCCAATTCCCGGTCTCGCCTACGCACCGTTGTTTCTGTTGTGGTTCGGGCCGGGCAATATTCCCGCCATCGCGCTGGTCGCCTTCGTCTCCGCCTTTCCGGTCATTTACAATTCCTGGACCGGCGTGAAAGCGGTGAAGGAGATCTGGCTGCGTTCGGCGCAAGCGATGGGCGCCGACGATCGCCGGCTGTTTCGCCATGTCGTGCTCCCGGGCGCGCTGCCCTATATCGTCACCGGGTTGCGACTCGGTCTCGCCCAGGCTTGTCGCATTCTGGTTGCGGTCGAGATGCTCGCCGCCGTGCCATGGGGCCTGGGCTGGCTGATTTTCGGCGCGCAGGAATTTCTCAACACCGACGTGATGCTGGCCGGCATCGCCGTGATTGCGCTGATCGGGCTTGGGCTCGAGAAGCTTGTCTTTGCGCCGCTGGAAAACTTAACTGTCGTGCGCTGGGGCATGATGACATGACCGCCGCGTGGACATTTTCAGAGCGATCGATCTCGTTGCGGCGCGGGGCGCTGACGCTGATCATCGCCGCGACGCTCTATGAGGCGCTCGCCCGCAGTGGCTATTTTCCGTAAGCCTTGACGCCCACGCTTCCCACCATCGCGCGTACGCTGTTTGCTTCACTCGCCGACGGCACCATGCTTCTGCACGCCGCCGCCACGCTCTATCGCGTGCTGATCGGCTTCGGCTTTGCGGTTGCGATCGGCTTGCTCTTGGGCGTGCTGATGGGCCGGTTCCGGCCGGTGGAAAATTTCGTGCTGCCGCTGATGAGCGCGCTGATGCCCGTTCCATCGCTGGCCTGGGTGCCGGTCTTCATCCTCTGGTTCGGGCTCGGCAATACCGTGAGCGTCCTCATTGTTTTCTATGCTGCGCTGTTCCCGATGCTACTCAATACCTGGTCGGGCGTGCGCGCCGTGAACCCGATCTGGCTGCGCGCGGCAAGCGCCATGGGCGCCAACGAACACGCACTGTTCTGGAAAATCATCATTCCCGGCGCCTCGCCCTTCATCATCGCCGGCTTACGCCAATCCTTCCTGCGCTCCTGGATCGCGGTGATCGGCGCCGAAATGCTGGCGGGCTCCGATTGGGGTCTAGGCTGGGTGATCTTCGACGCCAAGGAATTCCTCGACGCCGACGTGATGCTGGCGTCGCTGATCGTGATCGGTCTTATCGACTTTGCCACCGAACGGCTGGTGTTCGGCTCGATCGAGCGCGCCACGATCTATCGTTGGGGAATGGCGCGCGCGGCGCGGGTTTAGAAGTTTGTGAGTCGAATAGAAGTTCGTTTCCCGGACGCGGTGCAGCACGTAGTGGCGCAACGCTGATCCGGGATCGTCGCAGACTCAGAATTTGCAAAGTTCCCGGGTCAGCAGCGCATCATTTCATGCTGGGCTTCGCCCGGGAAACGGCTCGCGCCGATTGTCATTCCGGCTTGATATCGGCGGCGGCGATGATCCCCTGATATTTGGCGATTTCGGCGCGCACGAAGCCGGAGAACTCGTCGATCGACAGCGCTGAAACTTCGGCGCCGTCATTTTGCAGCCGCGTTTTCATCTCCGGCTCGAGCAGAACTTGATTGATCGCCGCGTTCAAGCGCTTGGTGACATCCATCGGCAGCGCGCGCGGTCCGAAAAATCCAACCCACAGCGCGAAATCGAAATCGGCAATTCCGGTGGCTTCGGCAACCGACGGAATGTCCGGCGCCGCGCTGGCGCGCTTGGCCGTCGAAACCGCGAGCAGCTTGACCTTGCCGCTCTGCATCAGCGGCACGGCCGCGGGAAATCCAGGAAAATAGAAATCGACATGGCCGCCGACGACATCGTTCAAGGCCGGAGCGGCGCCCTTATACGGCACGTGCGTCAGATTGTTGTTGAGCTTGAGCTTCAACAATTCGCCAGCGAGGTGACCCGGCGTGCCGATCCCGGCGGAAGCGAATGTCACCGGGCGATCGGGGTTGCGCAGAAATTTCACGAACTCGGCCATGGTGGAATAGGACGCGTTGCCCGGGACGACCAATGCGAGCGGCACGACCCCGGTCAGCGCAATCGCTTGCAGATCCTTGCGCGGATCGTAACCGGCGTCTTTCATGAAAAATGGATTGATGGCGATTTCCGGCGTTTGCGCCACGGTGAGCGTGTAACCGTCGGGTTGGGCGTTGACGACATCGCGCGCGCCCAACGTGCCGCCGGCGCCCGGGTGGTTCTCTACCACCACGGATTGCCCAAGCGCACTCGACAGCTTGTTGCCGATAAGCCGCGCGACAATGTCGCCGGTGCCTCCCGCCGCGAAATTCACGATGAGATGGATCGGCCGACTGGGATAGGCGTCCGGAAATGCCGGTGCCGTGGCGGCGAGAGCGGCCGCGACCGCGAGTGCGGCAGTTATGCGGATACCGGCTGATGCATTCATCTAAGCAATCCTTCATAGCACTCAATCAGCGGCGTCTTTGCGTCCGGTCATGGCTTCTGGCACAAAGCGCGCCTCGAACAGAAGTCTGCATTAACGCATGATCTGTTTGGGGTGAAGACGCCAAAGCAGTAAACGGCGGGAACGGGCAATGGCCCATATCGAAGCGCGCGATCACACTCACCTACCGGACGCCAAGCGGGGCGGTGCCGGGCGTCCACGGCGTCAGCTTTGGCATCGAGAGTTCGGAATTCCTCTGCATCGTCGGGCCGAGCGGCTGCGGCAAGTCGACGCTTTTGAATATCATGGCGGATTCTCGACGCCGAGTGCGGGCGAAATCCGGATCGGCGGCACGCCGGTCACCGGCTACGGCATGGATCGCGGCGTCGTATTCCAGGACTTCGCCCAGCTCTTTCCGTGGCGCACGGCGCTCGGCAATGTGGCCTTTGGCCTCGAAATGAAAGGAATCTCGAAGACGGAACGCGAGGCGATCGCGCTCGAACAACTCCGCCTGGTCAAGCTTGAGAATTTCGCCCGCGCCTATCCGCATCATCTCTCCGGCGGCATGCAGCAGCGGGTCGCGATCGCCCGCGCGCTCGCTTACAACCCCGCGGTCTTGCTTATGGACGAGCCATTTGCGGCGCTGGACGCATTGACGCGCGATGAGATGCAGCGGCTCCTCGCCGAAGTCTGGCGCACGACCCGCAAGACGGTGATCTACGTGACCCACAATGTCGCCGAAGCGGTCTATTTGGCGGATCGCGTGCTGGTCATGACGCCGCATCCCGGCACGCTAAAAACCGAAGTGCCGATACGCCTGTCGCGCCCGCGCGATCCGCTCAGCGTTGAGTTTCTCGACTATCAAAAAAATGCTATTGCGCCTGTTGGGTCAGGAGCGCGAACATGAAAGCCAACGGAAGAAAGATCCTGAACACAACGCGACAGCACTGACCAAATAAACCGAGAAAAGAACAGGGCCGGAGGAACACAATGATAGAGCGGAGCAAACCGCAATCGGCGTTGACGCGCCGTCAGTGTCTTACCGCGGGCGGCGCCGGCGCGCTGGCGCTCGGCTTATCGGCGCGATATGCGCCGGCCGCTACCGCGACCATCCGCCAGGGCTACCAGACCAATATCTGGGGCATGCCGACCTACTATCTCTTGAAATCGGGATATCTCGACAAGCACGGCATCGCGGCCGAAGAGTTCGCGGTGCCGTCCGGCAATCTCACCATGCAGCAGATGGTGGCGCGGCAGGTCGATCTTGGCACCTATGCCGGTCAATCCTTCATCATCGGCAATGCCAAGGGCGGGCTCATTGCGATCGCAGTTATCGAACATGTCGGCAAGACCGCGCGCGTCACCGCGCGCAAGGATTTGAACATCAGCAAAATCGGGGAGCTGCGCGGCCGGCGGATCGCCAATCAGACCGGCTCCTCAGTCGGCAATGTCTTTGTCGATACCATCATGCCGCAGCACGGTCTCAACAAAGGCGACTACGTGGAAGTGCGCATGGACGTCAACAATATGGTGGCTGCGCTCGCCGCCAAGACGGTCGATGCGATGGTCAACGTCGAACCCTATAATCTGATTGCGGTTGCCGACGGCATAGCCACCGATCTGATCGATTTCTCCGCCGTCGATCCGATGCCGGTCTTCATGGCGGCGACGCCCGATTTCGTCCAGGCAAAGCCCGACGTCATCATCGCTTATCTGAAAGCCTGGCTCGACGTTTCCAATGATTTCAGGAACGCGCCGCAAAAAGTGGCCGACGTGATCTACAAGTTCTATGCCGACAAAGGCTACACCATGTCGCTCGACACATTTTCCAAGGCGCTGTCGCGCGTCGAGGTGAATCCCGGTTTCCCTCGCGATTTGCAGCCCTATATTCAACAGCAGGCGGAGATCCTTTTGGCGGACAAGAAGATCAACGCCGTTCCCGACTGGAAGACGGCGCTGCAGCCGGATTTCATGGAACGCGCCCGCGCCGCATCGTAAGCAGCGCCCAACTGCAACGATTAACTGCACCCTGACAGGAGATGTGACGGATGCTGACCAAAGACGAAAGTCCGCTGACCAAGGGCTATCAACCCGTCGTCTGGAATTTCAAGCTGTTGGCGCACGACATGCTCGGCGGCTTCGGCGGCATGGGCGAAGGCATGTCGGTGCAGATCGCGCCGGACGGCCGCCGCATCATCTGGCTCGCGCATGAGAGCGCGCCGAAGAATTTCACCGCTGTCGATGTGTCCGATCCGCGCCAGCCGAAAGTCGTGTGCCAGACCGATCTGCCGCACGCCAATATGCGCTCGAACTCGCTGGAAACGACCGGCAATATCATGGCGGTCGCGTACCAGACGTCGAAGAAGGATTTAAAGCCGGCCGGCTTCGAACTGTTCGACATTTCCAAACCGGAAAATCCCAAATCGATTTCATTCTTCGACTGCTCCGGACCGCATTCGCGCGGCGTGCATCAGCTGTGGTTCTGCGATGGCGAATTCGTCCATTGCGCGTCAGGCTCGCGCGACTTCGTTCCGACCAATCCGAACGACGACCAGTTCTACCGCTGCGTCGATGTGCGCAATCCGTCAAAGCCGGTCGAGATCGGCCGCTGGTGGATGCCCGGCACGCGCCAGGGCGACAGCGTGATGCCGCCACCGCGGCATCCGATCGACAAGGGCTATCGCGCGCACAACACCAACGTCTATCCGCAGCGCGGCGATCGCTGTTATCTCGCTTACATCGACGGCGGCATGTTCGTCCTCGATATTTCCGACAAAGCCAATCCGAAGAAAATTTCACACTGGACCAATTCGCCGCCTTACACCGGCTTCATGCACACGATCGTGCCGCTGTTCGACCGCGGCTTGATGCTGGTGACCGACGAATCGACCGAAAACAACGCCAAGGACTGGCCCAAGCTGATCTGGATTCTGGATGCGCGCGACGAAACCAATCTGGTGCCGATCGCGACCTGCCCGATGCCCGATCACCGGGTCTACGCCCAGGCTGGCCGCTTCGGCGCGCACAATATTCATGAAAACGTGCCGCTGCCGACCGCCTGGCAGTCCGATCAGATCGTGCTCGGCACGTTCTTCAATGGCGGCTTGCGCGCCTACGACATCTCTAATCCCTATCAGCCGAAGGAGGTCGGCATTTTCATGCCACCGGCGCCCGCCCGCGCGCCGACCGGCACGATCCAGATCAACGACGTGTTCGTCGACGAGCGCGGCATCCTCTACGCCGTCGATCGTCATATCGGCGGGCTCTACATCCTGGAGATGGATTTTTGAATTTGGTGAGCCGTCATCCTGAGGTGCGAGCGAAGCGAGCCTCGAAGGATGGCGGCGCCTGCTTCGCTTTGGACGGTCATCCTTCGAGGCCCGCCCGCGGCGGGCGCCTCAGGATGACGTGATAATCGCCAATGCTCGACCTTTTTCCTTCCCGCGAAGCCGGTCCGTTCGGGCGCCGACTCAAACGCGAGCGCGGCGCGCGCATCCCAGTGACGGTCGTGACCGGCTTTCTCGGCGCCGGCAAGACCACCCTGATCCGCCATTTCTTGGCTTCACCCGAAGGAGAGGGAACGGCGGTGATCGTCAATGAATTCGGCACCATCGGCATCGACGACGCGCTCGTTCGCGACACTGCCGAAGAGACGATATTGCTCGGCAATGGCTGCGTCTGTTGCATCACCAGAACTGATCTGCAACTGGCTTTGCGCCAGCTCGTGATCGATCGCGACCGCGGCGTGGCGCCGGACTTCGCGCGCGTTGTCATCGAGACATCCGGACTCGCCGATCCTGCGCCGATCCTGCAGACCTTCTCGACCGATCGCGCGCTCGGCGGCGAATTCCACATCGACGTCATGCTCGCCGTTGTCGATGCTGTGAACGCAGAAGCGACTCTCGCCGCCGCCGCGGAAGCGCGCAAGCAAGTGATCCTGGCCGATCGCCTCATCGTCTCGAAAAGCGATCTCGCCGGCGCGTCCGCGGTCGATTCGCTCAGGAGGCACTTGCAGATGCTCAATCCGCGCGCCGGCATCGATCTCGCGGTCGGCGGCGCGCTTGATCCCGAGCGCTTGATCGCGCCGGCCACCGCAGAGCGCTCCGGCTTTATCGCCGAAGCCGAACACAGCGACGGCATTTCCAGCTTCGTGCTCGAATGGCGACAACCGGTCGAATGGATCGCGTTCACCCGCGCCATGGAGACACTGATCGCGCTGCGCGGTCCCGACCTGTTGCGGGTCAAGGGCATTCTCAATGTTGCCGGCTGCCGCGGCCCGGTGGTCGCGCAATATGTCCAGCATCTCGCGCATCCGCCGGTGGAATTGCAATCGTGGCCGGACCAAAACCGCGATAGCCGCGTTGTTTTCATTACGCGGAATATTCAGGAGGCCCAGATCCGCGATTTGTTTGCCGTCGTGGAGAGGCTAGCGAAGGACGCGGGCGGCTGATATCGAAACGGCGCATCGAATCATTGCGCGACAAGCATGGCAGGAATTCATTGCCCGCAGATCCTTCCCAATCATCCGGCTTTGCGCATAGTCTGCACGAACAAAACAAGCGACGGCTTCGCGATCGCGGCATGCAGGAGGACTCGCCAGAATGAGTGAGAAATTTTCCCTCAGCGTAGACGGGAGCACCCATACCGTCACAGCCGACCCGGGCACGCCACTCCTTTATGTGCTGCGCGACGATCTCGGCCTGAACAACCCGCATTTCGGCTGCGGACTGGCGCAGTGCGGTGCCTGCACCGTGCATCTCGACGGTCAGCCAATTCGCTCATGCGTCACGCCGGTGTCGGCGGCCGGCAACGGCAAGATCACAACGCTCGCCGGGCTGGGCACCCCGGAAAAACCGCATCCGCTGCAGGCGGCTTACATCGAGGAGCAGGTGCCGCAGTGCGGTTATTGCATCAATGGCTGGCTCATGACCGCTGCCGCATTCTTGCGCGACACCAAGAAGCCGACCGAGGCGCAGATCAAAGACGCGCTGTCCGGCTTGAAATGCCGGTGCGGCACGCATTTGGCCATCCTCCGCGCCGTCAAACGCGCCGCTGCGATGATGGGTTGAGGGGGCGGCTCATGATATCGATTGCGAAACTGAACCGTCCGTCGCGCCGCGCGCTCCTGAAAAGCGGCGGCGCGCTCGTCGTGTCGATCGGCGCGCCGATGCCGTTGCAATTGGCGCGCGCGGCCGAGGAAGCGTGGCTGGTCGGCGCCCAGCCGCCGCTCACGCCCGATCAGCTGTCGTCCTATATCGCGGTGAACGCCGACGGCACGATTTCGATTTTTTCCGGCAAGACCGATCTTGGACAAGGGCTCCAGGTCGCGTTAGCGCAAATGGTTGCCGAAGAACTCGACGTGCCGTTTACGGCCGTCAAGGTTGTCACTGGCGATACGGCGAGCAGCGTGAATCAAGGCGGCGCCTCGAGTGCATCCGGCATCCAGGAAGGCGGCAAGCAGCTGCGTGCCGCTGCCGCTGAAGCGCGCCGGGTGCTGGTCGAGCTCGCCGCCGAAAAACTTGGCGTTTCCGCCGCGCAGCTCGTGGTCGACGGCGGCGTCGTTCACAGCAATACCGAAATGGCGAAAAGCGTCAGCTACGCCGAACTCGTGGGCGGGCGCTATTTCAACGTCACGCTCGCTTGGAACGGCAAGATCGGCAATCCGCTTTACGCGCCGGGCAAAGCGCGCCCCAAAGATCCGAAGGACTTCAAGATCGTCGGCCAGCCGATCAAACGGCAAGACATCGCACCGAAAGTTTTTGCGCAGCAAGATTTCTGCACCGACATCAAAGTGCCCGGCATGGTCCATGGCCGCGTGATCCGTCCGGCGGTCGCCGGCGCGATGCCGGTCAATGTCGACGAGAGTTCGATCAAGGACATTCCTGGCGCGCGTGTCGTCTGGAATCAAGGCTTTCTCGGCGTGGTTGCCGACAAGGAATGGGACGCGATCAAGGCCGCGCGCGACCTCAAAGTGACATGGTCGAACCCGACGCCGCCATTTCCGGACCAGGCTTCGCTTTACGATCACATTCGCAAGGCGCCGGTGCGCAAGAGCGAAACCGAGGGCCGGCCCGTCGGCGATGTCGACGCGGCGTTCAAGAACGCGGCGCGCGTCATCGAAGCCGAATACGAGTGGCCGTTTCAGTCGCACGCCAGCATGGGGCCGGCCTGCGCCGTCGTCGACATCAAAGCCGATCAGGTCACGCTTTGGACCGGCTCGCAAAAGCCGCATTTCACCCGCGACGGCGTCGCCAGGATTTTGGGCGTGCCGCCGGAGAAGGTGCACGGCATCTGGATTTTGGGTCCCGGCTCATACGGCCGCAACGATGCCGGCGATTGCGCGATTGACGCGGCACTGCTCGCGAAAGCGGTCGGCCGGCCAGTCCGCCTGCAATATATGCGCGATCAGGGCACGGGTTGGGATCCGAAGGCGCCGGCCTCGATCCATCGCGCGCGTGCCGCGATCGATGCTTCCGGCAAGGTGATCGGTTATGAATTTACGAGCAAGGCGTTCCCGCGCGTCGACGTCAATTCGAACGAGAGCGCACCGCACGATACTTTGGCCGGGCAACTGACCGGCGTGCCGCTCAAGTCGGGCGACGGCTTCGGCGTGCCGGAGGAGTCCTATGGCTTTGCCAACAAGCGGACCGGCTACTGGGAGACGATTGCACCGCTGTTGGATCGCGGCTCACCGTTGCGGACCTCGCATTTGCGCGATCCGATCGGCCCGCAAGTGCACTTCGCCAGCGAGTCGTTCATGGATGAGCTGGCGGCCGCGCTCAACCTCGATCCGGTTGAGTTTCGGCTGCAATACGTCAGCGAGCCGCGCGATATTGCCGTGATCAAGGCCGCGGCGGAGAAAGCCGGCTGGCAGCCAGCGCCCTCGCCGCGCAAAGGCCAGGGCGGCAACACGGTTTCCGGCCGCGGCTTCGCCTATGTCCAGCGCCATGGCACGCGTTTGGCGATCGTCGCCAACGTCGACGTCGACCGTTCGAGCGGCAAGATCTGGCCGCGAAAATTCACCGTCGCGCATGATTGCGGCCAGATCATCAATCCGGACGGATTGGTGCGTGTCATCCAGGCGGGTGTCGTGCAAGGCATCAGCCGCACGCTCTGGGAAGAGGTCAAGTTCAACAACAAGAACGTCACCAGCGTCGATTGGCAATCCTATCCGATCCTTGACATCGCTGAAGCGCCGGAGGCGACCGACGTGGTTCTGATCGATCGGCCGGAAATTGCGCCGTCGGGTGCTGGCGAGCCGGCGATCCGCCCAGTCGCGGCGGCGATCGCCAATGCCGTGTTCGACGCGACCGGCGTGCGCATCCGGCGGGTGCCGTTCTCGCCCGACAATGTGAAATCGGCGCTGTCCTAAGCGTGATGTATCAAGGATAAAAATTCTGCTGGATGCGTAACAGCGCCGAGGCCACGCCGGTCGTTCCGACCCGGAAGGTGGTGGGCGCGGCGCCGGTTGGCGCGAAGGTGACGGTGCCGCCGTCGAATGCGGTCTTGCTCAGCGCCGTGTATTGGACGTCGACGCCCACGTCAAGGCTCCTGACCGGATTCCACAATGTGCGCGATCCGATCTGCCAGGCGGCCCAATCCGCGCAGCCGCGGCCAAATCTATTCGGCGCGCAAACCAGCGCGTCCACCGCGGAGCTTTCCGCGTGGTAATTGACATAGCCGCCATAGAGCGAGGTGCGCAGGTTCGGCACCCAATAGTGCTGAATGCCTGCGTGAATGTTCCAGGCCACCGGCAGCTGCAGCTGCGTGGCGCCGGTGACGGCACTGTTCGCCATGAAGGCATCATCCACCCAGGCCAGGCCGATGGTGCCCGAATTGACGAGGCCGAAAGTTTGGTCGGCGAGCCGTGAGGAGCTGTTGATGATGCAGCGGCCGCTCCAGCCGCGGCAGTACTGGGTTTGCACATCGAAGCTGTCGCCCGGCGAGGGCAGGTTCACGCGTAGGCCAGCGCAGGCGGCCCAGCCCCAAGCATCTGCGGGGTGCGCGACGCCGCTGATCATGCCGTTCGCGGTGGCATTGTAGTAACGCGCGCGGTCGTCGTGCAGCGCGCCCATCACTTGCGCCCCCCCAAGGTTAGTCGACGCGCACATTGCCAGCGATATCTGGCACGAGCAGGCCGGCATTGTTCCACGGACTGTTGGTCGGACCGCCGGCGGCGAGGATCGGAAAGATCGTTCCGAAGCCTGCGATCACGCCGGCGGGCGGCGCCGCATTGAGATCCTTGATCGGCCGGGCGTAGAACGTTCCGTCCTCGATCCCAAGACTCGCGCTCCAGCCGTTCCCAAGCTGGGCAGTGTAGTTGAATGTGTTGATGCCGAAGCGGCCGAGGTCCTGATAGGCGAAATTGGTCTGCAGGCTATAGCGCGCGGTGTCGAAAAAATCGAAAACAGAGACTGCCTTGCCAGCGGTGAAGCCGGCGAACTGGACGAAGGCGCGGGCAAAGTAGACGTTATTGGCGCCATTCAGCGTCGCCCCGGCCGTGGCCGCGCCGCCTGCCGCCGGGACTGCGGTGCCGGGAAGGCTGAGCGTCGGCGCGTCGTTGCTGGTGTATTGCCAACCGCCGAGGAGATAGGCGCGAAGCGTTCCGTACGCGGTCTGCTCCCGCCGCATCGAGCGAAATGCCGGTCCGTACGCGGGTCGCCGGTTCGAACGAACCGATGACGTCATACTTGATTTCGGCGCGCACGAAGCCGCCGATCTTCATGCAGGTCTGCGTGCCCGGAATGAAATAAAAGCCGTCGCCGTAAAGCGTACAAACTCTTACGTACTGTACTGCCTTGGCCTTGACCGGGATTTCCGCCG
>DATAYT010000004.1:0-1721 GCA_036272395.1 Xanthobacteraceae bacterium
CGTGGCAAGTCGAGTGCACGAACACGCCGCGCTGAAAGCCGAGAAAATCATGCAGCCGGAACAGATCCTCCTTGGGCGCGTCCGTCGGCGTGAACGGCCGATCCGGCGCGTAGGGAAATTTGCTGTGCGGCCCGAACACATGAAAATGCGAATCGCAAGCGAGCGGCGGCAATTTCAATGCCGGTTTTTTCGGATTCGGATCCGGCGGCGCAATCGTCGGCGTGAGATCGTCAGGGCGAATGGACATTGGATATTCCTGTCAATGTAATTTATTCAATCGCAGCGAACCGTCATGCCGCCATCGACCACGATCTCGGTCCCGGTGATGAAGCGCGCTTCGTCGGAAGCCAGAAACAGTACCGCATGCGCGGTGTCGCGGCCGTCGCCCATGAAGCCGAGCGGAATCCGCGCCACGCGTGATTTAAGCAGAGCCTCGACGTCGCCGCTGGTGCGCTGCTTGGCGAGCCGCGCCTCGACCATCGGCGTATGCATCTGACCCGGCACCACGGTATTCACCCGGATGCGGTTTTTGGCATATTGCACGGCGGTGACGCGCGAGAATTGAATCACGGCGGCCTTGGACGAGGCATAGCCGATCTGCGGCGAGCCGGTATAGCGGGTGCCCGAAGTGGACGCGGTATTGACGATGGCGCCGCCGCCTTGCGCGACCATCACCGGGA
This sequence comes from Xanthobacteraceae bacterium, assembly GCA_036272395.1. Classification (GTDB taxonomy): domain Bacteria; phylum Pseudomonadota; class Alphaproteobacteria; order Rhizobiales; family Xanthobacteraceae; genus BOG-931. Next base: position 681 of record DATAYT010000004.1, read on the forward strand.
TGACGTGGCGGCAGGTGAGAAACACGCTTTTAAGATTGTAGTCGATCTGCCGGTCGAAATTTTCTTCCGACATTTCGGCGACGCCGCCGGCCGCCGAGCCGCCGACATTGTTGACCAGAATATCGATACGGCCGAATCTTTTGCGGCACGCCTCGGTCATGGCGGCAACCTGCGCATCGTCGAGCACGTCGCAGACATGGGTGGCGATCTCGCCGTCATTGCCGACGCGCTCAAGCGTCTCGGCCATCGCGTCCCCGTTTTTGTCGACGGCGAAGACTTTGGCGCCCTCGCGCGCGAACAAAACCGCGGCGGCGCGGCCGTTGCCCCAGCCCGGGCCGACGCACCCTGCCCCGACAATCAGCGCAACCTTGCCCTCAACCCGTCCCGTCACCTGTCGTCCCTCTTTGCACGTGCGCTGATGGTAGAGCATGATGCGTAAAAGTGGAAACACCTTCACTAAGAATCTGCGGCAAGCAGTGTTGGAGGGACGGATGCGGCGTCTATTCGCGATTGCGATCGTTGTCGCGGCGTTCACGGGCCTGCTCCGCAGCGCGCCGGCGCAACAGACCTATCCCACCCGCACGGTCCGCCTCATCTTGCCGTTCGGCGCCGCCAGTGCCACCGACATCACCGCACGGCTCTTGGCCGATCGCTTAACCGCGCACTGGGGTAAGCCGGTCGTAGTCGAGAATCGCCCGGGCGGCGACGGTCTCGTGGCGCTCAATGCTTTCCTCGGTGCGCACGACGATCACACCCTGTTCTTCGGCCCGGCTGCGACCTTCCTTGTCCACCTCTACGACCAAGAGAAGCCCCCCTATGATCCACGCGATGTCATGCCGATCGCCCAAATATGTCACCGTGCTGGCGATCTCGGTGCCGACGTCGCTCAGTGTCGGCACAATGGACGAGCTGATCGCGCTGGCGCGCGCGCAGCCGGGCAAGCTCAACGCCGCCGCCGCCACCGGCAATTCGGATTTTCTGATCTTCGGTTTCATCAAATCGATGGGCTTGCAGATCGCGAAAGTACCGTATCGCGACATC
>DATAYT010000005.1:0-4018 GCA_036272395.1 Xanthobacteraceae bacterium
CGAAATTCCTCAAGACTGGGGATTGGGGGCGTTTCAATGAAAACGGCCGCGCATTACCGCGCCATGGCCGAAGAATGCATCAAATGGGCGGGCGAGGCGTATACGGCCGAAGTGCGCGAGTCGTATCTGCAGCTTGCGCGAATTTGGCTTGATACCGCCTCTCGCCTCAATGGACTATCCACCGGCGAGGCGGCGCCAGAACATAAGAAGAGGCCGCCTCACTCTGAGACGGCCTCACAAGTTGGCGGTTTACTGGACGTCCCGCTCCCCCCGAAAAGCCCTCAACAAGACCCTCAAGCGGGACCCTCAAATCCTAACGCGAATTGTGTGCAAGCAAGGGCCAATCAGAGGCAGTCCGTCGAATCATCTCTACTGTTGCAACCTTGCCACGGTGCTTAACCGCTATGTCGCGATTGCCTTATTCGCGGCGGCGTCCTTTTCGCCAAACTTGATTTCTTCGCTGCTTATGCCGCGCCGATATCGACAATGGCTTGGACGAAGGCCTGCGGTGCCTCCTGCGGCAGATTGTGGCCGATGCCGCCCGTGATGGTCCGGTGCTAGTACTTGCCTGAGAATTTTTGCGCATAAGAGCTCGGCTCCGCATGTGGCGCGCCGTTGGCGTCGCCCTCGAGCGTGATGGTCGGAACGGCGATTGCCGGAGATTGCGCAAGCCGCTTGTCTAGATCGTCATACTTTGAGTCACCTTCGGCGAGGCCAAGCCGCCAGCGGTAATTGTGAATGACAACGGCGACGTGATCCGGATTGTCGAATGCCGCAGCGCTGCGCTCGAAAGTGGCATCGTCGAAGTCCCATTTCGGCGAAGCGAGCTGCCAGATCAGTTTGGAGAAATCGCGCCGGTATTTGTCGTAGCCGTCGCGGCCGCGGTCGGTGGCAAAATAGAATTGGTACCACCATTGCAGCTCGGCCTTGGGCGGCAGCGGTATCCGACCGGATTGCTGACTGCCGATCAGATAGCCGCTCACCGAGACCATGGCCTTGCAGCGCTCGGGCCATAATGCAGCGATGATGTTGGCGGTGCGCCCGCCCCAATCGAATCCGCCGATGGTCGCTTTGTCGATCTTGAGCGCGTCCATGAAAGCGATCATGTCGACGGCGACCGCGGATGGCTGACCGCTGCGCATCGTATCGCCCGCGAGGAAGCGCGTGCTGCCGTAGCCGCGGATATACGGCACGATCACGCGATAGCCCGCCGACGCCAACGCCGGCGCAACATCGACAAAACTATAAATGTCGTAAGGCCAGCCATGCAGCAGAAGAACGGGAGCACCATTGGCAGGACCGGCTTCGGCATAGCCAACATTGAGGGCGCCGGCATTGACCTTCTTGAGCGGTCCAAATGACGTGTTCGTCCCAGTCTTGATCGCCGGCAGACTGGACGATTTTGTTTGCGCCGGCGCAGTAGGTGTCAGGCCGAGTTGGGCCGCGGCGGCGCTGACGGCCGCGGTGCCGAAGAACCGGCGGCGGCTATGGTCGATCTGTTCGGATTTGTCGATCTTGGCCACGGCAATTCTCCCTGCATGATTTTGTTATACGGAACGATCGTGTGGTCGGTGGCGCGGGTCGTCGGCCGGGTCCAAATACTCGAGGCCGAGCGGGCCGATCGCCGAGACTTGCGTGACGTATTCGCCGGATTTAGCCCAGTGGAAATGTGACGTGTCGCCCGGCAAAACGATCACGCTTCCGGGCGGGAAGGCCTTGACTTTGTCGCCGTCGAATTGATCGCCGAGGCCGATGTAGAACACGCCGGACATGACCGTGTAGATCCGATCCTCGGGATGCCGGTGCGGCATCAGCTTTGTGCCGACGGGCACCTTCAGCCTGATGACGTAAGGGCCCGGTTCGGAGGGGTGACCGATGAGGACGGCAAGTCGCGCCGCCGGTGGGAAAGCGGGAAACGGTTGCCAGTCGATGTCTTCGGGCAGGATCGATCTGAAAGCGCTTTGACCTGGCTGGTGTGGTCGAGGCATTGTTGTTCTCCTCACAATCCCGGATCCGCGCTCGCGGCACTATGTGCGCAGTGGTCGAAAGCCGGCGCGCACTTCTTCTGAAAAGGGTTGCGGCTGCTCCCAGGCCGCAAAGTGGCCGCCTTTATCAACTTTGTTGTAGTAAATGAGTTTGTGATACGCGCGCTCTGTCCAGCTCCGCGGGGCTTCATAGTTTTCGCCGGGAAAGACGGTCACCGCGGCGGGAACGGAGACATTGACGGCGTTGTAAAGGCCAACCTTATTTTCCCAATAAAGCCGAGCCGAAGAAATCACGGTGTTCGTCAACCAATAAAGCGTGATGTTGTCGAGGACATCGTCGCGTGTAAGGTCGCCTGCAGGGTGTCCATCGATGGTGCGCCCGAGCACGGCCGAGGTGATCGCCGCCGCCGGCTGGGCATAACCATCGCCATGATCGAGAAGCCAGGCGGCCAGGCCAACGGGCGAATCCGCGAACCCGTAAAGCGTTTGCGGGCGCGTTCCCATTATCGGTGTGTAAGCGCGCCGCTTCGTATACAAAATTTGGAGCTGCCCGTAAGCGCGCTTTTCATCGGCTGAGAGAGAGGACGGCGGAGGATCACCGGACTGAAGCGCCTTTGCAATGTCGGGCGGGATCGTAGCGACGAAATTGACATGAATGCCCAGCAATTCCGGAGGCGCCTGTTCGCCCATCACATTCGTGATGGCTCCACCCCAATCGCCACCTTGCGAAGCAAATTGTGGATATCCAAGCCGCTTCATCAGCACGACCCAGGCACGTGCGATATGAGCGGGGTCCCAGCCAGTAGTGGTCGGCTTGCCTGAAAATCCGTAACCCGGCCGCGATGGAATCACCAGATGGAACGCGTCGGATGCGCTTGCGCCATGTGCGGTGGGATTGGTGAGCGGATCGATAATCTTCAGCTGCTCGATGACCGAGCCGGGCCATCCGTGGGTGACGATGAGCGGCAAGGCATTTTCTTGTTTGGAACGAACGTGAATGAAATGAATGTCCAGCCCATCGATCTCGGTGACCAATTGCGGCAGAGCGTTCAGTTTCGTCTCACATTTGCGCCAATCGTAATCTGTCGCCCAATAGCGCGCGAGTTCCTGAATCATGGCGAGCGGCACGCCCTGCGATTGATCTGCGACCGTTTCCCCTTCGGGCCACCGTGTCGCACTTATGCGCCTGCGCAATTCGGCGAGTTCGGCTTCCGGAACGTCGACTTTGAACGGGCGGATTGCGTCACTTGACGTCGATGCCGCGCGCGCTTGCGTGGGGATAAAACGGGAAGCCGCCGCGGCTGCCGAGGCGGCAAGAACCGCACGACGGTCGGGGGACGGCAGTTTCGCGGACATGATCATCGCTCCGTACTGGCGTGGTGACGGTGAGGAATGTTCACTCACTTTCCCCCGCTCCGAAGCGACCAGTGACGTCGCGCGAATAGGTCAATCGGCGGCCTGGCTACGGAGTGCTGCGACATCCTTTTCCGTCAGCTTGGACGGCTCGGCGCCGAAACGTGCGGTCACATAGTTGGCGACCGCCGCAATTTCGGTATCGGAATAGGCGTTGCCGAAGGCCGGCATCGATATGACACCGTCGGGGGTGTGGCGCGTGGTGCCGGAAATCACGATCTGCACGACATTGGTCGCTGTGCGGTCGTTGACGCCGCGCGTACCGGCAATTGTCGCGAAAGGCGAGATCTGGCTTACGCCGGTCCAGTTATGACAATGCACGCACGCGCCTTCGAAAACGCGTTTACCGACCGCCTCTGCCGTAGCGGTCCCTTGCTTCGGCGAATCCGGCGCCGGGGGCGCAAGCTTGGCCGGCAAGTCGGCCGATGCGATTGCAGGAACGCTTCGCAGATAGGTGACTAGTGCACGGATATCGCTCGGTGCAATGGCGGTGAAACTCTGATCGACGGCTTCGCCCATCGGGCCCGCAGCCGTGCCGCGGCCCGACGCATGGCCGGCCGACAGGTAGCTGCGCACCTCGTCATCGGTCCACGCGCCGATCCCCGATCCTTTGTCGGACG
>DATAYT010000006.1:0-21832 GCA_036272395.1 Xanthobacteraceae bacterium
AAATGGTAGCAAAATGGTAGCAGGATCGCCCTTTGTTCTCCGGCCGTCCCCTCCAGGCCGTTGATTTTGTGGCACTAAATATCGGGCTTAAGGCTGCCGCAAGCGGTCAAGCAGCCCGCTCGAGGCAAAACCATCGGGAATTGCGCCGATCGATGCCTGAAAATTACGAATAGCGAGCCGGGTCCGCGGGCCGAGCAGGCCGTCGGGTTCGCCGGCGTCGAACCCGCGCCGCGCCAGCAAATGCTGCATTTCGTAGCGCTCATCGAGCGTGAGAACACGCTCGTCGCGCGGCCACGGCTGGGCGAACGGACCGCCCCCGCGCAGCCGATCGGCAAGATAACCGATCGCAAGCGCATAGGCCTCGGCCGGATTGTATTTCATGATCACGCGGAAATTTTGCAGCATCAGAAATGCGGGTCCGCGGGCGCCCGCCGGCAGCAGCAAATAGGCGCGGGCATCGGGATCACGGAATGATCCGCCGCCGGCGCGGCGTATGCCTAGCGCCTCCCACTGGCGCAAGCTCATTTGTTTGGATCGATTCGCCAAGAGGTAATCGAAATTTTGCGGCAGCACGACCTCGTAGCCCCAACGCTGTCCGGCTACCCAGCCGTCGGTTTTCAAATTGTTAGCTGTCGAGGCGATCACATCGGGGATCGAGTCGACGACGTCGCGCCGTCCATCTCCGTCGAAATCGACCGCATATCGCTTAAACGAGCTCGGCATGAATTGCGTCGGCCCGAACGCGCCGGCCCATGATCCGACCAGGCGCTCGGCCGGCACGTCGCCGCGCGCAAGAATTTCGAGCGTCGATAAAAACTCTTCGCGGAAGTAGTCCTGCCGGCGTCCAACGCAAGCTAAAGTCGCGGTGGAGCGGATCACCGGACGGTCGCCGCCGAGCGTTCCATAGTTTGATTCCACGCCCCAGATCGCGGCGATGATGGCGGGATCGACGCCGTAGGCGCGCTCCACCGCGGCGAAAGTCGGCGCGTACTGCGTAAGCATCTCGCGGCCGCGGGCAATCCGCTCGTCGCTGACGAGCACATCGAGATAGTCCCAGGTAGATTTGGTGAATTCCGGCTGCGCATCGAGCTTGTCCATGATGCTCAGGTCCGGCGTGAGGCCGGTGGTGAAATGTTCGAAGTTGGCGCGCGAAACACCGCGCCGCGCCGTGTCCGGCCACAAGCGCTCGATGCAATTGCCAAAATCCGCCGCGGCGGCCCGAATCGCATCCGCCGTCATCAGCGGATTGCCGGACGCGCCCGCTTGGCCGCTCCAGCCAGTTCCGGCGCTGGCGCCGTCAGATTGAGATCCCGGAACCGAGCTGGACGACGGCTGTTGAAACAGGTGCGTCAACCAATTGTCGCTTTGTTGGGCCAGTACCTGGCCCGTAGCGGCAAGGGTCAGGAAGGCTACGGCAAGCCCGGGAAAGATGCTTTTTTGGAGAGCCATGAAATTGCAAGTCTCTAAAGTGCGAGTCTCTGATGATCGGGCAGCCTCGTTAACCGGGCAGAACAAGCGTCCCTGCCGCCAATGTGCATCGAATCACTAACAGCGGGTTTCCCCTTGCTGTCCGCTTGACGATTTGCCACAACCGCATCGCGTCGCTCGGTTCGGCTTGATTCGACCTTTAGCGACCAGTTTGGACAAAAATTTGGACACGAAAGCCTGTCCCGCAAAATCACCGTTCTGCCGCAGCCCATCGCATTTCGCATGAAACCCGTCCGTAAAGCGGTCTTTCCGGTAGCTGGGCTTGGCACCCGTTTCTTGCCCGCGACCAAGGCCATGCCGAAAGAGATGCTGCCGGTCGTCGACCGGCCGCTGATTCAGCATGTCGTGGATGAAGCCCGTCAGGCCGGCATCGAGCATTTCATTTTCGTGACCGGACGCAACAAGGGCGTCATTGAGGACCATTTCGATCGCCAGTTCGAACTCGAAATGACGCTGCTCGAGCGCCAAAAGCACAAGATTCTCGATTATCTCAATCAAGATTTGCCGGTGCCGGGCTCGGCCAGTTTCACGCGCCAGCAGGAGCCGCTGGGGCTCGGCCATGCGGTTTGGTGCGCGCGCGAACTACTCGGCCGCGAACCGTTTGCGCTATTGCTGCCGGACGTCCTGGTGCAGCACGAGCAAGGATGTCTGGCGCAAATGATCGAAGCGGCGCGCGGGCTGCCGGCGAACGCGAATATCGTGGCGGTGGAGGAAGTGCCGCGCGAGCGGGTCGATCAATATGGCGTGGTTGGCATCGGCGAGCGCAAAGGGAAGATGTTTTCCATCACTAGCATGGTCGAGAAACCGACGCCCGAGCGCGCCCCCTCGAACCTCATCTTGACCGGACGCTACATCCTCCAGCCGGAAATTATCGACACCCTGTCGCGGCAGGAACGCGGCGCCGGCGGCGAGATCCAATTAACTGACGCGATGATCGCGATGGCGCAGAGCCAGCCGTTTTTCGGCCTGCAATTCGACGGCCGCAGCTTCGACTGCGGCTCCAAGATCGGATTTCTTGCCGCCAACGTGTCCTATGCTTTGGCGCGTGCCGACATCGCGCCAGGTTTTCGTGCCGAGATAAAAAAAATCCTTGGCGAATAGCCGCTAAGGCTTGATGGCGGTCAGGCCGATCACCGCCGACATGCCCGCGTGGGACGTGCCTTCGCGCATTTCACGCTCTTCCTCGATAGCGCGCACGTCGCGAAAGTCGCCGAACGCCTGTTCCAGCATCGCTCGGGTGTAGAGATTCTCGATTTGCTTGGGCCCGCCGGTGCCGTATTCCAACTGCTTAGGCGTGTAGCCCTGGATGATCAGAACGCCGCCAGATTTAAGCGCCCGCCGCATGTCGCGCCATTTTATTGCGCGCCGCGCCGGCGGGCTGAATTGCGCGAAAATCTCGACCACGACGTCGAACGCCGTTTGCGGATAATCCCAAACGTGCACGTCGGCGCGAACGAAAGTGACCTTCACGCCTCGCTCGGCGGCCAGCGCCCACGCTTTGTTTTGCGCCGCCGGCGAAAAATCGAGCGAAACGACATCGAGGCCTTGTTCGGCGAGCCACACGCCGTTGCGGCCCTCGCCGTCCGCGACCGCGAGCGCCTGGCCGTGCCGCGGCAATATTTGCTGGCAGGATTTGAGAAAGTAATTCGGCTCTTTGCCGAAAGCATAATCGGGCGTCGCGAAACGCGCTTCCCAGCGGGCGAATTCATTCATCTCTTGGTGGGCCGACATGCGCCGACGGGCAATCAAGTGAAAATCGGGGTGAGTCTCAAGCTTTGCGTTCGTACCGCCGCCACGCCGGGATCAAAAGCCCGCCGAACGCAACAAGCGCCAATATTTCCGCAGGCCATGGCCAGCGCGCCACCGAGGCCATGACGCCGACCAGGATCGCCGCAAAGCCGAGCCACAGCGCGAAACGGCCCGGCCGAATGCCCTCGATCGCAAACAAGATAAGCGCAAGTGAAAACCACACCCAGGACACCAGCGAGCCGTCTTGCAGCATCAGACCCAGCCTTTCAGCTCGCGCATGGCGAGCCGCCACAGCATCAGCATGCCGGCTTCGCTGTCATTGAGACAAGGAATTGCGGCGAAGTTCTCGCCCCCGTGACGCATGAACATGCGGGCATTCTCGACCCTGATTTCCTCCAGCGTCTCCAGACAGTCGGCGGAAAAGCCCGGTGTGATGACGGCGAGGTTTTTGACGCCCTTGCGCGCCAGTGCCCGCGCCGTGGTGATGGTATAGGGCTCGAGCCATTGCCCGCGCCCGAACCGGGACTGAAACGACATCATCAATTTCGTTTCGTCGAGCCCGAGCTGCTCGCGCAACAGCTCCGTCGTGCGCGTGCACTGGACCAGATAGGGATCCCCTTTGTCGACCGCTTCTTTGGGCATGCCGTGGTAGGACGCCAAGATAACGTCTGGCGTGAACGGCAAAGATTTCAGTTCGGCTTGCATCGTGGATGCCAGCACTTCGATGTAGTACTGATCTTCGTAGTAGGGCGGCAAAAACCGCAGTGCCGGCTGCCGCCGCTGCCGCATCAGGAAGCGGAACACCTCATCGCATACCGTCGCCGTTGTCGCGGCGGAATATTGCGGATAGAGCGGCATGACCAGGATGCGTTCGCATCCCCAGGTGACGAGCACTTCGAGCCGCGATGCGATCGACGGGCTGCCGTAACGCATGGCCCAATCGACGATGACATGCTTGCCCAGCGGCTCGAGGATCCCGCCGAGCTTTTCCGCCTGCGAGCGCGTAACTGTCTTGATCGGGGATTCGTCCTTTTCGCGATTCCAGATTTTCTCATAGTCGCGGGCTCTACGCCGAGAGCGCAGCGGCAAGATCACGGCGTTGAGGAACGCCCTCCAGTGCAGCGAATTCTTCTCGACCACGCGCCGGTCGGTCAGAAACTCCTTCAAATAGCGCCGCACCGCCACGGGCGTGGGCGCATCCGGCGTGCCGAGATTGACGATGAGCACGCCGATGCCGCTGGTCGCGGGCGGCGGTGCAATAGTGGTCTCGCTGGACGCTGACGATACGGATGCGGATGCCGTTTCTGGCGACTGGGCTATTGTCGGCGCCTCGTCGGGTGCGCCAGCGCCAGGGATGATCTCGCGCTCCTCAGCGTGGAGCGGGCGAGCCTCCTGCCGGGCCAGAGTGCTGTCACTACTGATGGGCGGTCCATTATTCATAGGCAACGGCATAACTGATGCAATGAGGCGGAGCATCCGGCAAAAACTTTGCCGTTACAATAACTTGCAGAAACTATCCGCCCCCGTTGCACAAGACGCTAGCAGCAATCTTTGACGAGTTTGCGATCATTCCGCGGCTTTCAACAGCGCCGGTGCACCGGCGCGGAATTGCTCGAGCAATGCGGCCTCGTCGGCCTTGGCGGTCGCAAGATGCCGCTGCTTGACGTGGCCGAAGCCACGGATTTTTTCAGGGATTGCGGCAAGACCGACCGCGAGGTGGTGGTTCGCCGGCGTCAAATTCGCGAGCACCTCGTCGAGCATGGTCCTGTAGTCATCGATCAATTCTCGTTCGGTGCGGCGTTCGAGCGAATAGCCGAACGGATCGAGTGCGGTGCCGCGCAAGAACTTCATTTTCGCCAACAAACGAAACGCCGGGAGGACCCACGGACCGAAGCTCATCTTGCGCGGCAAACCGGTGGTCTTGTCGCGGCGCGCCAACAGCGGCGGCGCGAGATGAAACTGCAGTCTCAAGTGGTCGCCGTCGAACTCCGTTCTGACCTGGCGTTCGAACGAACCGTCGGTGTAAAGCCGCGCGACCTCGTATTCGTCCTTGTAAGCCATCAGCTTGAAGAGATAACGGCCGACGGCATCGGCGAGCCCGCATTTTCCGGGCGCGCGGGCAGCTTCCGCCGCTTTCGCTTTTTTGACCAGCGCCCGATATTGCCCGGCATAGGCAGCATTCTGATAAGCGGTGAGAAATTGCTCGCGCCGTTCGACCATCTCATCGAACGACTCGGACAAATGTTCGGCGTCGCGCTTGGCGCTGGCCGGCTCGGCCAGTGCCTCGACGGCGGCGCGATCGATCGCCGCGCGCCGGCCCCAGTGAAAGGCCGCCTGGTTCATGGCGACGGCTTGTCCGTTCAACTCAATTGCCTGCTCGATCGCCGCGGCGGACAGCGGGATGGCGCCAAGCTGATAGGCATACCCGACCAGGAACATGTTGGCGCCGATCGATTGACCCAATAGCGCATTGGCCAATCGGGTGGCGTCAATGAAATGGGCATGGTCGCGGCCGGCGTCGGCCACGATGGTGCGTTTGAGCCGTTCGCTGGGCAGCGAGAAATCGGCATTGCGCGTGAATTCGCCCGGCAGAAACTCGTTGGTGTTGACGACCATCTGCGTGGCGCCGTGTTTCACCGCCGCCAGCACCTTGCGCGTTCCGGCGACGACGATATCTCCGCCGAGTACCAGGTCGGCGCGACCGGCGGCGACGCGGATGGCATGAATATCCTCCGGCGCGTTGGCAAAACGGATATGGCTGAAGACGGCGCCGCCTTTTTGCGCGAGCCCCGCCATATCGAGAACACCGACTCCCCTTCCCTCCAGATGCGCGGCCATCCCCAAAACGCCGCCGATGGTCACGATGCCGGTACCGCCGATGCCGGTGACAATGATGTTGTAGGTCTGGTCGATCGTCGGCAGCTTCGGCTCCGGCAATTGCCCAACGTCGTGATCGGCGGCGACGCCGATGCCTTTCCTGAGCTTGGCGCCGTGCACGGTGACGAATGAGGGACAGAATCCCTTGACGCAGGAGAAATCCTTGTTGCAGCTCGACTGATCGATGGTGCGCTTGCGCCCCCACTCGGTTTCGAGCGGCTGGACGGAAACGCAGTTCGATTGAACCCCGCAATCGCCGCAGCCCTCGCAAACCAACTCATTGATAATGACGCGCTTGTCGGGATCGGGATAAGTGTGCCGCTTGCGGCGCCGGCGTTTCTCGGCGGCGCAGGTCTGATCGTAGATCAGGACCGTGACACCTGGAATCGCCGCGAGCTCCTTCTGCACGGCGTTGAGATCGTCACGATGACGGATGGTAAGGCCCGCCGGCCACTGTGTGTCGCGCGGATATTTGCCGGGCTCGTCGGTCACCACGACAACGCGCGCGGCGCCCTCGGCCGCGACTTGCCGCGCTACTTGCGGCACCGTGAGCCCGCCGTCGTTGGGCTGACCCCCGGTCATCGCGACCGCGTCGTTGAACAGAATCTTGTAAGTGATGTTGGTGTTCGAAGCGATCGCAGCGCGGATCGCGAGATAGCCGGAATGATTGTAAGTGCCGTCGCCTAGATTCTGAAAAACGTGCTTGCGGTTCGAGAACGGCGCCTCGCCGATCCAGTTGGCGCCTTCGCCGCCCATCTGCGTATAGCCGAGCGTCGAGCGGTCCATCCACTGCGCCATGTAGTGGCAGCCGATACCGGCATAGGCGCGCATGCCCTCGGGCACGACCGTCGAGGTATTATGAGGGCAGCCCGAGCAGAAATACGGGATGCGCTGAGCGACGTCGGTCGTCTCCGCGGCGATCCGCTGGAACTCCTTCAGCCGCGCCACCCGCGCGTCGATGTCGTCGCTGCGATGATATTTGAGAAGCCGCTCGCCGAGGCAGATCGCGACCTCGTTGGGGTCGAGCGCGCCTTTGACCGGGAACAGCCAATTGCCGGCCTCGTCCTTCTTGCCGATGCAAACCGGCTGGTTGGCGGTGCCGTAAAGCTCTTCGCGGACTTGCACCTCGATCAGCGAGCGCTTTTCCTCGATCACGATGATCAGATCGAGGCCCTCGGCAAATTCTGCTAATTCGCGCCGGCTGAGCGGCCACACGCAAGCGACTTTGTAGAGCCGGATGCCAAGCTCGTTGCACTTGAGCTCATCGATGCCGAGTTCGTCAAAAGCCTGGCGGACGTCGAGATAGCTCTTGCCGGTGGTGATGATGCCGATTTTTGGATTGCGTCCGCCGGAGGTGATGGTGCGATTGAGCTTGTTGGCGCGAACGAAGGCGAGCATGGCGTCGCGCTTGTGGTCATGCAGGCGGGCTTCCTGCGCCAGAATCTGATCGTGCAAACGGATATTGAGGCCGCCCTCGGGCATGCGGTAGTCGTCGGGAGTGACAATGTTGATCCGCTCCAGGCTGGCGTCGATCGCCGCGGTCGATTCGATCGTCTCGTGCATGGTCTTGAGCGCGGTCCAGGCGCCGGTGTAGCGCGACATCGCCCAGCCATAGAGACCGTAATCGAGAACCTCCTGGACTCCCGCCGGATTGAGGACCGGAATCATCACGTCGATGAAGTGATATTCCGACTGGTGGGCGGTCGTGGAAGATTCCGCGGTATGATCGTCGCCCATCAAGGCCAGCACGCCGCCGTGTTGTGCCGAGCCGGCGAGATTGGCGTGGCGGAACACGTCGCCGGTGCGGTCGACGCCAGGGCCCTTGCCGTACCACATGGCGAAAACGCCGTCGTACTTGCCCTCGCCGCGCAACGCGGCTTGCTGGGAACCCCAGACCGCGGTGGCGGCCAAGTCTTCGTTGATGCCGCCCTGAAAACGAACGTCGCTTTTGTCGAGAAAGCGCTTGGCGCGCAGAAATTGGCTGTCGAGGTTGCCCAGCGGCGAGCCGCGGTAGCCGGTCACGAAACCCGCGGTATTGAGGCCATTGCGGCGGTCAAGCTCCTTCTGCATCAGGCAGAGCCGCACCAGAGCTTGGAAACCAGTCACGAAAATGTGGCGCTGGCCGAGATCGTATTTATCGTCCAGTGTGACGTCGCGCAGCGCCATTACGCACCCTCCAGGTGCCAGTCTGCCCTCCCGCGCCCGATATTTCCAGACAGGAGTCTTCTATGCACCGAAATATAGGGTGCACCGGTGACGGAACAACCTTCAGGGCGAAGCGGCGGCGAGCGCCGCGCGGCGCCTCGCGAGGCGCGGGGTGAAGCTACTAGGCTGCCCGAATCCGCGGCTGCAACCGTGGCAGCAAGAACGGAATTTCGGCGGCCGGCACTGCTTTGCTGAAGAGAAATCCCTGCACCTGCATGCAGCCTTCGGTGCGCAGGATTTCGAGCTGCTCCTCGGTCTCGACCCCCTCCGCGGTGGTGATCATGCCCAGGCTGGAACCGAGCCGCATGACGGCGCGGATAATGGCCATGCAGTCATTGTCCTTGCCGAGCTCGCGGATGAAGGAGCGGTCAATTTTGATTTTGTCGAACGGAAAGCTGCGCAAATAGCTCAATGATGAGTAGCCGGTGCCGAAATCGTCCATGCAGATCCGCACGCCGAGGTCGCGGAATTGATGCAACGCATCGAGCACGTTGCGGTCCGCCTGCAGCAGGACGCTTTCGGTGATTTCGTTGTCGCGGCTCGGGCGGTCGATCCCGCCGCGATCCAATGACATCGGCGAGACTGGCCACCGAGCCGTCGTGCATATACGGCGCCCGGCGCGCCACATCGCGCAATGTCGGGGTTTTGAACGCGTGTTGCAGCTTCACCGAACTGGGAAACAAACGTCCACGCCCGAGATCGTCGTCTTTCGCGACGCCGATGTCGTGGAATCCGGCATCGGTGAAAGCCCAGCCGCTGTGGCAGACCGCACAATTGGCCGTGCCGTTGAACAGCGCGAATCCACGCTTGGCGGCGGCACTGATCGCCGCTTCGTCGCCGCGAACCCAGCGGTCGAATGGCGCGTCACCCGACACGATCGTGCGTTCGAACGTGGCCAACGACTGCTCGATCTTTTCTCGCGTTACGCCGCCATTGGCGAACGCGGCATCAAAAGCCGCGACATAACCGGCTAGCGCCGCGAGCCGCCCAATCAGCTCCTGTTCCGGCAAATTCATATTGTTCTGGCCGGTGATCGGACCCATGGCGACGCTTTCCAGGTCGTGGAAGTGCCCGTCCCATCCGAGCACGGAATCCAGGCGACGTTGAGCGCGTTGGGCTGCGCAGCGGCAGCCGCACCTGATTTTCGCCGATCGCTCGCGGCTCGCCGTCGCCCCATGACAAGCCCGGGTTATGACAGGTGGCGCAAGATCGCACCCGCGCTCCCGACAGGATCGGATCAAAGAACAGCGCGCGGCCGAGTTCTTCCTTAGCGCGGCCATAGGGGTTTTCTTTCGGATAGGTGATCGCGGCGGGACGCCAATATTGCCGTTTCAATGCGGCCAAACCGGCTTGGGGGGCGCCAAACAGACTGCCTGCGGCGCCGAACAACAGCGCCGCCGCCGCAATTACGATCGCGGCTCTATTAGTCATCCGCGATACCCGTGCCCAATCGCCTCGCATGGGGCACGATTTATCGGGCCGGGTTGATGAAGAGTTAAAATGACGTGAAGGTGCAGGTATGCGCGGTTATGGCGCGTTTACCACCCCTCGCCAGCAAGCCGATTTCGTGCGCCTTGAGCCCGGGGGCCGGGCCCGCCAAGGGGCGATTTGCCGCATCAGATCCTGTTGCCCGCGCTCCAGCTCCAGAAATCGCGGCCTTCCTCGCGCAGAAAGCGCGCCAGCACCATGTTGTGGACTTCGGAAGCGCCGTCGACCAGGCGCGCGGCGCGCGCGGCCCGGTAGATCCATTCCAGGATCGTGTCTTTGGAATAGCCGCGGGCGCCGTTGAGCTGGATCGCGGTGTCGGCGGCTTCGTGCAGAGTGTCGGCGACGTGCACCTTGGCCATCGAGATTTCCTTGCGCGCGCGATCGCCATGATCGAGCTTCCATGCCGCATGCATCGTCAGTAACCGGCCGATCTGGATTCGCTGCGCCACCTGACCGAGCTTGATCTGCACACTCTCACGATCGGCAAGCTTGACGCCGAAGCCTTCTCTTTTGTCGACATAATCCTGCGCGATCTCGAGGCACCGTTTGGACCAGCCGAGCCAGCGCATGCAATGCGTCAACCGCGCCGGACCGAGCCTGATCTGCGTCACTTTCAGTCCGTCGCCGACGCCGAGCAGCACATTGTCATCGCTAACTTCAAGGCCGTCGAATTCGAGCTCGCAATGGCCGCCACGTTCCTCCGGCCCCATGATCGGAATACGCCGCACGATGCGCCAGCCCGGTTGGTCGCGGTGATAGAGGAACGCGGTCAAGCCACGGCGTTTGTCGTCTGACGTTCTGGCGATGACGATGAAATGCGCCGCCTCGGCGGCGCCGGTGATGAACCACTTGCGGCCGTGGATAAACCATTTGCCGTTTTTCTTTTCCGCGCGAGTCCGGATCATACCGGGGTCCGAACCGCCGCCCGGCGCCGGCTCGGTCATGGCGAAGGAAGATTTTACCTTGCCTTCGACCACCGGCCGCAGCCACCATTCCTGCTGCGTCGGCGTGCCGGCGCGCGACAACAGATTCATATTTCCGTCATCCGGCGCCGAGCAGTTGATCGATAACGGTCCAAACAGCGAGCGCGCCGCCTCCTCGTAAATGGCTGCCCAGGCCACGATCGGCAGCGCCATGCCGCCGAATTGCTTCGGCGATTGCGGCGCCCACAATCCGGCTTTTCTGGCTTTCGCTTGAACCGGCGCGATCCGTGCCAGGGGAATGTTTTCATGCTCGGAAAAGTTCTGCGGATCGGCTTCAAGGGGTAGTACATTTTGTTCGATGAAGGCGCGGGTGCGCTGCCGCAAATCCTCGATTTCCGGTGAAAGCGTAAAATCCATACTAGCCCTCGATCGGGCCTCGCAATCCGGCAAGTGACCCGTGGTTGACCGCAACCAGCGCCGCGGCAAGGAGTTTATAGCGAAGGGAATGGCGAGGTGGAATTGCGATGAACCGCATCCTGTTTTTGCTCCCCGCTGCCGCGGCAGGCTTGAGTTTTGCGATTTCGCCCGGTCATGCCGCCTATCTCGGCAAAGCACCGTGGTGTGCCGTCGTGAACATCGGCGCCGGCGACGTCGAATGGGACTGCGAATATGGATCGATCGAAGCGTGCCGGCCCAACGTGATCGCCGGCAATCGCGGCTTTTGCCAAATAAATCCATACTATTCGCCGGCGCCGCCTTATGGCGCGCGGTACGTAAAGCGGGCGCATCGCCATCGGCATAAGGACTAAATTAACGCGGTCCAGTCTCGGGGCCGTGCGGCTCAACCCCGCCATTTGCCGCCGCAAAACGGCAATGTAACAATGGTTCGCCGCCGGCCTGAAGGCACGAATATGCTGGATTCGACTTCAACTACGTCGACGCAATTTACGTTGGACGGCGACCAAATGGCGGTGCGCGAGATGGCGCGCGCCTTCGCCACGGAGGTATTCGCACCTAACGCCATTGCTTGGGACGAGGCCAAGCATTTTCCGGTCGCCGAAATGCGTAAAGCCGCGGCGCTCGGCATGGGCGGAATCTTCGTCGCCGAGGATCTCGGCGGCTCCGGCCTGTCGCGTTTAACGGGAACGCTGATTTTCGAGGCGCTGGCAACCGGCTGCCCGACGACCGCGGCGTTCATGTCCATTCACAACATGGTGGCGGGCCTCATCGACGCGTTCGGCTCCGACGAGCAGCGGCGGCGATGGCTCCCGAAATTGTGCGCCATGGACTTGCTGGCAAGCTACTGCCTGAGCGAGCCGGGCGCCGGTTCCGATGCGGCCGCTTTGGCGACGCGCGCCACGCGGGACGGGGACAACTACGTCCTCAAAGGCCAGAAGCAATTCATTTCGGGCGCAGGCGCGAGCGACCTCTATCTGGTGATGGCGCGCAGCGGCGGCGAAGGACCTCCGGGGATTTCTGCATTTCTCGTACCCGGCGACACGCCGGGGTTGTCGTTCGGCGCCAACGAGCGCAAGATGGGCTGGAACGCGCAGCCGACCCGCGCCGTGATTTTTGAGAGCGCCCGTGTGCCCGCGGCGTATCGGCTCGGCGCGGAAGGGGCGGGTTTTAAGATCGCGATGGCCGGTCTCGATGGCGGCCGGCTCAATATCGCCGCCTGTTCGCTCGGCGGCGCGCAATCCGCACTGGACAAGACGCTCGCCTATATGAGCAACCGCAAAGCTTTCGGCCGGCGCCTTGACGCGTTTCAGGCGCTGCAATTTCGGCTTGCCGATATGGCGACGGAGCTTGAAGCCTCGCGCGCTTTGTTGTGGCAAGCCGCCGCGGCACTCGATCGCAAGGATGTCAATGCCACGCGGCTGGCGGCCATGGCCAAGCGCTTTGTGACCGACGCCTGTTTCGAGGTTGCTAATCAGGCGCTGCAATTGCATGGCGGGTATGGCTATTTATCCGAATACGGGATTGAAAAGATCGTGCGGGATTTGCGGGTGCATCAGATTCTTGAAGGCACCAACGAAATCATGCGCCTCATCGTGGCGCGAAGCCTCGTCGGCCGATGAGTGAAACGCTTCTGCGTGACGATGACCTGATCGTCAGGAGCGACGGCGCGCTGCGCCGGATTACGCTCAACCGGCCGCAAGCGCTCAACGCGATCACGCTCGACATGGCTGTCGCCATGACCGCGCTGCTGCGGGAATGGCAATCGGACCCAGAAGTCGGCGCCGTGCTCATCGACGGCGCCGGCGACCGCGGTTTCTGCGCCGGCGGCGACATCCGCGCGCTTTATGAGGCCGCCAAGAACAGCGCGAAGACCAAGCCGGTTCAGGCTGCCGATGCGCTGCCGGCGCGGTTCTGGGCGACCGAGTACAAGCTCAATGTCCTGATCGCGCGCTATGCCAAGCCGGTCATCGCGGTGATGGACGGCCTGGTAATGGGCGGTGGTGTCGGGCTTTCGGCGCATGCCGCGCATCGCGTGGTGACCGAGCGCTCGGCCGTTGCCATGCCGGAGGTTGGCATCGGCTTTTTTCCCGATGTCGGTGCCTCTTTCCCGCTGGCACGCGCGCCTGGTGACATCGGGACCTACCTCGTCTTGACCGGCCAGCGCCTCGGCGCCGCCGACGCGCTGTTCTGCAAACTCGCCGATATTCACCTGCCGGTGGATCGCTTGATTGAACTCCCCGCCGTGCTCGCCAATTGCCGCAGCCACAAGGAAGTCCGCGCCGGCCTTGAACGATTGTCCGCCGCGCCCGCTCCCGCGCGATTGCCCAAAGAACGCGAATGGATCGACGCCTGCTACCGCGGCGACGTGCTTGAGGAGATTATCGCGCGGCTAAGCACGTGCCGCGCCGACGGCGCGCAAGCCGCGCTTGAGATTATCCGCAAGGCCTCGCCGACCTCGCTGAAAGTGACGCTGCGCAACATCCGTTCGGCGGCGGCGTTCGACCGGGTTGAGCAGAGTTTTGCGCAGGACTACCGTATCGCGCTCGCCTGCATTGCCGGGCACGACTTCATCGAAGGCATTCGCGCAGCCATCATCGACAAGGACCGCAACCCGCGCTGGCGACCTGAAACGATCGAAGCAGTCACGGGAGAGATCGTCGATCGGCACTTCCGCTCCGTGGGCGAGCTGGAGCTGAGATTCGAATAGGAGCCTTTATGCCGAATATCGGATTCATCGGGCTTGGCAATATGGGCGCGCCCATGGCCGCCAATCTCCTCAAATCAGGCGATCATGTCGTCGGCTTCGATGTCATCGCCGCGGCGCGGCAGGCGTCCGCGCAGTTGGGGGTCGAGATCGCGTCAAGCGCCAAGGCGTCAGTGGAGGGCGCCGACATCGTGATCACCATGCTGCCGGCCGGCGAACATGTGCGCGCGGTCTGGACCGAGATCCTGCCAGCGGCGAAACGCGGCGCGCTGTTCATCGATTGCTCGACCATCGACGTGACTAGCGCGCGCGCCGCGCATGGGCTTGCCGCCGAACGCGGCATTGCTTCGCTCGATGCGCCGGTTTCCGGCGGGGTTGCCGGCGCCAAGGCGGCGACGCTCACGTTCATGGTCGGCGGCACGGCGGAGGCCTTTGCGCGCGGCAAGCCCGTTCTCGAACGCATGGGCAAGCGCGTCGTGCATTGCGGCGACGCCGGCAACGGCCAGGCCGCCAAAATCTGCAACAATATGATTCTCGGCGCGTCGATGATCGCGGTCAGCGAAGCCTTTGTGCTCGGCGAGAAGCTCGGGCTCTCGCATCAGGCGCTGTTCGACGTCGCCTCGGCGAGCTCGGGTCAATGCTGGTCGCTGACGAGCTATTGTCCCGTGCCGGGTCCCGTCCCGGCGAGCCCGGCCAATAACGGCTACAAGCCCGGTTTCGCCGCAGCCTTGATGTTGAAGGATCTCAAGCTCGCCCGCGAGGCCGCACAGGCGGTGCAGGCGCGTACCGCGATCGGCGCTCATGCCGCGGAAATCTACGATCGCTATGCGGCGGCGGGCCACAGCGGTAGCGATTTCTCCGGCATCATCAATTTCGTGCGCGAAGCATCGAAAACGGGTTAACCCCCGATGTGATTGCTACCCCTTCATGATGATCAGCCGAGATGGAAGCGCTTTTTTGAAGCGCAATCGGCGCGCCGTCATCATTGGCGGCTCGATGTCCGGTTTGTTCACCGCCGCATTCCTGCGTCAGATCGGTTGGGATGTGGACGTCTACGAGCGCTCGAAAGTGGAGCTGGTCGGGCGCGGCGCCGGCATTACCGGCCATCCGGAGATGTTCGACGCTTTACAGGCAAGCGGCGCGGGGACTGAGCGGCTCGGCATCGAAGTGCGAAAGCGTATCGCCACGCGCCATCGATCGTGTTCGGCCGGGTGGCCATGGTCGGCGATGCCGCCGCCAATGCGCGGCCGCATATGGGATTCGGCATGGCCAAAGCGGCAACGGATGCGCAGGCATTGGCGAGGCACCTCGACGCCCATGACGATATTGACACGGCGCTGAAAGCATACAACGACGAACGTCAGCCGATCGGCAATACGATCGTGCTGCACGGCCGCAAACTCGGCTGCCATCTCGGCGTGAATCTTAAAACCGAGGAGGATCGGCGCATGCACCAATTGCTTCAAAGCGATGGAGCCATGCTCGACCGCATCGCCGTGCCGCATTTTTTGGACGCCTATAAATGAGCGATCTGCCAGACTACGCCCGGGAACATGCAACTGGTCGGCCACAGCGACCATGGCGGCCTAACGCGCAGCTCATCGAGCTTTAAAAACGTCGACGCCCCAAGCGACGTTCAGCGCCGTGTTACCCGCGCAATGCGATCATTTGCCCGCCGTCGGCGACGATCGTGGCGCCGGTGACAAAGCGCCCGGCGTCGGAAGCGAGCAGCAACAACGGTCCGTCGAGATCGCGTTCTTCGCCGAAGCGGCCGACCGGAATGTCGCGCTTGATCGCCACGCCGCGCTCGGTGGCCAGATAATCGCGATTCATTTCGGTGACGATCCAGCCCGGCGCGATGGCGTTGACGCGAATGCCCTTGAACGCGAGTTCGAGTGCCAGCGCCTTGGTCAGTTGGATCACGCCGGCTTTGGACGTGGCATAGGCAACGACGCCTTTGTCGACGCCAAAGCCGAGCACGGAAGCGATGTTGACGATACTGCCGCCGCTATTCGCCGCCAGCATGCGGCGCGCCGCTTCTTGCGCCCAAAAGAATACTGCATCGAGATCGGTGGAGAGAATGCGCCGCCATTCTTCCTCGGCAAGCTCGACCGCGCGCCCGGCATGCGCCACGCCGGCATTGTTGACCAGAACCGTAACCGTGCCGAAAGCTTTTTCGGCGGCATCGAAGGCGCCGACCATGGCATGGCGGTCGCGCACATCGGCGGACACAGTGATCGCCTTGCCGCCGGCTTTCGCGATTTGCGCTTGTAGCGCGGTGAGGCGTTCGCCGCGGCGCGCCACCAGGACAACGGAAGCGCCATTCGCCGCGAGAATTTGGGCGAAGCGCGCGCCAAGCCCGCTGGACGCGCCGGTCACCAGCGCGACTTTGCCCTTGAGATTAAAGAGTTCCGCAGCGGTCATCGCCTCACCATTTGCAGGATGGGTTGAACGCAGTGAAACCCATCAGATTTTCAAAACCATGGGTTTCGCTTTGCTCAACCCATCCTACGATTCATTTCAATCCGGCACCCAAGCTTTGCAATCACGGCGCATAAAGCCGATGCGGCAGCGACGTGGCAAGCCCCGGCGCAAACCAGAGCGCGAGCAGCATGGCCAGCTGAATGAGCACAAACGGGATGATGCCGAGATAAATGTCGCGCGTCTTGACTTCCGGCGGCGCCACGCCGCGCAGGTAGAACAATGTCGGACCGAGCGGCGGATGCATGTAAGAGGTCTGCAGATTGACCGCCAGCATGATGCCGAGCCAGACCGGATCGACCCCAGGCATTTGCAGCAACACCGGCGCCACGATCGGCACAACGACGAAAATAATCTCGAATGCGTCCATGACGAAGCCGAGCAGAAAGACGGCGACCATCACCGCGAGCACCGCGCCGGCCACGCCGCCGGGCAGATGGGTCAGGGCGCGCTCAACAAGGCTGTCGCCGCCGAGCCCGCGGAACGCCAGGCTGAACACGGTCGCACCAATCAAGATCACGAAAATCATGCTCGTGATCTGGGTGGTGCGGATCATGACCGGCAGCAACAGGCCATGGACGCCGGCCTTGCGCATGGCAAGGAGGATCGCGCCGACCGCGCCGACCGCGGCGGCCTCGGTTGGCGTTGCGATGCCGGCGAGAATGGAGCCGAGCACCGCGAGGATCAGCGCAAAGGGTGCAACCAGAGCCGACAAGAGACGCACAGCGAGCGCGGCGCCGAGCGGCGCCGACGGATCGGCGGCGATGGCGGGAGATTTCTTTGGCCTGACCACAGCCACGGCGACGACGTAGACCAAATAAAGCGAGACCAGGAGCAACGCCGGACAGATGGCGCCGGCAAACAGATCGGCCACGGTAACCGTCTGCGGCGCGAAATTGCCTTTGGCCAATTGCGCCGCCTGATACGCGTTGCTCAGCTGATCGCCGAGCAGAACGAGCACAGTGGCCGGCGGAAAAATCTGCGCGAGTGTGGCCGTGGCCGCAACGGTGCCCGCGGCCAGCGCCTTGTCATAGCCATGACGCAGCATGGTCGGCAGCACGATCAAGCCCATGGTGACGGTCGTGGCGCCGACAACACCCTTGGCCGCCGCTAAAAGCACGCCGACGACGATCACCGATATGCCTAGCCCACCCGGCAAGCGGCCGAACAACCGCCCCATGGTCTCCAATAATTCCTCGGCGACGCGTGAGCGCTCCAGCATCACGCCCATGAAAATGAAGAGCGGGATCGCGAGCAGCACGTCGTTGGTCATGATGCCGAAAATGCGCGCCGGCAGCGCGCCAAGGAGCGCAAAGTCCATGACGCCGAAGGCAGCGCCAAGACTGGCGAAGCCCAGCGACACGCCGGCAAGCGTGAATGCGACCGGATAACCGACCAGCAGCAAGGCGCAGACCGCGAGCACCATCGCAACCGCAAGCGTTTCACCCATGGTCAATGCGGTCGTTGCCGAGAGGGAGTGCCCAGGACGAGCGCAGCACGGAGCGCCTGCGCCACGCCTTGCAGGCCGATCAAGGCGGCGAACACCAGAATGACAGTCTTGAGCAGATAGACGAACGGCAACCCGCTCGGCTGCGGCGAAGCTTCGAAGATGCGCCAGGAACGCTCGACATAGGGCAATGTCAAAGCGAACAGGACAGCGGCAAAGGGCAACAGAAACACGACAGCGCCGAGAAGATCGATCGCCGCGCGCGCCCGGGCAGTGGCGCGGCTATAAAAAATGTCGACACGCACATGCCCCCCGGTTTGCAGCGTCCAGGCCGCCGCCAGCATGAATAGACCGGCATGCGCGTAAAGGACCGATTCCTGCAGCCGGATCGAGCCGAAGCCGAGCGCGTAGCGCAACACGACCACGGCAAACTCGGCCAGCACGACGTAGAGCGCGCACCAGGTCGCGATGCGGCCCACCGCCGCCGTGATGCGATCGATTTCGTCGGCGATGCGCGCGGTCATGTTTCCCATGGTTGGCGGTCATACTATAATCTGCCTTAATAGCCTTCGGGAAAGGGAATAGCGCGCCATGAACCAAAAACACGAGCATCATCATGATCATGACGAGCACGGCTCGGAGCTTTCAGAGATGCAATTGCGGGTCCGGGCGCTCGAGACCGTGCTCACCGAAAAAGGCTATGTCGATCCGGCCGCGCTCGACGCCATCATCGAGGCCTACGAGACCAAGGTCGGTCCGCATATCGGCGCGCGCGTTGTCGCCAAGGCCTGGAGTGATCCTTCGTTCAAGCGCGCGCTGCTTGATGATGCGACCAAAGCGGTGCTGGCATTGGGTCTCGTCAATCGCGTCGGCGATCACCTGATCGCGGTCGAGAACACGCCGAAACTGCACAACATGATCGTATGCACGCTGTGCTCCTGCTATCCGTGGGAAGTGCTCGGGCTGCCGCCGGTCTGGTACAAGTCCGCGCCCTATCGCTCGCGGGCGGTGAACGATCCGCGCGGCGTGTTGGCCGATTTCGGCGTCACGCTGCCCGCTGATTCCGCCATTCGCGTCTGGGACTCGACCGCGGAGACCCGTTTCATCGTCTTGCCGATGCGGCCCAAGGGCACCGAGGGCTGGAGCGAGGAAAAGCTCACCAGCCTCGTCACCCGCGACAGCATGATCGGCACCGGCCTTGCGAAACAGCCCGGCGAGGTGGCGTGATGGACGGCGTCCACGATATGGGCGGCATGCACGGCTTCGGCAAAGTTAGCCCGGAGAAAAATGAACCTGTCTTTCACCAAGACTGGGAAAGACGCCTCTATGCGCTTTACCGCGCGATGAGCTACGCCGGCGTATGGTGCATCGATCAAGCGCGTTTTGCCCGCGAGCAATTGCCGCCGGAGGTTTATCTCGCGAGCTCCTATTACAGAAAGTGGGAATTGGGCATGGAAAAGCAGCTCGCCGAGCTCGGTCTTGCCGGGACCGACGAGCTTACAGCCGGGCGCGCCCTGCGTCCTGGCAAATCGCTCAAACGGAAGTTAACCGCGGCCGAGGTCGCGAATACCGTAACGCGCGGCTCGTTCGCGCGGCCGGCGCAGAAGCCGGCCCGGTTCAAGCCGGGCGACCGCGTGCGCACCAAGAACATTCACCCGAAAACCCATACGCGCCTGCCACGCTATGCCCGCGACAAGGTCGGCGTGGTCGAGGCGTTGCGCGGCTGTCACGTCTTCCCCGACACTGTCGCGATCGGCAAGGGCGAGGACCCGCAATGGCTTTACACCGTCCTGTTCGACGGTCGCGAATTGTGGGGCGACAGCGCGGAGCCCTCCCTCAAAGTTTCGATCGAGGCATTCGAGCCTTATCTGGAACCGGCGTGAGTGTGGATTCGGAAGCGCTCCGCGCGTTCGGCCGGTCGCCGTCATTCCGGCCGAGCGAAGCGAGAGCCGGAATCCATAATCACCGAACGAGATACGTGAATAAACAATACTTTGTTTATATTCTGGCCAGCCGAAAGCATGGCACGCTGTACATTGGAGTTACAAACGACCTTATTCGTCGCACTCACCAGCACAAGCTGAAGGCTGTGCGAGGCTTTACGAAACAATTATGACGTTCACAAGCTCATGTACTTCGAGATCTTTGACGATCCTCTCTCCGCAATAACGCGAGAGAAGCAGTTGAAGAAATGGAACCGCGAATGGAAAATTCAGCTTATCGAAAAGCAAAATCCTCATTGGGTCGATCTCGCGCATACATTGATTTGAAAGGATCGTGATTATGGATTCCGGCTCTCACTCGCTCCGCTCGTTCGGCCGGAATGACGAGGTCAGTGTTCCACGTAACAGTGACGGCCCGGTCTTTCACGAGCCCTGGGAGGCGGAAGCCTTCGCGCTGGCCGTATCGCTTAACGAGCGCGGCCTATTCACCTGGAAGGAATGGGCAGCAACGCTTGGCGATGAAATCAAGAAGGCGCAAGCCACCGGCGATCCGGACACGGGCGAGACTTACTACCGGCATTGGCTGGCCACGCTCGAGCGAATCCTCGCTGAAAAAGGAGTGGTCGAGCGCGGCATCCTGGCGCGCGCCCGCGACGCCTGGCAGCGCGCCTGCGCGCGCACGCTGCATGGCGCTCCGATCGCGCTGCGGCACGAGGATTTTCGCAATTGAAGCGATGCGATCTTAGGCTTGCGCTTTGGCCGGCGCTGGATCCTTGCCGAAAGCAAATCTCACAACATTCCGAGCGCGTGCGGCAGCCACAGCGACAGCGCCGGAATGTAAGTGACCATGGCGAGGAAGATCAGCATGGTGATCAGCCATGGCAGCACCGCGACGGTGAGTTCAGTGATTCCCATTTTGGTGATGCCGGCGGCGACGTAGAGATTTAATCCGACCGGGGGATGGCACAGCCCGACCTCCATGTTGACCGCCATCAGGATGCCAAGATGGACCGGGTGGACGCCAAGCGCCGCCGCCATCGGAAACAAGATCGGCGCCATGATCAGGGTGATCGCAGCCGGATCCATGAAGTTGCCGGCGGCGAGCAGGACGATGTTGGTGACGAGAAGGAATGCGATGATGCCGAAGCCCTGCGCGGTCATCCATTCGGCCATGGATTGCGGAATCTGCTCCGAAGTGAGGAGCCATGAGAACACCGCCGCATTGGTGATGATGTAGAGGATCATCGCGCTCATCGAGGCGGCTTTGAGCAGCACCGCCGGCACTTCTTTGAGCGGCAACCCTTTGTAGACGAACACGGCGATGACAAAGGCGTAGACCGCGGCCACGGCGGCGGCTTCGGTTGGCGTGAACAGACCCGAATAGATGCCGCCCAGCACCAGAAGGATCAGGAGCAGGCCCCACACGCTTTCGCGGAACGTGCGCCAGCATTCGCCCCAGCTGGCGCGCGGCATGCGCGGATAGTCGTAGCGCCAGGCGCGATACCAGGTCGTTGCGCCGAGCATCGATGAAAGGATAAGGCCGGGCACCAGAGCGGCGATGAAGAGCTGGCCGATGGAGGCGGAATCGACGACCGCGCCGGCCGGGCCGCGCGGCTGCATGCCACTCGTCGCCACGGCGTAGATGACGAGGTTGATGGACGGCGGAAACAAAATGCCGAGCGCGCCGGACGTGGCGATCACCCCGGCGGAGAAACGCGGCGGATAGCCCTGCTGCATCAGCGCCGGCAGGATGATCGAGCCGATGCCGACCACGGTCGCCACCGAGGAACCGGAAATCGCCGCAAACAACGCGCAGGCGACCACACCCGCTAGCCCGAGCCCGCCATACCAGTGCCCGATCATCGAAGTGGCGAAATCGATCATGCGTCGCGCCACCCCGCCCGCGGTGAGAAAATTGCCCGCCAGGATGAAGAACGGGATCGCCATGATCTCGAAGCGATCGATACTGGTAAACAATTTCAGGCCGACCATCTTGGGATCGACGTCGGACAGTATGAACAAATAAGTCAGCACCGACAGGCCGAGCGCGATCGAAATCGGCATTCCC
>DATAYT010000007.1:0-14257 GCA_036272395.1 Xanthobacteraceae bacterium
GCTCGCGGGGCTTTTTCAACTCTGATAGCGTCCGCGCACCTTTCGATCGACGGCGTGATCGCGAGGACTGTATCAGGAATTTTAGCGATGGACCCCTCACGCGACATCGGGCGCCTTCTTGAGATTATGGCGGCGCTACGCGCACCGGAAACCGGCTGTCCTTGGGATTTGGCGCAGAATTTTTCGACGATCGCGCCTTACACCCTGGAAGAAGCCTATGAAGTTGCCGACGCGATTGCACGCGGCGATCTCGCTGATCTCAAGGACGAGCTTGGCGACCTTTTGCTTCAAGTCATCTTCCATGCCCGTATGGCGGAAGAACATAGCGCCTTCGACTTTGGCGACGTGGTGCAGGCAATCACCGAGAAACTCATCCGCCGACACCCGCACGTTTTTGCCGACGAGACGTCGCCGAACCCGCGCGCTGTCGAAGGGCTATGGGAACGCATCAAAGCGGAGGAAAAGGCTACGAACAAAACCGGTCAGACCGGTGGTGCGCTCGCCGGGACCCCGGTCGCCCTCCCTGCTCTATCCCGCGCCCTCAAATTGCAGAACAAGGCAAGCAAAGTTGGATTTGACTGGAACGATCCGCGCGCGGTGCTGCGAAAAATTCGCGAGGAAGCCGATGAGATCGAAGCCGAGCTCGATCGCGCCGAAATGAACAAAGCCGCAACCGCTGGGGAGGTTGGCGATCTGTTGTTTGCCGTGGTTAACCTCGCGCGCCACCTCGATGCAGACCCGGAGGCGGTGCTGCGGCAAACCAACCTAAAATTCGAACGGCGTTTTGCGGCGATAGAGCGTGCGCTTGCGGCCCGCGGCAAACCCCCGCAAGAGGCAAGCTTGGCCGAGATGGACGCGCTTTGGAATGAAGCGAAGGCCGCCGAATGAGCCTTCCGATTAATGCCCGCGCGTGACCGCCGGCGGAATAGCGAACCTGGCCCTGAGCCTCGCCGCCTTGTCCGGATCGGCACGAACGGTCATGGCGATAATGCCGTTTTCATCGATCGATTTCTGAAGGACTTCGGTATGGCGATGGAGCCAGCTGACTCCTGCCCCGTCGGCTGGATCGAGGCGAAGCTCGATGACTTCGCGGCCCGCCGCGAGTCGCGTCTCAATGACCTTCGCGAGTGTTTCAATTCCCTCCCCTGTGGCCGCCGAGACCAATACCGGACGATCTGCCGGCGCACGCCGTTCGGCAATGTTTGCGACACGTTCGCGCGCAGCGTTGTCGAGCCGGTCGATTTTATTCCACACCTCGATCAGCGACCGCTTGTGATTGGCCTCGTGCGGCTCGATGCCGAGCTCGTGCAGAATTTTTTCGACGTCGCGCAATTGCGCTTCGGCATCGTCATGAGAAACGTCGCGGACATGCAGAATCACGTCCGCCTCGACGACTTCTTCGAGCGTGGCGCGGAACGCAGCAATCAACATGGTCGGCAAATCGGAGATGAAACCGACCGTGTCGGACAGGATGACGCGCGCGCCGTGCGGCAGAGCGACCGCGCGCAGCGTCGGGTCGAGTGTCGCAAACAGCATATCCGTCGACAAAACACTCGCCTGCGTCATGCGATTGAACAACGTCGATTTGCCAGCATTGGTATAGCCGACCAAAGCGACAATCGGATAAGGCACGCGCCTTCGGCTAACCCGATGCAGCGCGCGGGTGCGCTTCACGGTCGCAAGCTCGCTTTCGATTTTCGCGAGCCGCTCATCGATCATGCGTCGGTCGGCCTCAAGCTGGGTCTCGCCGGGCCCGCCGAGGAAGCCAAAACCGCCACGCTGGCGCTCGAGGTGGGTCCAGGAACGAACCAACCTGCTTTTTTGGTAAGTTAAATGCGCATGCTCGACTTGGAGCGCACCTTCGCGGGTGCGGGCGCGGCGACCGAAAATCTCCAGGATCAAGCCGGTGCGATCCAGAACTTTTGCATTCCAGGCTTTTTCCAGATTGCGTTGTTGCACCGGCGACAATGCGCAATCCATGACCACGATGCCGGCGTCGAAGCTTTGGACGAGACCGGAAATCTCTTCGACCTTACCCTTGCCGAGGAAAGTTGCCGGCCGCAGCGCATTTAGCATGACGACGCCGGATTGTTCGACCTCGAGATCGATGGCGCGGGCAAGGCCAACCGCCTCGTCGAGCTTTGCAGCGGGCCCGCGCTCGCCCGCAAGCATCGCGACCCGGCGCAGGATCGGCTCGATGACCAATGCTCGGCCGGTGCTTGCCCCTTCTCCGCGCCTGTCCCTCGCCGCTCGAGCGGACTGTTGCGGAGCCAACGGGGGCGTGTCGCGATGGCGCGGCTCCAAACGAATCTATTCCCCGGGAGGCGCTTCCTCAGCGCCCTCGAACAGTTGCACCGGGTGGCCCGGCATGATCGTTGAAATGGCGTGCTTATAAACAAGCTGCGAATGCCCGTCGCGACGCAACAGCACGCAGAAATTATCGAACCAGGTGACGACGCCCTGGAGTTTCACGCCATTCACCAAGAAGATGGTGAGTGGAATTTTGTTTTTGCGAACGTGATTGAGAAAAGTGTCTTGAAGATTTTGTGCGCGGTCGGCTGCCATGGCCGTTGTCCCGTTCTTTGTGCCGCGAGCCCCTGCCCCACGGTATTTTCTTGGCCTTTTACAAGCGTTTTTATCTCTGCTTTCGTTCCTACAGAACCGGTCCAAACTGCTGGCCGGCGCGACTATTAGAGGGCCCGGCGGGCAGCGATGCAAGCCCAAGTTCAAGGCGGCCTTTTAGCTTTATCCGGCCTCGGCGTAACCGTGGTAGGCGCGCCGCAGCGCGATTGCCACCGGACCCGGCTTGCCATCCCCGATTAGCCGGCCATCCACCCGCACAACCGGCAGCACAATCTGGCTTGCCGACGTAATAAAAGCCTCACGCGCTCGGTAGGCTTCCTCCAGCGTAAACGGCCGTTCTTCGACGGTCAGGCCCTCCGCCTTTATGGCGTCGAACAAAACGGTACGGGTGATGCCTCGCAAGATCGCATTGTCCGCGTGCCGGGTAATCAATGCCCCGGCTGGCGTTACGATCCAGACATTGGCCGAAGAGGCCTCCATCACCATGCCGTGCGCATCGATGAACCAGGCGTCACGCGCGCTTTGCTCCAGCGCTGCCTGTCGCGCCAGCACGTTGGGCAATAGCCCGATCGTCTTGATGTCCACGCGGCCCCAGCGATTATCGGGCACCGTCACCACGGCTATTCCCTGTTCAGCGAGTGCCTCGTTGCGAACTTTGTTGAGTGCGCGCGCCGTGACCACCACGCTCGGCCGCACCTGCTGTGAGGGAAAAGCATGATCGCGGCGTGCGACGCCCCGTGTGATCTGCAGATAGACAATTCCGTAGCTGACGCGATTACGAGCAACCACCTCGCGCATGATGACGCCAAGCGCGCGCTCGGACAGTCGCATCCGAATGCGCAATTCGCCAAGCGATCGCTTAAGCCGTCCAAGATGTCGCCGCTCGTCGATGAGGCAGCCACCCCTCACCTCGCATACTTCATATACGCCATCGCCGAACTGATAGCCGCGATCCTCGATGTGAACTTTGGCGTCTGTGAACGGCAGATAACGGCCATTAACGTAAGCGATGCGGGACATGCGAGATCAGATGTCGAAGATCAGAGATGGAAAGTCAAATATCAGAAACATATTTAGATGTCTGATCTTTGACATTCGACATCTGATATCAATCTATTCCGAGCGCTTTCAGCTTGCGATGCAGCGCTGATCGCTCCATTCCGACGAATTCGGCCGTGCGTGAAATATTGCCGCCGAAGCGGTTGATCTGAGCCAATAGATATTCCCGCTCGAACACCTCCCGCGCCTCGCGCAAGGCCAGACTCATCAGATGTTCGCCGCCATTGCCGTTTGGCATATTCGGGATCATCGAGCCGACATCCTGCGGCAGCATCGACGCGGTGATCACGGCCTGCGGCTCGCCGCCGGCAAGGATCATCAGCCGCTCCACGTTGTTGCGAAGCTGGCGCACATTTCCGGGCCAATCGTGCGACTGCAATACCGCCAACGCATCGGCGCCGACGGTGCGCTTGGGCAAGCCGGTCGTCTGTGAAATCTGAGTCATGAAAAATTCAACGAGCCCGGGAATATCCTCCCGCCGTTCGGCCAACCCCGGCACGCGAATGGGGACGACCGACAAGCGGTGATAGAGATCTTCGCGGAATTTGCCGCTGGCGATGTCCGCCTCGATGTTGCGGCTGGTCGACGACACGATCCGCACGTCCACAGTCACTTTCGTGCTGCCGCCAACCCGCTGGAAGGTTTGATCGACCAAGACACGCAAGATCTTATTCTGCGTTTCGCGTGGCATGTCGGCAATTTCATCGATGAACAAAGTGCCGCCATGCGCTTCCTCAAGCGCTCCGACTTTCCGACTCATCGTGCCGTTGCCGCCCTCAACTCCGAATAACTCGGGTTCCATATGCTCGGGCGTAATCGCGGCAGCGTTGATCACCACAAAAGGTGCGTTGGCGCGTGCCGAATGGGCGTGAATGGTTCGCGCCGCAAGTTCTTTGCCGCTGCCGGACGGGCCGACAATGAGAACACGGCTGTTTGTCGGCGCCACTTTCTCGATTGTCTGGCGCAACTGATTGACTGCCGGCGAATGTCCAACCAGTGTGGCGGCGAGAGGAGCGAATTGCTTGAGCTGCCGCACTTCACGCTTAAGCCGGGAATTCTCCAGCGCGCGTTCGGCTACCAGCAGCAGGCGATCGGCCTTGAACGGCTTTTCGATGAAATCATAGGCGCCGCGCTTGATCGCGGACACCGCGGTTTCGATATTGCCGTGGCCTGAAATCATGACGATCGGCAGTTCCGAATGCTGCTGCTTGAGGCTGTCGAGCAGCTGCAAACCGTCAAGCCGGCTGCCTTGGAGCCAAATATCGAGGAACACCAGATTGGGCCGGCGTGCCACCACGGCGGCAAGCGCCTCATCGCTGTCGCGGGCCGTGCGGGTGCCGTGGCCCTCGTCCTGCAGAATACCCGCGACCAGCTCGCGGATATCCGCCTCATCGTCGACGATCAGGATATCGGATGCCATGTTGCGCCCGTCGCCCTGTTGCTTTGCACTATTCTGCCGCCGCGCGTGCTTCGAGCGGCGGCTGCTCGGAAGCTATTTCGGAGACCCGCTCCGCGCCGAAGCGGAGTTGCATCCACGCACCGCGGGCGCCGGGGGTCTTCTCCGACGCGTCGCGAAGTTCAAGGCGTCCGCCATGCTCTTCCAGAATGCGGCCGACGATCGCGAGACCGAGACCGGTCCCCTTCTCACGCGTCGTCACGTAGGGTTCGAGCAGGCGGGCGCGATTCTCTTTCGGCAACCCGATACCGTTGTCGATCACATCAATGACGACGTCTTTGCCGTCGCGTTGCGCGCGCACGGCGATCCGGCCGCGCCCGAGCTCGGCGGGCGGCACCGCGCCGATCGCTTCGGTTGCATTCTTGATGATATTCGTGAGCGCCTGCGAGATCAGCCGCCGGTCAAAGCGGGCAGGCATCGACTCGGACTCGAGTTCCACGTCCAAGTCGATGTCGGGGTGAGCGACGCGCAGCAAAAACACGACCTGGCGTACGGTATCGGCCACATCTTCATCGGCGACCACCGCCTTCGGCATGCGTGCGAAGCGAGAGAACTCGTCCACCATGCGCTTGATGTCGTCGACCTGGCGCACGATCGTTTCCGTGCACTGCTCAAACACCGCCGGATCGTCGGAGATCGTCTTGCTGTATTTGCGGCGCAGCCGTTCGGCCGAAAGCTGAATCGGCGTCAGCGGGTTCTTGATCTCATGCGCAATGCGCCGGGCGATATCCGCCCACGCCGAGGAACGCTGCGCAAGCACCAGTTCGGTGATATCGTCGATTGTGATCACGTAACCATGCTCGGCCTCGGTAGCCTGCTCGCTGGTGACGCGCACGGAGTAGTTTCGCTCCTGCCCATCACGTGTCACCGTCAATTGTCTTTGAACAAGGCGCTGGTTGCCGGAGCGCGCCGCTTCGAAGATTTCCGCAAGTTCAGGCGCGACCTGCGCCAGCGGCAGACCCAGAACTTCGACCTCGGATCGCCCCGTCAGCCGCTCCGCGGAGCGATTGAGTATCGAGATACGTCCGTCGGCATTCACTCCGATTACGCCGGCACTGGCGCCGGCGAGCACCGCCTCGGTGAAACGGCGCCGGCTGTCGATTAGATCGCGCGCGCGCACGATATCTTCATGCTGCGTGCGCAGCTCCTGGGTCATCTTGTTGAATGTTTCCCCTAACCGCGCGAGATCGCCTTCCGAGCGGCGAACTGGAACTTGAATGTCCAGATTGCCCGTCGACACCACATTTGCGGCGCCGATCAGACGCCGGATGGGAGCAACTAGGCGGTTGGCAAAGTCCAAGCCGATCCACGCCGACGAGAGCAGCACGATCAGCGCGATGATCGCGAACATCAGCCCGAAGGCGATCTGGATGCCGAGACGGCGGGCCTCGAGATTGGCGAATTCGCCGACGCTTTCCTGCGTGGCGCGCAACTGCGCCACCACCCGTGGATCGAGGATGCGGGCGCCGTACAAATACGTGTCGTCGTAGCCCCGCAGCTTGACCACAGCGGCGAGATGATTGTCTTCCGGAATAAGCGCAACCCGAGGCTCGGTTTCATTGACTTCGGCGAGCAGATCGGGGGTCGGCAGCACGACTTTTTTGTCGACCGTCACGGCGGCCTTATCAACGGCCGATCCGTCGGATTTGAGGAGGATCGCCGCAGAGAGATTGCGTCCGGCGGCCTGCGCACTGATGATTTTCTGGAATTGATCGCGATCGGAATCGAAAATCGACCTGGCGCGACCGAGATCAAACGCCATCGCCAAAAGGTCGCCGCGTATAGCCTCGGCGTGCTCGCTCACATAAGCGTTGGCGACGATCATCGATTGTTCGATCATCGCGCGCGTGCGGGTCGAGAAAAACCGGTCGAGTCCGCGGTCGAGCGTGGTGCTGGCGACCACCGAGACCAGTACGGTCGGTACCGCCGCGATCACGGCAAACAGGCCGACGATTTGAACGTGGAGCCGCGACCCGGCCCGGCCGCGACGGCGAGCCTGCACGACCTTCCAGACCTCGCGCCCGATAATGGCGAGCAACAGGAGACCGGTAACGACGTTACCGAGCAGGAGCTCGACCACGACCTCATGGACCGGCGCGATCGGGGTTAAGCCAGCCAGCACCAGGAAGGTCGCGGTCGCCGATAAGAGCGCTACCCCGACGGCGCAAGCGCCAACGAGCCGCGACACGAACGGCACAGGCGTAATGCCCGCCGGGTCCAGCGCGGCTACTTGGTCGACCGTCGTCATGTCAAAAGGTGCCTGCCCCTGGGGTAAAAAGCGACCGGATGAGCGATGAAATGTCGCCCACCCAACCCCGAAGTGATGCTTTTATACAACAATGTTGCCCGATTACGACAATAACTGGGCAATCCGCGAATTGGCGGCGTAAATCTAGTCGCACCCCGATTGCAGGATTTAGCCGCTTCCAGTGCGGTAGATTTGGATGTCCAAATCGCGGATTTTCTTGCGCAAAGTGTTGCGGTTGACGCCAAGAAGATCAGCGGCGCGGATTTGATTGCCGCGGGTTGCGGTCAGCGCGGCGGAGACTAGCGGGCCTTCGACCTCGCGCAGAATGCGGTGATAAAGGCCGGGTGGAGGCAAATCGCCGTCGAAGCCGGCAAAATACCTTGCAAGATAGCGCTCGACCGCGTTCGACAGATTTTCATCGCCGCTGCGGCTCTCTCCCGGCGCCGCCAAAGCCGGCTGCGATAATTCGGCATCGATGACGGCCGCGGTAATCGTCTCCTGCGGATAAAGCGCGGCCAGCCGGCGCGCCAGATTCTCCAATTCCCGGACATTGCCCGGCCAGCGATGCCGTTTGAGCCGATCGAGCGCGGCCTGGTCCATCTGCTTGGGCGGCAGGCCCTCGCGCTCCACTAGCGCGAAGAAATGCCGGATCAGATCCGGAATGTCTTCGCTGCGCTCGCGCAAAGGCGGCAGCCGCAGTGGCACGACATTGAGCCGGAAGAACAGATCTTCGCGGAACAGGCCTTGCTGGATGAGCTGGCGCAAATCCTTATTGGTCGCGGCGATGATGCGCACATCGGCTTTGATCGGCGTGCGGCCGCCGACGGTGGTGTACTCGCCTTGCTGTAGAACGCGCAGAAGCCGCGTCTGGGCTTCCATCGGCATGTCGCCGATCTCGTCGAGAAACAGGGTGCCGCCCTCGGCCTGCTCGAAGCGGCCTGAGCTGCGCGTATTGGCGCCGGTGAAGGCGCCCTTCTCATGACCGAACAGTTCGGATTCGATCAAATCGCGGGGGATCGCGGCCATGTTGATCGCGACGAATGGACCGTTGCGACGTTTGCCATAGTCATGCAAGGCGCGCGCAACAAGTTCTTTGCCGGTGCCGGATTCTCCCGAGATCATGACCGTCAAATCGGTCTGCATCAGCCGCGCCAACACGCGATAGATTTCCTGCATCGCCGGTGAACGGCCGACCAAAGGAATCGACTCGAAATCTTCGGATTTCGGCGCCGGCCGCGTTTTTTCCTTCGGCTCTGAGAGCGCCCGGCCGACTATCGTTATCAGTTCTTTGAGATCAAACGGTTTGGGCAGATACTCGTAGGCGCCGCGTTCCGACGCGCGAATAGCGGTCATGAAGGTGTTTTGGGCGCTCATGACGATGATCGGCAGGTCGGGTCGCGCCTTCTTGATACGCGGCAACAAATCGAAGGCGCTTTCGTCAGGCAAAAGTACATCGCTGATGATCAGGTCGCCGTCGCCCTGACTGATCCACCGCCACAGCGTCGCGGCATTGCCTGTGGAGCGCACCTCGTAGCCGGCGCGCGACAGTGCCTGGTTAAGGACGGTCCGGATTGCCGCGTCGTCGTCCGCGACAAGAATGCTGCCTTCAGGCATCAATGATTCCCTTGCGCTGGTGCGCGGCCATCCGGCTGGCCGCCCTCGCCGCTTGGAGACGCGGCATATTTCGGCATCAGGATACGAAACACTGTGCGTCGCGGCTGCGACTCGCATTCGATAATGCCGCCATGATCGCCGACGATTTTCGCCACCAGCGCGAGCCCGAGCCCCGAGCCGGTCGGCTTGGTGGTAACGAAAGGATCGAATAGATGCGGCATCAATTCATCGCGCACGCCCGGTCCATTGTCCCTGACGCAGAATTCGAGCGGCAGGGAAATGCGCGCATTTGTTCCCGGCAGCGACAGGCGAACTCCGGGTCGAAACGCGGTCGACAGCGCAATTTCACCGGCGCTCCCAGTTTCGCCGATCGCTTCGGCGGCGTTCTTGACCAGGTTCAAGAAGATCTGAACGAGATGATCACGGTTGGCGAGGACCGGCGGCAACGACGGGTCATAATCCTCGACGAACTTGATATGCCGCGCGAAACCCGATTGCGCCAGGCGCTTCACATGATCGAGCACCACATGGATGTTGATCGGCTCGCGTTCGACCGGCCGTTCATCGCTGAACACTTCCATACGGTCGACAAGCTTAACGATGCGATCGGCCTCCTCGCAGATCAGCCGCGTCAGCGCACGATCCTCGTCGTTGGCCGATTGCTCCAGCAACTGGGCCGCGCCACGAATGCCTGAGAGTGGATTTTTGATCTCATGGGCGAGCATGGCGGCAAGCGCAATCACCGAACGCGCCGCACCACGATGCGTGAGCTGGCGGACCATTTTGTCGGCGATCGTGCGCTCTTGCAGCATCACGACGACGTAATCCGGCTGCTCCGGCAACGGCGCAACATGCAAATCAACCAGCCGGTCGCCGGGGTTGCGCGGCGTGCCGAGGTCAACCTTGTATTCGTTCACGGCGGCGCCGCGTTTGCGTACCTGCTCGACCAGCACCAGTAACGGGCTGCCGAACGGGACCAGTTCGCCCAGGAGGTGACGCCGTAGCAGCGGCAGCGAAACCTCGAAGAAGGCT
Organism: Xanthobacteraceae bacterium; assembly: GCA_036272395.1. GTDB lineage: Bacteria > Pseudomonadota > Alphaproteobacteria > Rhizobiales > Xanthobacteraceae > BOG-931. The sequence goes on from DATAYT010000007.1 coordinate 9,993, forward strand.
TCCGCCGCGGCATTGGCGTCCACCACCTTGCCGTCAGCGGCGACAACGATAACGGGATGCGGCAAAGCGTTGAGGACAGCTTCCGCCGGCGTTGCTGCCAGCAAGGGCTCGACCGCGCTCATCTACTCGTACCCGGAGCGGCTAAGAGTCGAAATGCGGAGCAGGGAAAACCCATGCAGCCTCATCACGTTAGGCACATTCGCATATTAAAAACGCGAAAATGGCTTCATTCCTGCACACGAATTAGGCGACGCTAAATCGTTGCATAGAGTTTAGCCAAATCTGGCTTCGGCGCAAGTGCTGCAGTGCAATATCAACGCGCTGTGCACTGTTGCGAATTCACCCAAGCCGCCTGCAAAAGCATTCGCTGGCCCAAGGACATGCGATAAAGCAGGCACGTCGAAGCAGGTGTTAGATGGCCCAGACTGTGGCTGCCGTTGTCGTTGCGGCGGGGCGCGGCGAACGCGTCGGAGCAAACATTCCCAAGCAATACCGGCCCGTTGGTGGCGAGCCGATGATCCGGGCTACGCTGCGTGCCTTTCTAGGCCACCCGCACATCGATTTCGTCCAGCCGGTGATCAATCCAAACGACCGCGGTACTTATGAGCGTGCTATTGGCGGCCTCAAAAATCTGCTGCCGCCGGTCGCTGGCGGCGCCACGAGGCAAGCTTCGGTCCTCGCCGGGCTGGAAGGGCTGGCGTCACACGGCCCCGGGCTCGTTCTTATCCATGATGCCGCCCGTCCCTTTGTCAGTGCCGCGCTGATCGACCGCGCCATTGGCGCCGGTCGGAGCTCCGGCGCGGCGGTCCCCGGTGTCGCGCTTACGGATACGGTCAAATCCATCGACGACAGCGGTGCGGTCACCGAAACGCTCGATCGCAGCACCTTGCGGATCGTGCAAACGCCGCAAGCCTTTGCTTTCAATCTTATTCTTGAGGCCCATCGTCGCGCGGCTGCGGCACAACGCGAAAGCTTCACCGATGACGCGGCGCTCGCCGAATGGGCAGGTCAGCGCGTCAGTGTTTTTGCAGGCGAAGCCGCCAACTTGAAAGTGACGACCGCTGAGGATTTTGCCCGCGCCGAGATGACGCGGCTTGCGGCGCTTTCTGACGTGCGGACCGGCAATGGATTTGACGTCCATGCATTCGCCGAGGGCGATCATGTGATGCTTGGCGGAATACGGATTCCACATTCGCGCGGCGTGACCGGTCATTCCGACGCCGATGTCACGCTCCATGCGCTCGTCGATGCGATTCTTGGTGCTCTCGCCGAAGGGGATATTGGAGCGCATTTTCCGCCAAACGATCCGCAATGGAAGGGTGCCGCCTCAGACCGTTTTCTCGCTTTCGCTTGCGAGCGCGTCCGCAAACGCGGCGGCGTCATCGCGCATCTCGACGTGACGATCGTTTGCGAAGCGCCACGGATTTCGCCGCATCGGGACGCCATGCGCGCGCGCATCGCCGATATCGCGGACGTCGCGATCAACCGCGTGGCCGTTAAGGCCACCACCAGCGAAAAGCTCGGCTTTACCGGCCGCGGCGAGGGAATTTTCGCCATGGCAACCGCAACGATCAGGCTGCCCTGGAGCGCCGAATGAGTACACGCGTGCTGCGCGAGCGCGCCAAGCGGCTGCTCGATCTGTATCGGGCGCGGGGTATGCGCGTGGCCGCAGCGGAATCCTGCACCGGCGGCCTTGTCGCTGCCGCGCTTACTGCGATCGCCGGATCTTCCGACGTATTCGAATGCAGTTTCGTGACTTATTCGAATGGGGCAAAACAAAAGCTGCTTGGCGTTCCGGCGGCGACACTGCGCCGACACGGCGCGGTGAGCGGCGAGACGGCCGCCGCCATGGCCAAAGGCGCCCTGAAACGATCGGGCGCGGATTGTGCGGTCTCAATCACCGGCATTGCCGGTCCGAGCGGCGGTTCCAGAGCAAAACCTGTCGGTCTTGTGCATTTTGCCGCCGTCAGCCGCGACGGCAAGATGCTGGCGCGGCAGCGCCTGTTCGGCAATGTCGGACGTGAACGGGTGCGCGAACTTTCCGCCCTGGAAGCGCTCACGCTTTTGGCCCGCCTTGTTGAACAAAAAACGGGGACCCGGCGGGCGGCCTAACCGGCCCTGGCGCCATAAATTTGATCGGCCCGCCGTTCGAATGCCGCCGAAAATCTGCGAAAAGCGGCGTCGAACATCGCCCCCATCAATAGCCCGAGGGTGCGACTGCGAAATTCGTAGCTGATGAAAAATTCGACGTTGCAGGCGCCCTGCCCCGCCGGATGAAATCTCCAGCGGTTGTTCATTTTCCGGAACGGTCCTTCGAGATATTCGACCAGAATTTCAAGCCCGGCCCGATCGAGCGTCACGCGGCTCGTGAAGGTTTCGTAGATAAGCTTGTAGGCAACAGTCATGTCGGCGATGATGACCTCTCGGCCGTCCGCTTCCGCCGAGCGCTTGCGCACGTGAAGCGACCGACACAAGGGAACGAATTCAGGATAACGTTCAACGTTGGCAACAAGCTCGAACATGTCGGACGCGGAATGCTGGACATGCCGCTTGGTCGAGAATTGCGGCATTATCGATGCAAAGTCCGTAGCGCCTTGAGCCGAGCAAAATCATCGCCCGCGTGATGAGACGAGCGCGTCAACGGGCTCGCTGCCACCATCGAAAAGCCTTTGGCATAGGCGATCGCCGCGAGCTCCTTGAACTCTTCGGGCGGCACGAAACGCTGCACCGAGTGATGTTTGCGCGAGGGCTGCAAATATTGCCCGATGGTTAGAAAGTCGACGTCAGCGGCGCGCAGATCATCCATGACCTGCAGCACTTCGTTCCGCTGCTCGCCGAGGCCGACCATGATCCCTGACTTCGTGAAAATCTCCGCATCGATTTCTTTGACCCGCTGCAACAGACGGATGGAAGCGAAGTAGCGTGCTCCCGGGCGCACGCTGACGTATTTGGATGGAACCGTCTCCAGATTGTGATTGAAGACGTCAGGACGGGCAGCGACCACGATTTCCGCAGCCCCCGCTTTGCGCAGAAAGTCGGGGGTCAAGACTTCAATGGTGGTATCCGGGCAGCGCGCGCGAATGGCGCGAATGACCGCGGCAAAATGCGCCGCTCCGCCATCGTCGAGATCGTCGCGATCGACCGAGGTGACGACAACGTGCGCCAGTCCGAGTTTTTCTGTCGCTGCGGCGACGTGCTCGGACTCACCGGGATCGAGCGCGCCCGGCAAGCCGGTTTTGACGTTGCAGAACGCGCAAGCCCGCGTGCAGGTGTCGCCCATGATCATGAAAGTGGCGTGCTTGACCTCCCAGCACTCGCCAATGTTTGGACAGCCCGCCTCTTCGCACACCGTATGCAGATCGTGTTCGCGAACGATCCGCCGGGTCTGGAGATAACCGGGCGAAACCGGCGCCTTGACGCGGATCCAATCCGGCTTTGGCAGCACAGGCTGATCCGGCCGATGCGCCTTCTCCGGATGACGCGGACGGGCCGGTCTCGCAACGTTATCGATCAATACGGCCATCGCAATGAGGGTTCCCGTGGTGCGTCCGCCAACGATACTTACGGCTGCGCCTGAGGTGCCGCAAGCCGTTCGCCTGCCGCGGTCATGGCTGAACGGATCGTAATGGTTTTCCTTCACTTTTTGCCTCCGCACCACAACTTTTGCCACAATGAAAGTCCGTTGATGCGCGTGGGGCGCGCGACGCGTTCTTGATGATTCCATGAGTGCGAAAAGCGGGCTGAGTTCCGGAAAAGCCGCGGCGGCGCTCGGCCTCCACAGGTTCGGCTTTGGTCCGGTTGGCAATGCGATCGCCACGATTGCAACCGATCCCCGCGGCGCGCTGCTTGCTGATCTTGAAGGGCCGGGCTCTGGCCAGATCGATGCGCCAAATCTGATGTCGAGCGCCGAGGTGGCGCGTGAGGTTTCCGATTTTCGCGCCGAGCGCCGAGCCGAGCAGAAGCTTGCAACGCGCCAGCAAAAGCAAGCGACTGCAAACGGCGAAGCGCCTGCTCAAATGACCAAATTGTCGGGCGATGAGAGTGGCGCGCCAACTCAGAAGCCGCCGCTGCCTCAACAAATCATTCTGAGCGAGGCCGAGGCGCGCTTCGACGCCGCCGCCAATGCCGAGATCGGCCTGGTCGAGCGATTGGTCTGGTTCTGGTCGAACCACTTTTGCGTTTCCGCCGACAAGGACGCTGCCATGGCTGGCGCCTACGAGCGCGAAGCGATCCGGCCGCACGTGCTCGGCCGTTTCACCGACCTT
>DATAYT010000008.1:0-2743 GCA_036272395.1 Xanthobacteraceae bacterium
CACATGCCGAGCGCCTCGATCAGACAGGCCATGGTCGAAGCCGTGCCCATCACCGCGCAAGTGCCGGCGGTGACCGCGAGTTGACCTTCGACATCGGAGATTTCGGCGGCGTCGATATCGCCGGCGCGATAACGCGCCCAGAAGCGGCGGCAATCGGTGCACGCACCGAGCCGCTCGCCCCGATGCCGACCGGTCATCATCGGTCCAGCGACGAGCATGATCGCCGGCCGGTCCGCGGAAACGGCGCCCATGAGTTGGGCCGGCACCGTTTTGTCGCAGCCGCCCATCAGTACCACCGCGTCCATAGGCTGTGCCCGGATCATTTCCTCGGTGTCCATCGCCATCAGATTGCGGAACTTCAGGCTGGTCGGGGCGAGGAAGACTTCGCCGAGCGAGATGGTTGGAAACTCCAGCGGCAGCGCGCCGGCCGCGAGCACGCCGCGTTTGACCGCGCTCAAGAGCTCCGGGAAGTGGCGATGGCAATTGTTGAAATCGGATCCGGTATAGGCGATCCCGATCACGGGCTTGCCCAGCATCTCGCGCGAATAACCCATGGATTGCGCGAAAGACTGGCGCAAGTAGCGCGAGAAATCGCAGTCGCCATAATCGGTGAGGCCGTGGTCAAGGCCAGCGGTGCGGTCAGTCATCGGTGCAAGATTCCAATTCATGCGCGCGGCGCGCACATCGCGCCGCTGGGCGAAATCATAGCCTGTTTTCCGCGGGTTGATCGGGATCAATTGGCCCCACCGCGGGACGCTGTATATGGCCTCGACAAATACCCTGGAACGCTTCTAGAAAGTCTTTCTGCGCTGTTCCATATCAGGCCGGCCCATAGCCGGACACGAGTGCCAATGGCCTATCCCGACAATCGCCCGGACATCGATTATCACGGCTATTTCACGGGGGCGCTGGCGCGGCTGCGCACCGAACGGCGCTACCGCGTATTCGCAGATCTGGAGCGTATCGCCGGTCGCTTTCCACATGCGGTGTGGCATTCGCCGCAAGGGTCCAAAAGCGTCGTCATCTGGTGCTCCAACGACTATCTCGGCATGGGCCAGCACCCGAAAGTGATTGGCGCCATGGTCGAGACCGCGACCCGGATGGGCACCGGTGCCGGCGGCACCCGCAATATCGCCGGTAATAACCATCCGCTGGTCGAGCTCGAGCGCGAGCTCGCCGACCTGCACCGTAAAGACGCCGCGCTGGTTTTCACCTCGGGCTATATCTCAAACGAAACCGGCATCTCGACGCTGGCGCGCTTGATGCCGAACTGCCTGATCCTGTCGGACGCGCTCAATCACAATTCCATGATCGAAGGCGTCCGCCAGGCGCATTGCGAAAAGCAAATCTTCCGCCACAACGACATGGCGCATTTGGAGCAGCTGTTGGCGGTTGCCGATCCGCTCCGGCCGAAACTCATCGTGTTCGAAAGCCTCTACTCCATGGACGGCGATGTCGCCCCGGTGGCGCAGATTTGCGATCTCGCCGCGCGTTATGGCGCGATGACCTATGTCGATGAGGTGCACGCCGTCGGCATGTACGGCGCGCGCGGCGCTGGAATTGCCGAACGCGACGGCGTGATGGACCGCATTGACGTGGTCGAAGGCACGCTTGCCAAGGCGTTTGGTTGTCTCGGCGGCTATATCGCCGGCTCAAGCACGCTGATCGACGCGGTGCGCTCCTATGCGCCGGGATTTATTTTCACGACCGCGCTGCCGCCGTCGGTCTGCGCCGCGGCAACCGCGGCGATCCGGCATCTGAAAATCTCGAACTGGGAGCGCGAGCGCCATCAGGAGCGCGCGGAGCGCACCAAGGCGGTGCTGACCACCGCCGCGCTGCCGGTGATGGCGAGCCCGACGCATATCGTGCCGGTCTTCGTCGGCGATCCGGAACGCTGCAAACAAGCGAGCGATCTTTTGCTCACCGAGCACGGCATCTACATCCAGCCGATCAACTATCCGACCGTGCCGAAAGGCAAGGAGCGGCTGCGCATCACGCCGAGCCCCTATCACGACGACGTCTTGATCGACACGCTGGCCGAAGCCCTGGTCGACGTCTGGCAGCGGCTGGGCTTGCCGTTCAAGGAGCGCGCGCTCGCGGCAGAGTGAATCCGCGGCGGCTCGCGATGCCAATGAACACCGCCTTGCCCTAAAGCGAAATGGGATTACTTTGAATCGCCATTTCGCTTTGGCTTGTTGTTGAGCATGATCTTTTCCGAAAACCGGCATCCACTTTTCGGGATCATGCTCTAGAGGCGCGCAAGTCGGGACCTAATCGCCGCCGAGCGCGGGTGGCGACCCTTTTCCGGACCAGATCTGTCCGAGACGTACGGCTTCAAGCGTCGTTGATTGCGCGTTCGGCCTGACGAAATCGTACTTGATGACGCTTGCCTCCGCGCTTGCAGGCGCGACGCCGCTGACCAAGAGATTGGCGCCGCTCGTCGTGCTGGTCGTGGCCACCCGCGTGCCGCCGGATCCGCCGAATGGCTCGAAGCTCGCGATCTCGCGGAAGCGGGCGCCGTGACCATGATCTTCGGGGCTCTGCAGGTAGAGTGACGGGCCGCCGTCCAGGGCGGAGCCGCTGGAAAAAATCTTCTGAACCGCGGTCCGCGAGTTGGCCGACGATAATTCCGCTTAGCGCCACCGAGTGAGCCGGCGAGCCAACCTGTAGCCAGCGAAACACCGCCCCGATAATCGTCGCCGAACGGAACGAAAAAAGCAGTGTTCACGGGCTGGTCACCTGC
>DATAYT010000009.1:0-6126 GCA_036272395.1 Xanthobacteraceae bacterium
CGGGCAGCGGCGACTGATACCCGCCTAAGTTGCAGCCTTAACCATTGTTAAGAATTGCGCACCGTAGCGGCCTGGTGCATGGCCCGCGCGGGCGTTAAGGCTTTGATTTTTGCGGAAAATGTGATATATAGGCATCACACAATGAATAATACCCCGAGGCCAGCTCCCCCGACCGGGAGCATATTTTTTCGGGGAGTTTCCGAGGAACCGTCATAAAGAGGCGTGAATTCCACGCGAGAGCAGTGGCAGAGAAAACTCGTCGTCGTCCGAAGAAGAGTGCGACCGGCATGAGCCGGAAGACAAAAACGTCCTCCCGCGCGAGTCGGAGGACCTCACAATCAGCGCGTGCGCTGACCCGTAACCGGGTCAGCGTGGCGAAGCCCGCGCATCGGCACAAGCCGGAGGCGGAAGGAGCAGCAGCTTTGGGAATGAATACAAAAAAGACCACGCAACGACAGGGCTTCAAGACCCACGAATTCATCGTCTACCCCGCACATGGCGTCGGCCAGATTGTGGCGATCGAGGAGCAAGAGGTCGCCGGCGCGCGGCTCGAGCTGTTCGTCATCAATTTCGTCAAGGACAAAATGACGTTGCGGGTGCCGACCGCGAAAGTGGCATCCGTCGGTATGCGCAAGCTGGCCGAAACCCCGATGGTCAAGCGCGCGCTTGAAACCCTCAAAGGCCGCGCGCGGATCAAGCGCACGATGTGGTCGCGGCGGGCGCAGGAATACGAAGCCAAGATCAATTCCGGCGACATCGTCGCGATCGCCGAGGTGGTTCGCGATCTTTATCGCTCAGAGACCCAGCCGGAACAGTCGTATTCCGAGCGCCAGTTGTATGAAGCGGCGCTCGATCGGTTGTCGCGCGAAGTCGCAGCCGTACAGCGGATCACCGAGACCGAAGCGGTCAAGGAAATCGAGGCTGCGCTGGCCAAGGGCCCGCGCCGCGGTCCGAAGCCGGAGACTGAAGACGATTCAGTCGTCGAGGAAGAAGCGGCCTAAGCTTGGCGCTGGAAATTACGAGGTAAAGGCCCGGCAGTTCGCCGGGCCTTTTTTATTGCGGCGCCCAAACTCCCGCCGATGTGCGCAGAAAATCGCTATCCGCTGCGGGCGGCGCAAAAATCCGGCCGGCAAAATACCCATGGTTAGCCATAAATTAAGCTTCCTTTGAAAGGAAATAGAGCCAAGGGATGAGCGGGGGCGGGGGCGTCATCATGCGGCGGAGAACAGCGTCGAAACGCGGACGGGTGTTGCCGCTGCTTGCCGCCTGCGCGTTTGGCTACGTGACCGGAGCTTGGCACGTGGCGGCGTTGCGCGAAGCCGGCCATAGCTCGGCCGCCGACGTCGTCGCTCAGCGCTTTCCGCAGGAATGGAGGCAACCGCTTGCTGCAGCCGTGAGAAACGCGCGGACGGATCCAGACCTGTTCAGCCCCGCACCTATCGTTCCGCCAGCGCAATCGCGATCGAGCACGGAGCACCCGGTCGAGAAATCGGCGACGCTGGCGCCGGAGCGGCGGATGGTGCAGACGGCATCGCTCGAGGCTGTCGCTCCACCGGCTGCGAACGCTGCCGATTTATTGCCACGGCCAGCGGCCGGCGCAGCAGCCAAACCCTCGGCGGCCGCCGCGCGCCCAACCGCTGCAAGCCGCGCGGGCTATATTCTCGACGAAGCGCAGATCGCCAGCATTAAAACGCGGTTGCATCTGACGCCGGATCAGGAGCGCATGTGGCCGGCGGTCGAAGCCGCGTTGCGCAACATGGCCTATAAACGGACGCAACAGATGGCCGCGCGCGGCGCGGCGCGAAACGTGCAAGCGGCGGCAATCGATCCCGAGGCCGTCGAGGGACTGAAATCGGCGGCGGTGCCTTTGATCATGAGCTTTAGCTCTGAACAAAAAGAAGAGGTCCGCAGTCTTGCCCACGTCATGGGCCTCGATCAGCTCGCCTCGCAATTCTGAACTGGATCGTTGACACTGGGCGGTGCGCGCGCGTCGCAGCAGCCGGCTATTCCACCACGATTTTGACTTCGCTGCCCGGCTTGAGCTTGTCGCCCGGATCGAGTCCATTGAGCGCACGGAAACGGTCGAGCGCGCGATCGGCCACTGCCATTTTGCCGGCGAGCTTCTCCGCTGTATCGCCGGGCGTGACCGTCACGATGCGAAGCCGAAGCGGTTTCGCCTGTTCAGTTTCGGCGATGCTCATACGGCGGAAACTACCGACCACTTCACGAAATGCGCGATCGGTTTCCGGCGTGCGATGCTTGGCGGCAAAAATGAACCGGTACACGTCGCTGCCGAAGCGGATCGCATAGAGACGAAAGTCCCATTGTTCGCCTTTGGCTGCGGCGGTCGCACCCGGAAAACCGTTGATGGTAATGTCTTCCACACTGCTCGGGTCGATGTTTTCGATCCACCCCGATGTCAGATAGGCGCCGAGCGTCTGTTCGGCCGGCACCCGCACAACATCGAGACGGAGCGCCTCGCCGCCGCCCCGCTTGATGCCGAGCACGGCCTGAGCGGTGTTGTCGAGCGTGAAGCCCTCCGGCGCGGCAAAAGTAAAGCCCAGCTTGGGATGCAGGAAGCGACGGCCGCGGACGAAACCTTCGCTGGGATCCTCGCCATAGACGAGACCATTGATGTCGGCGAGATAGGCCGACTTCGATTGGGCAAAATTCTGCCCGGTATCGGCCGGGGCGCGGTACTGGCGGGCGCTCGCGATGGCGTTGGTAATGCGCTCGGGCGTCGCCGGATGCGATGACAAGAAATCGGGCGCGGCCGGATTAATGGCGCCGTTTTGCTCCGGCTTGAGCCGAGAATTGTGCTCCATCGCGGTTAGAAACCGCACCGCGCCATAAGGATCGTAGCCGGCGCGCGCGGCGATCGCGACGCCAATTGCGTCGGCTTCGAACTCCTGCGCGCGCGAGAAGCTCGCCAGCGCAAGTTTCGATTTGGCGAGTGCGAGCGCGCCGGCTGCGGGGTCGGTGACCACGTCGGAAACGACGCGGCTGACAAGTTCGGCTTCGCGCGCATGTTCCTCGCGCATTTCGGCATGGTGGGCGAGAACGTGCCCCATTTCGTGGGCGAGCACCGAGGCAAGTTCGGAATCGTCGTTGGCAAGCGCGATCAGCCCGCGGGTCACGTAAAGCTGGCCGCTCGGCAGCGCGAAGGCATTGACCGATTGCGAATTGAGTACGGTGATCTTGTAGTGCAGGTCGGGCCGTTCCGATGCGGCGACGAGCTGCTCGACGGTGTGCTCGATCAGCGTTTGCAGCCGCGGATCGTTGTAGATGCCGCCATAGGCTGCGAGAATGCGCTGATGTTCGCGCAAAATGTCGGGCGCCATCGGCGCCTCGGCGGTTTTTGGCGGCAGCGACGCCGTGCCTTGCGGGGCATAGGCGGATGACGAAGCCGTACAGGCGGCAAGCAGCAAGGCGGCAAACAGCGCGACCGCCCTGCCGAGCCGACAGGTGATAAGCTCGAAACGTCCCCGTCTCACCACGTCACCCAACCACCCAAGCGCGTTTTCGTCGTCCCCGCGCGCCGCCGATCGGTCAATCGGCCATTTCAATCTGCTCCGGGCGCTCGGCCTCGATCCAGGCGCGTTCGCCGCCACGCGCCTCAATCCAGCCGCGAACCCTGATGCGGCGGCCGGCCAAACTCCTCAAATCAAGACCCGCCGCCGCGAAACTGCGCTCGTTTCGTTTCAGGATCGTAACCGTAATGTCCCCAAAGCGCCGCCGGCCGAAATTCACGTAGATTTTCGGCCCGCCCTCGATCGAGCAAATCGGCCTCGCTGCGCCAGGGCATCTTTCGGCGTCTCGGCGTTAAGCACCTCATAATACGGATCGGCCCATAGGCCAAGTTTAGCCTCCCGGGCCGCCCTTTTGCGGTCCAAAAGGTGCCCGGCGCACGGATTTGCGATGCGGGTGCTGACCCGCGCGAAACCCTCGGCCACAGGTTCTTGCTGCAACAGGAACTCATCACCGTCCCGTAGCGTATAGGCGTAGGCGAACAGGCGGCCGTAGCGATCGGACCCGTTCTCCGCCCGCCGCAGCAGGACCTGATCCCCGCCCGCAAGCGCTCCAAGAGCTGCCGCTGCAGCGGGCCCGGCCCCGGTCTGCGCGATCCTGCGGCGCAGCCAGAGGAGCAACCTCGATTGCCGCCAAGCGGACTTCGCGCCCATCATCGAGGACGAAAGTGCGTCCATCGACAATCTTGCCGACTGTGCCGCGGGCGATCTCGTCGCCGCCGCAAACCTGCCGCTGCCGTGTCGATGCCTGATCCTTCCCGCGCGCCGGCGTCCCGCCGCCCGTCGCCGCGAATCCCGCCAATGCGGCTATCAAGCACGCGTTCTGCCAACCCGCCATGCACCCCCCTTGGGCCCAAGCCAAAGGCCGGAATGCGGCGTTCATGCGGCGACGACGTCGCAGGTTCCCGATCCGCCTTGCGGGAACACCCTGAAAAGCGCTGAAATATCCGAGCCCTTTTCAGAAATCGCGCTGCTGCTGGCATCGGTTGATGGGCGAGGGGAGGAATCATGCAATTTGCACACGCGCTTGCGGCATCGATGCTCTGCGCAGTCGCGGCGAGCGGAGCTGCGGCACAGACCTACCCGAATCGTCCAGTCACCCTCGTCGTGGCATTTGCGCCCGGCGGCGCCGACGATGCGACCGCGCGCATCCTTCAAGATCCGATGCAGAGGGCGCTCGGTCAGCCGATCATCGTTGAAAATGTCAGCGGCGCCGGCGGCATGATCGCCGCCGCGAAGGTCGCCCATGCCGATCCGGACGGCTACACGATCCTGCTGCATCAGGACGCGCTCGCCGCCGGCATGACGCTTTATCCGGAACGAACCTTCGACGCCGAGAAAGATTTTGCGCCGATCGGACTTGTCAATACGACAACGAATACGCTTGCTGGACGGCCGTCGCTGCCACCGAACAATTTCGATGAACTGTTGCGCTGGATGAAAGAGCCCGGCCAGACAATTCGAATCGGACATCCCGGCGTCGGCTCGTTCGGTCACTTGGCGGAGGTGCTGATCTTCCAGGAGCTCGGGATCAAAGTCACACAAGTACCTTACCGCGGTGCCGGCCCCGCGCTGGTCGACTTGCTGGCGGGCCAAGTCGATCTGGGCCCGATTTCCGCTGTCGTCGCTACCCCGCTGGTCAATTCCGGCAAGCTCAAAGCCTACGCGCTCATCGGCAAGAAGGACTTCGCCGGTCTGCCGCAATTAAAGACCATGAGCGAACTCGGCTATGCAAAGGCCGATATCGATTTTTGGCATATGTTGCTCGCCCCCGCCGCGACGCCGCGGCCGGTCATTGAAAAACTGAACCATGCGCTGCGAGTGGCGCTCACCGACGCCAAGCTACGCCAGACGTTCAGCGACGGCGGCATGGATCTATATCCGCAGGACGAGGAAAGCCCGGAAGCTGCGCGCGCTTTGCTCCAGCGCGAGGTCAAACTTTGGGGCGACGTGATCCGCGCCAACCATATCGCCGCGCAGTAGAAGGCTGAGCTGACGTGCGAGGGGTAGTAGAGGGTGCTATACACGCACCGCGACTGGTCCCGTAGCTCAGCCGGATAGAGCAGCGGTTTCCTAAACCGAAGGTCACAGGTTCGAGTCCTGTCGGGACCGCCAATAAAATCAGACATTTACTTGAACTTGGGGCGACGAATTCATGTTGCATCATGTCGCAAATGTTCTCGTTTATTTCCAATGGTTTCCAATCGCTGCCGGCAACTCCACGCGACATGAACGCGACATGGCAGCGTGAAAGTCGCCGCGCAGTATGCGGATGCGTGAAAACCCGACCGCCGCTTGCCATAACGCAGTGGGCCGCAGCGCGAGACTCGGCTTCTCTGATTTCAATTCCTATTAAGCGCCCATGTCGTTGCGTGAGCGATACCCGCCCGGGGGGTGTGAATAATCGAGCCATGTTTGCCGTCGCCAGCGAAGGCCCCCACCATGTTTTTTCGCCCCAAGCGCCCTCTGACTAAATTTTGCGAGCGCGCTCTCTTTGCGGATGATCGGAAATGTTGCAGAGGCCGACCCTTCCGTTATGCGTTCGGAATTTTGATCCCGAATCAAGCGCGATGCGTGGCGCAAAGCACCCCAAGCGAAG
>DATAYT010000010.1:0-5691 GCA_036272395.1 Xanthobacteraceae bacterium
GCCCATATTGAGCGAGGCGCTGTTGCGCCGGTACAGCCGCGTCAGCCCGCCGGTCGCGAGCACCGTCGCTTTCGCCGCGATGCTCACCGACGCGCCGCTGCTGAGGTGCCAGCCGACCGCGCCAGCGATTTCACCATCGGAGCCGGCGACGAGATCAACGATGCAGATGTCGCCGGCTTTGCGGATATCCTTGTTGCGAGCCATCACGGTGCGCAGCGTCTTTGACACCGCGGGACCGGTATTGATGAAATCGACATAGACGCAGCGGGGCCGGTCATGGCCTGGCGCGGTGGTCGCGGTGATGTGATTGTCCTTGCGCGCCCAGCCGACGCCCCAGACGTCGAGCTCGCGAATGCAGGCGGGCGCGTCCTCGCACAACAGCTGTGCGAGGCTTTCGTCGCACAAGCCGCGTCCGGCGGCGATGGTGTCGTCGTAATGGTGGCGCGGTGCGTCGGGCACCTCTTCGCCCAGCGCAGCCGCTACCGTCATCTGCGCCATCACGGTAGCGCCGCCGCGGCCGATCAGGCTGCGATCGACGAGAAAGACGCGCGCACCGCCGCGCGAAGCTTCGATGGCGGCGTACATGCCGGCGGCGCCGGAGCCGATCACCAGCACGTCGGTTTCGATTGTGAGGGGTTCGTGAGGCATGGGAGGAAAATAGAGTGCCCCTCGTCCCCGCGAAAGCGGGGACCCACAGCTGGATTCCCGCTTACGCGGGAATGAGCACCTTAATTACGCCGGCAGCGGTTTGCCCCTGGTCTCCGGCAAGAACGGCGCGACGCAGAAGCCGAGCACGTAAATGGTCGAGATGATCATGGCGGCGCGGCTGAAGCCGCCGAATTGCACGATCAGTTGGCCGGCAAACAGCGGGCCGAGAAAGGCGATAAAGCGCGGCGCGTTGAACGAAAACGCAATGCCCGTGGCGCGCGAGCGGGTCGGGAACAATTCCGGCACCCACACCGGCATCCAAGAATATTGCCCGAGCGTGAAGAACGCGTTCACCGCAGCCGCCACGAGCAAGAGGTTCAGATCGGTCGTCCACAGAAACAAAACCGGGGTCATCAACAGCGACGCCGCGAAATAGAACATCACGACCGGCTTGCGGCCCAAACGGTCGGCGAGAAAGCCGAGGCTGATATAACCGAGGATGCCCCCAATATTGTACGCCATGCCGGCATAGCTCGCCCATTGCGGGCCGGGCAGATTCGCTTTCGCCGCGACCGAGGCGATGTAGGGCGGCACCCAGGACGAGATGCCCCACCAAGCGAGCGTCGTCGTCAGCGACATCAGGAAGGCGAGCACGATCCGCCGGCGAGTTTCCGGTTCGGCAAACAAGTCGGCGATCGTGAAGCGCGTTAGCGCCTGTTCGTGCGCCGAGAGCGCGGCACCGCTGTCCTTACGCGCGCGAGCTTCGCGACGTTGCATATCAACGCGCTGCCATGCTTGCGATTCGTCAATCGAAGTTCTGATCCATAGCGTCAACAGCGCCGGTAGTATTCCGATTAGAAACATATAGCGCCAGGCTTCCGGCCCCAACGCGCCGACGAACAGCCAAATCAACGACGCGAGAAAGAAGCCGATGCCTAATCCGCATTGCATCAGGCCGGCGCCTTTACCGCGCGCTTCGTTCGGCCAGAGTTCGGCCATCATCGAAGAGCCGGTAGCCCATTCCGAACCGATGGCGATGCCAACCAAGAAACGAAGCAGCGCGAACGAAACCCAGTTAAACGAGACGGCGGTCACGCCGGTCAGGATCGAGTAAGCCAAGATGGCATAGATCATCGTCCGCTTGCGGCCGATATAGTCGGCGAGAATGCCGCCGCAGAAGCCGCCGATGCCCCAGCCAAGGAGCGTGATCGCGACGACGGTGCCGATATAAGCGGGGATTTGCGCATATTGCGACGGATCGAGCAGCGAGCGCATTGCCGGGCCGACGGTGAGGAACAGCGCATAGGCCTCGTAACCGTCGAACAGCCAGCCGAGATTTGTAGCGAGTAAAGTCCGCCACTGGGTCGCCGTCAGTGCGCGATACCACGGCAGCGTGCCTGCGGTAACTTCCGTCATATCTTCCTCCCGGCCCTGCGCTCTTGTCCCCAACGCCTCGATTTATCGAAGCGGGCGCATGGCTGGAAACTTAGCGGAAAGTTTTCCTGCGGTCACGAAGCCATTGTTCCGCGCATGATCTTTTCCGACCTGTCTTCGCCCGCCGAAGCAACTCACGAGGAGAGAAGCGGCTAGCGCGGCTTCGCGCAGGCGGGAAACCGGCATCCATCTTCGGATCAAGTCCGAGGACAGGCTTTTTCGGGATCATGCTTTATCAGCCGGCGCGGCAAAGGCCTCGGCCAGCCGCGCGGCAAATTGTCGTTCCATTTCCTTGGCCTTGGCGCGAAGCACCGGCTGACCGAGGCTGCCGAGCTTGCCGGTGAGCGCGGTCTCGACGTCGTAGTCGATGCGCGTGGCGCCGGCCGTTTCAGTGAGCCTGGTGACTGACGTTGCGGTCAGCCGTCCGACAATGCCGACCGGCGCGCCCTCGATCTTGGCTTCGATCTCGCGCGGCTCGTCGGCGCGGACAACCTGCACCGTCACCTTGAATGCAAATTTCATGTAGGCGACCTTGGTCTCGAACATTGCGCCGTAGGCGTCCGGCCCGGTCTCGGCAAGGTCGCGCACGCCCTCGACGCAGGACGCAAACAGCCGCGCGTCGCGCAGCGCCTTGTACACCTGGGGGCGCGGCGCCTGGACTAATATCGTTCCGGATACTTTCATTGCTTTTCGAATTCGGCTCCCGAATTCGCCGCTCAGGCGCGCAATGCGGTGAGCATGTCCTTGATGTATTCGTCGGCGGTGGAAATCACCAGCATCATGGCATGCGGCCGCAATTGCGCCAGCATATTGGACAACGCCTCGTCGCTGGAGGCGGCGGTGCCGAGGATCAGCGCCGTCGTCATCACGTGCCGCACGGCGCAGGCTTCGCCGATTATGGCGGCGGCCCCGGCGCTCTCGCCGGCGCTCGCCACCATCACTACCAGATCGGCGGAAGCGATCTCCTCGACCAGATTCTTGGTGCGCCCCGCGAGGTCATTGAGCCAGCCGCCGAGCGAAAAGCGCTCCGGCGCGCTGCCGGAAGCTCCGCCGGCGAAGGCCGAAGCGGTGAGAAAAGTCGCGCCTTGCCAGGAATCGCGTGCCAATTCCTTGACCACGCGTTCGCTCGTGGCATCGAGCGCAATGACTTTGACGGCGCGCGGACGCGAATTCGGCGCGGCGATACGAAACTTCGCCTCTGCCGCCGAACTCATGCGGGCCGATTCGCTCTGCATCGTTTAATCTCCAAGGCGTATGATCGCGCCACTATAGCTAAGAGGGCGCGCTATTTCATTATCGGCAAGTCTTGTATAACGGCCGGCTTTCACTTTTATAAGCGATCATTTGGCAGATTCGCTCCAAGGCCGCGATGTCCTGTCCAGCAAAACGTCTTGATCTCTGCGCCGCGAGCGAGGTCGCGCCCGGCACCGCGCTCAAGGTCGAGATCGAGGATCTGGCCCTGGCGGTGTTCAACGTCGGCGGCGAATTCTTCGTCACCGACGACATGTGCACGCATGGGCCCGGCTCGCTGTCGGAGGGCTATATCGAGGGCGACGTTGTCGAATGCAATTTCCATAATGGCCAGTTCAATATCCGCACCGGCGAAGTGGTATCGCCGCCGTGTATGGTGCCAGTGAAGACCTATCCGGTGACGGTCGTCGAGGGCCGCGTCACGATCGAGGCCTGAGCCTAGGCGTTGGGAAGTAGCCCATCGGATGCGGGCCACTTTCTCCAATGGCGCTTTTCAGTTGACGACGACCCATCGGCCCGGCTTGTTTCTGCAAGCCTCGAAGGACAAGCCGTTGGAGGATCGCCCAATGACCAGAAGCAAGCCGCCGTTTCGCGCCGACACTGTCGGCAGCCTGTTGCGCACAGCGCCTTTGAAGGAGGCGCGCGCGAAACGCGAGAAAGGCGCGATCACCGCCGCGCAGCTCGCCGAGGTCGAGGACCGCGAGATCGAGAAAATCATTAAAAAGCAGCAAGACGTCGGGCTGAAAGTCGCCACCGACGGCGAATTCCGCCGCTCATGGTGGCACTTCGATTTTTACGGGATGCTCGACGGCGTCGAGATCTACGAGCTCGATCACGGCATCCAATTCCAGGGTGTGCAGACCAAGCCGCGCAGCATCCGCATTCACAGCAAACTCGGCTTTTCGCATCATCCGATGCTCGATCATTTCAAGTTTCTCAAGGCGCACGCGCGGGCGACGCCGAAAATGTGCATACCGAGCCCGGCGACAATGCATTTCCGCCTCGAGCCGAATGCAGTCACGGCCAAGGAATACAAGGATCGCGACGCCATATTCGAGGATCTGGCCAAGACCTATCGGCAGGCGATCCGCGGCTTCTACGACGCCGGTTGCCGCTATCTGCAATTCGACGATACCGCCTGGGCCTATCTGTGCTCGCAGGTCGAGCTGAAGAAAGCGCGCGAGCGCGGGCTCAACGCCGATCGCCTGCAGCAGGACTATGGCCGCGTCATCAACATGGCGCTGGAAGGCAAACCCGCCGACATGGTGATCACCACACATGTCTGCCGCGGCAATTTCCGCTCCACCTGGATTTCCGAGGGCGGCTATGAGCCGGTGGCCGAGACGCTGCTCGCGAAATTAAACTACGACGGTTATTTCCTCGAATACGACACTGCGCGCGCCGGCGGCTTCGAGCCGCTGCGGTTTCTGCCGAAGGGCAACAAGATCGTCGTGCTGGGGCTCGTCACCACCAAGAACGGCGCGCTCGAGAAAAAGGACGCCGTGAAGCGCCGCATCGAGGAAGCGACGAAATTCGGGCCGTTCAAGCAGCTTTGCCTTTCCCCGCAATGCGGTTTCGCCTCGACCGAGGAAGGCAATGTGCTGGCCGAGGATGAGGAATGGGCGAAGCTGAGGATGATCGTCGAGCTGGCCGATGAGGTGTGGGGATGAAGCGGCCTGCGAATTATACAATCTTGCCGCTCAGCCGCTTATGCAGATGCACCATGAAAGTCATGGCGAAGAGTGGCGTCGCCAGGTTGACGATCGGAATCGAAACGAAAGCGGCAATGAACAGGCCGCCGACATAGACCATGGCGGCGTTGCGCCGGCGCAGCGCCTTGGCCTCGGCGCGCGGGCGCAAGCGCATGGCCGCGAGCTCGAAATATTCACGGCCGAGCACATAGGCGGTGGCGAGGAAGAACACGACCGCGCCAAAGCCGGCGAACAGCAAGAGCGGCGCCGCGCACAGATACACGGCGAGCGCCAGCAAAGCGGTCTTGACGCCCTCCCACAGCGCGAGCCACAGCGGCACCGCCTTGCCGGGAGGATCGCCAGGATAATGTTCGCGCTCGACCTCGTCCGCAATCTGGTCGGCGAAGAAGCTGCCGACCATCGCCGTGACCGCGGGCATCAGCATGACGCTGCCGACGATGATGCCGAGCCCGGCGGCAATGGAAAGCAGCCATGCCACGGCGCTGACCGGCCAATGCGCCGAAGCGCCGAGGGTCGTCTCGGCGGAGGAGCTGCCGGCATCGACGAAATGCATGATCAGGCGTTCGAGCACGATCCCGACCACCACAATCAGCGCGAGCGCAAGGCCGATGCTCTTCCACAGCACCGCGCGCAGCGGCGGCGAAAA
>DATAYT010000011.1:0-5294 GCA_036272395.1 Xanthobacteraceae bacterium
GATCCGTCATTCTGAGGCGCGAGCGCAGCGAGCCCCGAAGAATGATGGCCTGAACTGTCTACCCACGTCACGGAGTTTGTCATCGGACCAGACACTTCGGGCCGGGCCCGTTGGCTCGCTCCTCAGGGTGACGGCAGTTTCACTTCACCGGCGCCGCCGCGACCGCGATTGTGCAAACTTCGTTGCCGCGATTGACGATCTCGCGCATTTCATTAGGGCCGATATAGCAACTGTCACCCGTCCTCACGACCATCTCCTTGCCACCGGCAATGACCGTGAGCTCGCCGGCCAGCACGTAATAAATCTTCTCGGGCGGCGAGGCATCGGGACCGGCGCCGCCGCCGGGCAGGAAGTGCGAAATCCCGAAGATCAGGCTTTGCGAACCGCCCATTTCAGCGCCGAACACGCGCAGCGATTTGTAATCGCGGTGGTTCGGCGCTTCGTAGGGCTTAGCCTCGGAAAGCTTGCGCACGATCATGCGAATTTCTCCCCGTTTTCGATCCGGTAGGCGCCTTTCGGATCGACGATCGCCACCAGCCGGATGATACAACCGTCGCCGCGATCCCAATTCCAGGGGAAGAACGCAAAGGTGCAGCGGCTGCCAGTGACCTTGTCGAGGTCGCCACCGACATTCTCAATCCCGAGGATGCCGTCCTTGAAGAGGATCCGGTGTACCGGCTCCCATTCGGGGAAATCCTGCTTCCAATCGCGTCCACCCGACCATTCCTTGTATTCCGCCGCCAAATGCGGATGCAGCGGTCCGTTACGCTGCGGCCCGATCGCGGTCGCAAGTGGATGGTCGTTGGCTTGCGTATCGTGGCCAACGACTTTGACTTGTTTTTCGACAAACCATTTTCCCGCCGAGGGCACAAAGCCGGGCGCATAACAGAAATAATCCTCGCTATCGTCGTATTTCTTGTGCCAGCCGGTATTGACGATGACGACGTCGCGCGGGCGCACGTACTTGCCCGCCGCCTTTTCCAGGTCGTCGTAGGTGATCGTTTCCCATTTTTTCTTCGGCAGCGAAATGACAATGCCGGAACCGAAAAAATGCGGCAGCGGCACTTCGTCGATGAAAGGCGTGCCCTGGACCACGTGCGCAGGCGCGTCGATATGAGTCGTATTGTGCATCGACGTCGTGATGCGCTGCGATAGCACGCCCGATTTCGCCATGTAATGGATACGCTCGATCTTGACGTCTTCGAAATATGGCCAATTCGGCGATTGATAGCCGAAACGATGCGACAGGTTGTAAAACTCTAGTCCCATCGCGTTGTTTTCGTTTTCTTCGAACGTGACCCCGCGAATTGTCTTCGCCACGGAGCTCCTCCGCTTATTTTGTTTGCGCCAGCCAAGAACCGCCGTTTGTACCGAATATCCATTATGAGGTACAGAGAGCGGAAGCTCGCATGCTAGACGCGACGCACCGAGGAAAACGCATGGTCAAAAAGATTGCGCTTGAGGAGCATTTCCTCTGCCCCGATTTCATCGAATATTGGAATCCGACCGTCGTGGACCTGCCGGCCGAGCGCCGGGACAAGGCGCTAACGCGGCTGACCGATTTTGGCGAGTTGCGGCTTGCCGCCATGGATGAAGCCGGCATTGCCCGCGCGGTGATTGGACTGGCGGGTCCCGGCGTTCAGGCGGAGCGCGATTCCGCGACCGCAATTCAGCGCGCGTGCGCGGCCAACGATTTTCTGGCGCGGCAAATCGAGGCGCGGCCCGATCGCTATTCGGGATTTGCCCACCTGGCCATGCAGGATCCGCGCGCCGCCGCCACCGAGCTCGAGCGCTGCATACGTGAGCTCAAATTCTGTGGTGCGATGATCAATGGCCACACCAACGGGCAATATCTCGACCACCCCGCGCTGCATCCGTTCTGGGAGCGCGCGGAAGCACTGGGTGCGCTTATTTACCTGCATCCCGTCGATCCGATCAGCCCGGCGCCGGTTCTGGACGGCCACAAGGGATTGCGGCGCGCGACCTGGGAATGGACCTTCGAAACCGGATCGCACGCGTTGCGGCTGATCTTCGGCGGGCTGTTCGACCGTTTCCCGCGCGCCCGCGTCGGGCTGGGCCATCTCGGCGAGACGCTGCCGTTCCTGCTCTGGCGGTTCGACAGCCGCGCCGGACCGAATTTTTATGCGATCAAGCTCGGCAAGCCGCCGTCGCAATATTTCAAGGACAATTTCATCGTCACGACATCCGGCATGTGTTCGGCCGAATCGCTCAATTGCACCATCGCCGCGCTCGGCCACGAGCGCGTGATGTTTGCCGC
Source organism: Xanthobacteraceae bacterium (assembly GCA_036272395.1). Taxonomy (GTDB): domain Bacteria; phylum Pseudomonadota; class Alphaproteobacteria; order Rhizobiales; family Xanthobacteraceae; genus BOG-931. The sequence continues at coordinate 2,279 of DATAYT010000011.1, forward strand.
CGATTATCCATTCGAGTCGGCTCAGGAGGCCGGTGCGTTCATGGATAAAGTCGCGATCGCAGAGCCGGTGCGAAGCGCGATTGCCACGGACAACGCCGCGAGATATCTGCGCCTTCCGCAATCGGTCGCCGCCTGAAAGTGTGAACAGCACGTCTCGTGCCCGCACGGCGGATCATCCCCATGGTGACCCAAATTTTCGTCGTCGACATTCACGCCGAGCTCTATCGCGATCGGCTGCAGGTGGAATTTCCAGATCTGAAATTCATGCTGTTCCACAAGGCAGCGGAGGTCGGGCGCGATCTATCTGACATCGACGCCATGATCATGTTCGGCATCGAGATTCGCGATCAGATGCTGCGTGATGCGCCGCGGCTGAAATGGATACAATCACTGGCGACGGGTGTGGATCACTTCTTGCGCTGTCCGTCGTTGCGGCGCGATGTGCTCATTACCAGCGGCCGCGGCATTCACGGCGTGCCGATGCGCGAGCATGTCCTCTATTTGATGCTGGCAGTCAGTCACGACGCCAAACGCCAAGTGGAATATCAGCAGCAGCGGGTCTGGCAACGCCGGCTGTGGACGACGCTCTACGGCAAGACCGCCGTGATCGCCGGCACCGGAATCGTCGGCGCCGCGATCGGGGAAATGCTGCAGATGCTCGGCATGCGCGTGATCGGCGTGAGCCGCAAGCCGCGCGTCGTGCGCGGCTTCGACGAGATCCTGCCGAGCGAACACCTGCGCGAGGCGGCAAGCAAAGCCGACTACCTGATCAACGTTATTCCCGCGACGCCTGAAAATTCCGGACTATTTGACTCCGCTTTATTCGACGCCATGAAACCCAGCGCCTATTACATTAGCGCCGGCCGCGGGCAAACCGTCGATGAGCCGGCGCTGATCGCGACATTGCGCGAGCGGCGTATCGCCGGCGCCGCCTTCGACGTTTTTGTGACCGAGCCGCTGCCGTCCGAAAGCCCGCTCTGGACGCTGCCGAACGTCTTTATCACGCCCCATGTCGGTGGCTATGTCGTCGAATATGAGGATTTCATCATGCCGCTCGTCGTCGACAATATGCGGCTGTTCCTGGCTGGGCGGCTTGATGAAATGACCAATATCGTCACGCGTTAATGTCGCCCTTGGGCTGTGCAAGGCACCGGAATTATTGCAAAATCGCCCGATGTGTTGCCGGACATAGCCAAGCGGCAGCCGACGGGCAGGTTGGTGGGGCAAGGAGGACGTCGTGGCGCTCGCAAGGATGACATTGCCGCTGATCCTGTTCGGCGTAGCGCAGCTCCTCAAGCGCGCCTCGCAGCGGCATCCGCATTTCAACCGGCGCGTCCAAGAGCACGATTTCGTCGCTCAGATCGCGACGCGCGACGAGGGCATCGGGCGGTGGTTCCGGTTCAAAGCTGGCATCATCACCTCGCGCGCCGGGCTGCACGAAAAGCCTGACATCAAGATCTTGTTCAAGAACGCCAAAATCGGCGCTTCGCTGTTGATGCCGCCGATCAACTGGCTCGACCAGATCAACGCCCAGAAGGATTTTGTTCTCACCGTCGAGGGGCCGGAGCATCTCGCGAACTGGTTCGCGCAGACCTTGATGATGAGCCAATCCGCCGGCCTCAAATACGGCACATGGCTTCGCGGCGGCATCATCCGCTACTGCAACATGACGAACGGCGGGCCGGTCTTTGTTTACGTCAAGGACGGCAAGATTTTGCGGATGACGCCGATCGATCTCACCGACAAAGACGGCGCCTCCTGGACCATCGAGGCGCGAGGACAAAAGTTGACGCCACCGCGTAAGACGACGCTGGCACCGCACGGACAGAACGCCAAGTCGATCGTCTATTCGCCGGATCGCCTGCTTTATCCATTAAAGCGCGTCGATTTCGATCCGAACGGCGCACGCAATCCGCAGAACCGCGGCAAATCAGGATATGTGCGGATTTCATGGGCCGAGGCGATCAAGCTCGTCACCGACGAGATCAAACGGAAAAAGCGCGAATACGGTCCGGGCGCGATCGCGTTCTCGCATGGCTCGCATCACACCTGGGGGAATGTCGGCTACTACCTCTCGGCGCTGTTCCGGTTCGCCAATGCCGTCGGCATGACGCGCATCCATCACAATCCGGACTCCTGGGAAGGCTGGTACTGGGGCGCGGTCCATCACTGGGGTTATACGCTCCGCGTCGGCCAATCGGAGACCTACGGCACTGTCGAGGACTGCTTGCAGAACTGCGATATGATCGTGTTCTGGGCGGCCGACCCGGAATCGACTTCGGGATCATATGGCGCGCAGGAAGGTACGACGCGCCGGCAGTGGCTCAAGGATGCCAAGTTCGGCATCAAAGTCGTTCACGTCGACCCTTATTACAACGCCAGCGCCCAATTCCTTCCCGGCAAATGGTTCGCGCCGAAGCCGACGACGTCGGTCGCGATGGCGATGGCGATTGCCTATGTGTGGATCAAAGAAGGCCTCTACGACAAAGAGTATGTCGAGACCCACACCGTCGGCTTCGACAAGTGGAAGGCTTATCTGCTCGGCGAAGACGACGGCATCCCAAAAACGCCGGAGTGGCAGAAAAGGGAAACCGGCGTTCCGGCCAAAGACGTCCGCGCGCTGGCCCGGGAATGGGGCAAGAAGCGCGTCTATCTTGCCCCGGGTGGCTGGGGCAACGGTCATGGCGGCGCTTGCCGCAATCAAACCGGAATTCAATGGGCGCGCGTAATGGTGTGCCTGGTCGCCATGCAGGGCCTCGGCAAACCGGGCGTAAACATGGGCAATTTGCAATGGGGCTGTCCGCTCGATTTCAATTTCTATTTCCCCGGCTATGCCGACGGCGGAATGTCGGGCGACCTGGAAAATACGGCGATACCGGTCGAGCTCTACCAGCGTATGCCGCAGCTGCCGAGCATGAATTCCAACGGCCAGCGTATCCCGCGCATTTTCGTCCCCGAAGCGATCATCGACGGCAAGGCCGAGGGCTATCCCTGGATCGGAAAATCGATCGAGCAT
>DATAYT010000012.1:0-42802 GCA_036272395.1 Xanthobacteraceae bacterium
CGCGGCCTCCTGCGCGGCGCGGTCAGTCTCGGCGCGCTGACCATGCTGACCGGCTGCGATGTCAGCGAGAACGATTCGGTGCAGAAAGCGCTGCGCGCGGTGTCGTCATGGAATGATGGCGTCCAGAGCGCGATCTTCCGCGCCAATCATCTGGCGCCGACTTTCAGTCCCTCGCAAGTGATGAAGCCGCCGCGTTTCAACGCCTACTATCCAATCGAGGACGTCAAGCCGGTCGCCGGCGCGACGTGGACCCTGGAATTGGCGGGCCGCATCGCCGACAAGCGGCCGTGGCGCGCGCAAGACCTTTATGCGCTGCAGGAGCAGGAGATCATTATCCGCCACATCTGCGTCGAGGGTTGGGACTATATCGGCCAATGGGCCGGCCCCAACTTGCGCGATTTTTTGCAGCGCGTCGGCGCCGATCTAACCGCGAAATATGTCTATTTCATCTGCGCCGACGCCTACACCGAAAGCATCGACATGCCGACCGCGCTGCATCCACAGACGATTCTCGCCACCAAGTATGCCGGCGAGATCATTGGCGACCCGTTCGGCTATCCGTTGCGGCTGCGTACCTCGACCAAGCTCGGCTACAAGAACGCCAAATGGATGAAGGCGATCGAGGTGACTAACGATTTCCGCGAGACCTATTGGAGCGAGCGCGGCGAAAACTGGTACGCGGGGATTTGAAACCGCGCGTCAACTAATTTTCTTTCCGGTCACGACGGTGTTTCACCGCGCTCGCACATAAATCCGCCAGCGATCCTCGCGGCTTTCTGCGAGGCGATAAGCGCCACTCATCGCAAACGGATCGTTGGCCCAGGCGCCGTCCTGCGGCACGACGACAATGACGTCGCAGCCATATTTCGTGGCGAATTCACCGACGTCCGCGGGCGTGGCCTGGCCGGCGAACACGCGAATGAATTGGTCATTGATGGCATCGCGGCGTTCCGGCGGCAGAGCCGCGAACGGTATCGCCAATTCGCGGCCGGCAAAGCACGAGCTGCGATCGGCAAGGAGCGCCCAGGATATGTTGGCAGGCCACAGCGTTAAATCCGCCAAGAACAGTGGATTATTCGCGACCCGCGCGCCGGCGGGGGCGTGGCGCCGCACCGCGGCCCACAGTTCCGGCGTTTGCGCGAACACGGCTTCGTCGGCGGTGGCGCTGCCGCGCCAGTTGTCGGAGACCATCATCGCGGCATCGGGCAGACTGAGCGCGAGCCCGCCGAAGGCGAAGACCGCGATCGCGGCGCGCAGCCCGCGTTGCGGCGCAGCCAGTGTTCCCGCCGCCGCGAATGCGATCAGGATCATGGCAGCCGGCAAAACAGCACGTAAACCGAGGTCGTTGTTGTCGCCGAACCGGCTGACCAAAAGCCAGGAGATCGCGAGCCCTGCGCCCGCGAGCACCCCGAGCACCCTCGCCGCCGTCCATTCCGGGATCGCCGCGCGAGTGCCCAGCATAGCCACAAGCGCAATCGCGCCGGCGATGAAGCTTGCCGGAAATTCCAGCGGCAGCAGGATCAACCAAAAGGCCGGAAGATCAAGGATGCGGCGCAGCGGCTGCGGGAACATCTCGCCCAGCACGTCGAAAGGATGAATGCCGATCGCGCCAGCGCCGCCGCGCGCGGCGATAAACGCAAACTGATCGCGAATGAACGGCGTGGCGAGACCGAGCGCGACTGCGCCGGCGAACGCCAAGCCGAGGATCGCGATGACTCTCCGTTTTCGCTCGATCACGCCAAGCAACAGCGGCGCTGAGGCCAAAGCGGCAACCGCAAATGTCACGCCGCCGACAAACGCCGAGCTTTCGAAGCTTGCGGCGACGACCAGCGCCAGCGTCAAAACATAACCGAGCTTCGGCCGCTGCGCGTAATAGCCGAGCAGCAGCATAGACGCGATGACACCGGAAGCGGCCATGAGATGCTGCGGCACCCAGGCCGATTGAAACAGCCAGCCGGCAAAACCGTTCGGCCGTTGCAAGAATGGTTCAAGCTCGTAGTTGCCGAAGAAGAGATACAACACCTCGCGCAATGAGGCGCTGGCAGCCAGCGCGACGACCACGATCGCGGCGCCGGCGCGTCGGCTGAGCCAGACGGCTAGCGCCATCATCAAGGTGAGCGAGGCAAAGGCAGTGAACCAGGTCAGCCCGATATCGGCTTCCCAGCCGATGATGTGTAGCGGCAGCGCGAGCATCGCTGCGCTAAAGTGCCAGAGGTAATAATAGACAAGGTGCCCCGCCGCAGCGTCGGGCTGGGCGAGCACCGGATTGACCGGCGGCAGGCCTTGCCGCGTCATCGCATCGATGATGGCAATCTTGGAATGATCGAAAATCGGGGCGGCGAGATGCACGCCGGCATCAGAATATTTCGGCAACAGCGCAAGCGCGGGAGCAACCGCCAGGATTGCTGCGGTCGTCGCCGCCGCCGCGATCCACCCGGGCGTGACCTCTGGCTGAGGATCCGGCGGCGCAAGCGCCGGCAGCCACAGTAAGGCGGCACCGGCGAGGATGAGACCGAGCACCGCCAAGCGCCCCACAGCGAGCGCTGAAAATCCGAACACGCTCAAGATCGGCAAGCTTGCTGCGCTGACGACCGCCCAGCCGATGACCGGCGCCGCGCCGAGCGCCAGCACCCGCGGCAGCAAGTGACGCGCGATGGCGAAGCCGAGCACGCTCCAGAATGCCGCACCGACCAATGCGCAGAGAACAGCATTGATCGGAGTTGCCATGGCGGATCCAAGCCGGACGCTTTAAGCGAGCGGCGCGTGAAAGGATGGCGCTTAAGCTATCACGCCACCTTCATGAGCGATTGCACCTTGGGCCACGGATCGGGCGCGAGATTGCGGAACAGCGCCCAGTCCATATCGCAATCCGCACCTTTTGCGCGCAGACCGAATTGATGTTGTGATAATGTTCGAGCACGCTGCCCTCCCAACCGATTTCCGTGTTGTCTCAATCCTGATCGTGCCCGCGGCGCGAGTCGAATAATTCTTTCGTGAACCAAAGTTCAATACGCCTGCTCGTTATAGATCGGATCAACCGAGCCGCGCCACGAGCCGCGATATTTATCGAGCAGCTCTTGCGCCGGGGTCGTCTTGCGCGCAAGCCGCTCTTCCAGCACTTCGAGATAGCGCGTCTCATCCTTGCCGCTTGGATCGCGCCGGTTGCGGCGCTTAAGCCCGGCGCGGGCGAGCGCCAATACCTCGGCGGCGATCTCAAGCGCGCTGCGGCCGCGGACCGTTGCGCCGAGCGCCAGCTTCGGCACCGCGTCGCGAAGCTTTTGCCGATCCTCCGCGCTCCATCCCTTCACCAGATCCCAGGCGGCATCGAGCGATGCATCGTCGTAGAGCAAGCCCGCCCACAGCGCCGGCAGCGCGAACAAGTTCGGCAGCGTGCCGGAATCGGCGCCGCGCATTTCCAGATAGCGCTTGAGCCGGACTTCCGGAAATATCGTAGAGAGATGGTTGGCCCAATCGGAAATAGTGGCGCGCGTGCCCGGCAAGGCGCGCAATTTTCCCGCCAGCAAGTCACGGAACGATTGTCCGGCGACGTCGATATAGTCGTTGCCGTGCTTGATGAAATACATCGGCACGTCGAGCGCGTAGTCGACCCAGCGCTCAAAGCCCATGCCCGGCTCGAACACCCAAGGCAGCATGCCGGCGCGGGCGTTATCGGTGTCGCGCCAGATTTCCGAACGGAACGACTGATAGCCGTTGGGCTTGCCCTCGGTGACCGGCGAATTGGCGAACAACGCGGTCGCCACCGGCTGTAGCGCGATCGACACCCGCAACTTCTTCACCATGTCGGCTTCCGAGCCGAAGTCGAGATTGGTCTGCACCGTGCAGGTGCGATACATCATGTCGAGCCCGAGCGTGCCGACTTTCGGCATGTAGGCGGTCATGATCTTGTAGCGGCCCTTCGGCATTTTCGGCATTTCCGCGCGCGTCCAGGTCGGCGTCATGCCGATGCCGAGGAACCCGATCTGCAGCGGCCGGGCGACTTCGCGCACCTGCGCCAGATGCGCCATCAGTTCGCTCGAGGTCTGATGCACGGTCTCAAGCTGAGCGCCGGAGAGTTCGAACTGGCCGCCGGGCTCGAGCGAAATGGCGCCGCCACCGGTGACGTCGAACAGGCCGATGATGTTCGGCCCTTCCATGATCGGCTCCCAGCCGAGCAGATGCTGCATGCCCTCGAGCAGCGCGCGGATACCGCGCGGCCCCTCATAGGGCACCGGACGATGGCCCTGCAGCGTGAAGGCGAACTTCTCGTGCTCGGTGCCGAGCCGGAATTGCGATTTGGGTTTGACGCCTTGCGCGAGCCAATGCACCAGATCGTCGCGCCGCTCGATCGGCGTCAGGTCGACTTGATCACGCGCCATATTGATAACAAGCCTGCCGGACCCTGGGATCGGACGCAGCCGGACAGACGGCGCATTCCGGTGAACAATGCGCCGTTATGTAGCTAAAGCGAAATGACGCAAAGTCGAATCGCGATTTCGCTTTAGCTTTTTGTTTGAGCATGATCTTTTCCGAAAACCGGTTCCCACTTTTCGGGATCGTGCTTTAGGCGACGGCTTTACGCTTTGCTGGCGTGAAGCGGCCATAAAACGTCTCGCCTTTGTTCGCCATGTCGATGAGAAGCTTCGATGGCTTGAACCGCTCCCCGCAAGCTTTGGCGAGATCGTTGCACATTTGGACGAAATTCTTCACACCCATGCCGTCAATGTAAGAAATGGTTCCTCCGGTAAAAGGTGCAAAACCGAAGCCGAGAATCGAACCGACGTCGGCTTCGCGCACGTCGGTGACGACCCTGTCCTCGATACAACGCGCCGATTCCAGCGCCTGAATGCCAAGGAGCCGGCGTTTGAGCATAGCGATGTCGATGTCATCGACATTGAGCCGGTTCGGCTGCAGATCGGCGAGCCCGGACCATAAGCGCTTCGGTGCGTTCTGCGGATAGTCGTAAAATCCCTTACCGTTCTTGCGGCCGAAGCGGGAGCGCTTCTCGACCATCTCCGCCAAGAGCGCCTTTTGCTTGGGGTCGACCGCCGCCGCGCCGAGATCGGCCTCGGTGGCTTTGAGGATCTTCCAGGCGAGATCGACCGCCACTTCATCGGTGAGCGAGAGCGGGCCGACCGGCATGCCGGCCACGCGCGCGACATTCTCGATCAAGGCCGCCGGTACGCCCTCGGTCAACATCAGATGACCCTCGCGGAGATAAGTGCCGACGACGCGCGAGGCGTAGAAGCCGCGGGAATCATTCACCACGATCGGGGTTTTGCGGATCGTGCGGGCAAAATCGAGCGCCATCGCCAGCGCGGCGTCGCCGGTTTCCTTGCCCATTATGATTTCAACGAGCATCATCCGCTCGACCGGCGAGAAGAAATGGATTCCGATAAAGCGCGTGCGATCCTTGAAAGCCGCCGCCAGCGAAGTGATCGGCAGCGTCGAGGTATTGGAACCGAAAATGGCTTCATCGCCGAGCACGTTCTGGGTCCGCGAAATTACTTCCTCTTTGATCTTGCGGTCTTCGAACACCGCCTCGATGACGAGTTCGCAGTCCTTCAGCGCGACGAAATCGGCCGTCGCGGTGATGCGCGCGAGCAAAGCATCGTGATCGGCGGTGGTGGCGCGGCCGCGATTGATCTGATCGGTCACCAACCTGTGCGAATGGGCCTTGCCCTTTTCGGCCATTTCCGGATCGCGGTCGATCAGCACGACGTTTAGTCCAGCCAGCGCGCTGACATAAGCAATCGCGCCGCCCATGAAGCCGGCGCCGATGATGCCAACCCGCTGCAGTTGCTTTACCGGCACATTGGCGGGACGGCGCGCACCCTTATTGAGCTCCTGCATCGAGACGAACAAAGTGCGGATCATCGCCGCGGCCTCCGGCGAGCGGAGGATTTTCGCAAACCAGCGCGACTCCACGCGCAGCGCCTGATCCATCGGCAGCTGCAGACCTTCATAGACGACCTGAAGGATGGCGCGCGCCGCCGGATAATTGTCGTAGGTCTCGCGGCGGTAGATGGCGTTGGCCGGCGTGAACACCATGATGCCCGCTTTGGAGTAGACCGGGCCGCCGGGCAGTTTAAATCCGTCCGTGTCCCACGGCGCCTTGGCGCTGCCGCCTCCCTTGATCCATTCCTTCGCCGTCCTGACGAGATCGGCTTTCGGCACCACTGTGTCGATCAGTTTTATCGCCTTGGCGCGAGGAAGCTGCACTTGATCGCCCTTGAGAAGAAATTGCAGCGCATCCGACGGCGGCATCATCCGGGCGATCCGCTGCGTGCCGCCGGCGCCCGGTATCAGTCCGACTTTGACCTCGGGTTGGCCGAGACGCGTGCGCGGATTGTCGGCGGCGATGCGGCGATGGCAGGCCAGCGCCAGTTCGAAGCCGCCGCCGAGCGCCGTGCCGTTAAGCGCGGCGACCCAGGGTTTGCCGCAGGTCTCGATGCGCCGGCACAGCACCGACCATCGCCGGCTTTCCTCGAAGAAGCGCATCATCGCCGCTTCCTCGCCTTGTGACGCGGCAAGTTCGGCAAAGGCGCGGCTCAAGCCTTCCAGCATCGTAAGGTCGGCGCCGGCGCAGAATGCATCCTTGCCCGAGGTGATCACGACGCCCTTCACGGCAGCGTCCGCCGTGGTTTGCTCGATAATGGCCGAGAGCTCGTCCATCACGTTGGCGTCGATGACGTTCATGCTGCGACCAGGCGAGTCCCAGGTCACAACTGCAATGCCATCGCCGTCGTTCTCGATCTTGAAATTGGTAAAGCTCATCGTCGCCGCTCACCCATAGGCATCGCCGTTCTTGTGCGCGAAACGCCAGCCGTTATCGTCGCGTACCGCGATCAGGTCGACGTCCGGATATTCGACGCGCTCATGCCTGGAGCGCGAGCCGATTTCGAGATAGACCGCGTCCGCCGTGCTCCGGTTCACCAGGTGATGGCCGTTGCCGCTGTTGGCCTTGAAACCGGCCGCATCGCCGGGCTTGAGCAGCGTCTCACCGTCATCCTCGACCAAGATCACCTCGCCCTCGAGGACAAAGACAAGCTCGTCCTCGTTGGCGTGCCAATGCCGCAGCGCCGAGGCGGCGCCGGGATGAAGTGTCGTGAGATTGACGCCGAATTGATTGAGACCGGCGGCATTGCCGAGCCGCCGGCGCTCGCGGCCGTACACCGCCCGATCGAACGGCGGCGGATAGGGCGTCTTGGTATCGATCGGTAGCGCTTCGATGTCGAGCTTGGGCATTGTTCAGATCCTGACTCATACCCGTTCGATGATGGTCGCGGTGCCCATGCCGGCGCCAATGCAGAGCGTGACTAGGCCGGTTGCGACATCGCGCCGTTCCATCTCGTCGACCAGCGTGCCGAGAATCATCGCGCCGGTGGCGCCGAGCGGATGGCCGAGCGCGATCGCGCCACCGTTGACATTGACGTTGGAGCCGTCCAGTTCGAAAGCCTGCATGAAGCGCAGTACGACGGCGGCAAACGCTTCGTTGACCTCGATCAGATCGATGTCGGAAAGCTGCATGCCGGCGGCCTTAAGCACTTTCTTGGTGACACCGATCGGCCCGGTCAGCATCAAAGCCGGATCGGAGCCGATATTGGCGAAGGCGCGAACCCGAGCGCGCGGCTTTCGCCCGATCTTGTCGCCGGCCTCCTTGTTGCCGACCAGCACCGCGGCGGCGCCGTCGACGATGCCCGACGAATTGCCGGCATGATGTACGTGATTGACGAGCTCGACTTCGGGATGGGCCTGAATGGCGACCGCATCAAAGCCGCCGAGCTCGCCGAGCTGCGCAAATGACGGCTGCAGCGCCGCGAGCGACTGCATCGTCGTGCCCGGCCGCATATGCTCGTCCTTGGCGAGAATGGTCAGTCCATTGACGTCTTTCACCGGCACGACGGAGCGAGAAAAGCGGCCATCATCCCACGCCGCGGCCGCCCGCTTCTGGCTTTCGACCGCATAGGCGTCGACGTCGTCGCGCGAAAATCCGTATTTGGTGGCGATCAGGTCGGCGGAGACGCCTTGGGGCAGGAAGTAATGCGCGACCGCAATCGATGGATCGACCGACCAGGCGCCGCCGGCCGAACCGATGCCGACGCGGCTCATCGATTCGACGCCGCCGCCGACCGCGAGCTTCTGTTGGCCGGACATAATCTTCGCCGCGGCGAAGTTCACCGCGTCGAGCCCTGACGCGCAAAAGCGATTGATCTGCACGCCGGCCACCGTGTCGCCGTAGCCGGCCACCAACGCCGCGCTGCGCGCGATATCGGCAGCCGCCTCGCCGACCGGATCGACCACGCCCATGACAACGTCGTCGATGAGCGTGGTGTCGAGATTGTTGCGACTCTTGATTGCGCCAAGCGTCTGGCTTGCCAGACTGAGCGCGGTGACCTCGTGCAATGCGCCGTCCACTTTGCCGCGGCCGCGCGGCGTGCGCACATGGTCGTAGATGAAAGCGTCGGGCATCGGAATTTCTCCTATACCTGGTCCGGTGCGGGCCGGCGAAGATCGCTAAAATGCTTCCGCAGGCAGCGCCATGGTGCTCGCCGCACCGGCCTTGATCCGGGCGAGATGCGTTGCGGTAGCCGGCAACATTCGTTCCATGAAAAAGCGACCGGTAGCCAAGCGTTGTGCCATCCGGTCGGTCGCACCGTCACCTCCAGCTCCGGTTTTTGCTTTCGCCGCCTCGGCAATTAGACACCACATATAGCCGAGCGCGACCAAGCCGAAGAGATGCATATAATCCGTTGCGCCAGCCCCGGCATTGTCCGGATTGCCGAGCGCGTTCTGCAAAAACCACATGGTTGCCTGCTGCAAATCGCCGAGCGCCTGGCTGACCGGCTTGACATAGGGCGCCATCGCCGGATCGCCGCCGCGCTCTTTGGCGTAAGCGGTGAGTTCGGCAAAAAACGCCTGCAACGCGCGGCCGCCGTCCTTGGGCAGCTTGCGGCCGACCAGATCGAGCGCCTGCACGCCGTTGGTGCCTTCGTACAGCATCGCGATCCGCGCATCGCGTACGAATTGCTCGATGCCGTGCTCGGCGATGTAACCGTGACCGCCATAAATCTGCTGCGCCAGCACCGCATTGGCAAAGCCGCTATCGGTGAGCACGCCTTTGATCACGGGCGTGAGCAGCGCTAGATGATCTTCCGCCGTCTCTCTTTCCTTGGCGTCGGCGGCGCGGTGCGCGATGTCGCTTTTAAGCGCCGTCCACACTACGAGCGCGCGGGCGGCTTCATTGAATGCGCGCATGCTCATCAGCATGCGGCGCACGTCGGGATGAACGATGATCGGATCGGCGGCTTTGTCCGGAAATTTCGCGCCGGTCAGCGCGCGGCCGGCCAGCCGTTCCTTGGCGTAGGCGGCCGCATTCTGATAGGCGACCTCCGACATCGCCAGCCCTTGCACGCCGACGCCAAGGCGCGCCTCGTTCATCATCGTGAACATCGCCTGCAAACCGCGATTGGGCTCGGCAACGAGCCAGCCGGTCGCGCCGTCGTAGTTCATCACGCAGGTGGCGTTACCGTGAATGCCCATCTTCTCTTCGATCGAACCGCAGGTAACGGCATTGCGCGCGCCGATGTCGCCATTCGCCGCCGGCAGGAATTTCGGCACGATGAAGAGTGACAGTCCGCGCGTGCCGGCCGGCGCGCCGTCGATCCGGGCCAGCACCAGATGCACGATGTTTTCCGCGAGATCGTGCTCGCCTGCGGAGATGAAAATCTTGGTGCCGGCGATCCTGTAGCTGCCGTCGCTCTGCGCCGCGGCGCGGGTGCGCACCAGGCCGAGATCGGTGCCGCATTGCGGCTCGGTGAGATTCATCGTGCCCGCCCATTGGCCGGATGTTAGCTTCGGCAGATAGAGGTTTTTCTGCTCGGGCGAACCGTGTACCGCGATGGCGGCGGCCGCGCCTTCGGTGAGCGCTGCATACATGCCGAAGGCCATATTGGCGGAGGAGAAGAACTCGCTGACCGCCTGGTTGATGACGATCGGCAGGCCCTGGCCGCCGAATTCAGGCGGCGACGAGACGCCGATCCAGCCGCCTTCGGTAAGCTTTTTATAGGCTTCCTTGAAACCGCTCGGGGTCGTGACGCTGCCATCGGCGTTGCGGCGGCAGCCTTCCTTGTCGCCAACACGGTTGAGCGGCATCAGCACCGCTTCGGAAAATTTCGCGGCTTCCGCGAGCACCGCTTCGACGACGTCCGGCGTCGCTTCGGCAAAACCCGGCAAATTGTTGTAGCGGTCGAGACGAAATACGTCGCGCAACAGGAATGTCACTTCGTCGACCGGAGCTTTGTAGACCGGCATCAGTGCCTCTAGCGGATTTGCGGTTGTCCTTTAGGCCACGTGCAGCCTTTCCTGGTGGGCACCTGGGGTCGGCCGCCGCCAGACCCTAGCCGATTTATACCGGTGCTACGACGGTGAAATGGCGAGACCGGACCGTAGCTTGGTGGCCGCCGCCACGGTCTGTGGCAGGCCGAAATTAACCACTTGTTTACAGTAATTCCGGAAAAGTCGGTGGAGGACAGAAGACCGCGCCCTCCGCTTTGCTGTCGAGCGGACTTCGCAAGAAACTAGGGCGATCCACGTTCCTTCCGAAGTGGTTTTGCGCCCGATGAAATCCGGCGGTCCGTGGAATCTTAGAGGCCTTCGCCCGGAAACAGTGGCGGCGGCCTACGAGGCCGCGCGGCGATCCGGCGTCTCGGTCGGACAGTGGCTCAACGAACTGATCGAACAGAACGACGACTATGGCCGCGCGTCGCCGCGGGCGGCCGATCATTTGCACCAGGATTGTGGCTGGCCCGACGAGCCGGCGCAGGATGATTACCGTCATCGCACCAGGCCGCGTTCGCCGCAGCACGACTACGATGATGGCAATGCCAGACCAGCAGCGGCGCGCGACGTGCTGAGCGAGGTTCACGTCCGGCTCGACCAGCTGACCGAACAGCTGGAGCAACTGGCGCACGGCAAGCCGGCACTGCGGGGCGCGCCCACGCAGCCGCGGCGGCTATTGCGTTTGGGCGGCGATCTTCCGGTCGACGAGACCGGGGCCGCTGACGCGCTAGCTTCCGGCGCTCGCCATCAGCCAGATCTGCCCTCGCCTGCGACCGCGCCGCAGCTTGTGGCCGAGGCCGCAGAACCCGAACAGCCGCCGGAATTTCCGGAGCTTGAGGAACAGCTGCGTCGTATCACGGCGCAGATCGAATCGTTGCGTTCGACCGGCCTCGACAAAGTCATTGCCGCGTTCCGCAGCGATCTTAGCGATATCAGGCGTCAGCTCACCGAAGCGCTGCCGCGCAAGGCGGTCGAGTCGCTCTGCGTCGAGGTCGAAGCTCTGGCGCGGCGCATTGAGCGCTCCCGCGAGCGGACCGGCGACTCGGACGCGCTTGCCGGAATCGAGCGCGGACTGGCCGAGGTCCGTGACGCGCTGCGCGGCATGACCACGGCCGAGAGCCTGGTCGGCTTCGACGAGGCGCTCAAGGCGCTGGCGCAGAAGCTTGACCTGATCATCTCCAGGGAAGATCCCGTGGCGTTGCGGCAACTTAAAACCGCGATCGGCGCGTTGCGCGGCGTCGTCTCGCATGTCGCCTCGAACGACGCGCTCGCCAAGGTGGCCGAGGATGTGGGCAATCTCGCCGCCAAGATCGACAGTCTTGCCAAGGGCGCAGCCACCGGTAAGGCGGTCTCGGCGCTTGGCAACCGCATCGATACGCTCATCGATGCGATCAATGCCTCGGCCGAGATCGCCGCGCCGCGCGGCCTTGAGAAGCTTTTGTCCGAGACCATGGAGAAGCTTGAATCGGTTCGGCGTACGACCGACCCGTCGGCGTTCAAGCGCCTCGAAGAGCGAATCGCGCAGCTGATCGGGCGGCTCGACGCATCCGATGCCCGGCTTGGCAATCTGGCCACGGTCGAGCGCGGCGTTACTGACTTACTCGCGCATGTCGAGCAGATTCGCGGCGCGGAGGCCGCGCCGGCGGCGGACACAAGCGCGCGACCGGCGGTCGCCGCGATTGCGCGCGATGTTGCTGAAATCAAGCGCAGTGAGCAGCGCACCCAGGACTCGCTCGAGGCCGTTCATGACACCGTCGAACAGGTGGTCGGCCGTTTGGCGATGATCGAGAGCGACATTCACGGCGCCGCCATCGGCGCGCCGCGCAACCCGACGGCGGTGCAACGTATCTCGGAGAAGGGGCAGCCGGCAGCCGATACAACGTCGCCAGCTGGCGCAGCCACCGCACCGGCCGAGATGATCGCGGCGGCCGAGCGGCAAGATTTCATCGCGGCGGCGCGGCGCGCCACTCAGGTCGCCACGGCGTCAGGAAGCGGCGACGAGACGCGTTCGAGTTTGCGGCGGCGACGGCGCTCGCGAAGCCGCGCAAACGGCGAAATGCTGGAGAACAAACCGCCGCGCATGCGCAAATTTTTGGTCGCGGGGGCCATCGCGCTCTTTACCGTCAGCTGTTTGCAGATCGCATTGCACATCTTTCAGGACAGTCGGCCAGCGGGAGACGCGTCGGCGCCGTGGCACAGTCCAGCGGAACCGACGGCTCCGCCGCAGAAGAATCCGAACGCGGCAGCGCCGCAGAGCGGATCGCCGCAGCCCTTGGGCAGGGCCGAACCGTCGCCGGTCGCGCCAGTTGCGAGCGCGCCGTCGAATGTGGCGCCGAACGAGGTTCCAGGCGGGAGCGCCGGCGGGAACCCGTCGCAGAATTCCGAGCCCGCGGCCACGGCAGCGCCCGCGGCACAGCCCACGGCTACACCCCCCTCGAGCGTCACGCCGCCTGCCGCTCCAAGTGCCGCGCCGACCGTCACGCCGACGCCGGAGCTACCCGCAACGCCGTCGCCATCGCAGTCGCCAGCGCCGAATTCGTCCGATCCCACCGGCTCGCTGCCGCCGCGTCCGATGCCCTCAACGCCGCCGCCGCCGGCGCCAACCTCGTCGAATACCGCGGCGATGAATGCACCGGAGCTTTCGATCGACGCGTTGCCGCCTGCGATCGGCGGACCGGTGTTGCGGGCAGCCGCGATCGCCGGCGACATGGCGGCGCAATACGAAATTGCGGTGCGCTTCGGCGACGGCCGTGGCGTTCCTCGCGATGAGCGGCAAGCCGCGTACTGGCTCGAACTCGCGGCCAAGCAGGGGTTGGCGCCAGCGCAATTCCGGCTCGGCGGCTATTATGAAAAAGGCATTGGCGTGAAAAAGGACCTCGCCGCAGCGCGTGACCTTTATCTCGCGGCGGCCGCGAAGGGCAACGGCAAGGCGATGCACAATCTCGCGGTGCTCTACGCCGACGGTATCAACGGGCGGGCCGACTACCACACCTCGGCGCTCTGGTTCCGCAAGGCCGCCGATCGCGGCATCACCGACAGCCAGTTCAATCTCGCGATTCTCTATGCACGCGGGGCCGGCGAACCGCAAAATTATGCCGAAGCCTACAAGTGGTTTGCGCTTGCCGCGAAACAAGGCGATGTCGAAGCCGCGAACAAGCGCGACGACATTGCGGCGCAACTCGACGAAGAGACGCTGGCCGCGGCGAATCTCGTGGTGAAAAACTGGAAGCCGGAGCCGCAGCCGGACAACGCGATTAAAGTCAAAGCACCGCCGGGCGGGTGGGACGCCGCCATCCAGCCGCCGAGACCGAAGCCGCGGACGAAAAGCGCAAACCTTGGCGGACCGGATTCAAAGACGAACTAATTTTCAGTCTGCCATGCAGCGCGCCGCAGGAATGGCGTAAAGCCGTCCGGCGCCGAGCAGATGCGCGGTAAATGACAGCGCTCCGAACAGGGCGACAAAGGCCCGGTCGCGAATGTTGAGGCCGCCGGCATAGGCGCCAAATGCCGGCATCACCATCCGCTTGGCATCGGCAGCGAAGCAGCGCCGCGCCACGCCGCGGCCGCGTTGCGCGACGCGGGCGCTCGGATGCAAATGGCCGGCAACTTCTCCGTCGACGGGGTACGGCGACGGCTCGTGGCGAAACGTAAGCGGCCCGATCGCCAGCTCCGCGGCGACGCGCCCGCCAACGCCGTGCGGCGGATCGGGATCGTGGTTGCCGGCGAGCCAGAGCCAATCACGGCCGCGCTGCAAGACCGTGAGCGCCGTGCGCGAAACCTCGGGCATGCGCGCGGGACCGCCGCCGTCATGAAAGCTGTCGCCCAAAGCCACGACCAGAGCCGGGCTGTAGAGTTCGATCAGCCTCGCCAATCGCGCCAGGGTGGCCGTGGTGTCATATGGTGGCAATAGCACGCCGCGCGTCGCAAAAGCCGATCCTTTTTCCAGATGCAAATCGGTGACCGCAATGAGCCTCTCATCGGGCCAGTAAAGCGCGCCTGCCGGATCGGCAACGAGCGTCGTGCCGGCGACGGCGATCTCATGCGCGGCGCGTCCGCGCGCCGGTTGAAATTTCGCAATCGGGCTGGCGCGGGCGGGACGAGCCGCTGGACGCGGAGCGTTCATGGCTGGCTTCCTTCACCAGTTCTGCCTCGGTCTCGGCAAGGAGCTCATCGGCGGCTTCGCCATAGACCTGCTCGCGGCCGACCTCCAGCATCACCGGAACCGCGAGGGGGGAGACATGATCGAGTGCCTTATGCACGATTCGACCCTTGACACGCGAGAGCATTTCGCCGAGCCGGCGCACGTCAAGAAGTCCGGTCGCGGCATCGGCACGCGCCGCGCGCAGCAGGACGTGATCGGGCTGATGGCTGCGCAGCACGTCGTAGACGAGATCGGTCGAAATCGTCAGCTGGCGGCGCGCTTTTTCCTGGCCCGGGAACCGGCGTTCGATCAAGCCTGCGATGATCGCGCAATTGCGGAAGGTGCGTTTCATCAGCGCCGATTCGGCAAGCCAGGCTTCGAGATCATCGCCGAGCATATCCTCATCGAACAAAGCGGCAAGTGACAGCTCGCCTTTCGATATCCGCGCGGCGATGTCACCGAGCCCCCACACCGCGAGCGCATATTCATTGGCGACGAAGCCGAGCGGCCGCAATCGCGCCCGTTCGAGACGGCGCGTGAGCAGCATGCCGAGGTCTGGTGCGCAAGCCGGCCCTCGAACGGATAACAGATCAGATAATTCTTGTTGGCGCGCGGGAAGGTCTCAACCAAGAGCTCGCGCCGGCCCGGCAGCTGCGATCGCCATTTTTGAATCTCAAGCCATTCACGGACCTGCTCGGGCAGGCCGCGCCAGGCTAGCGGATCGGAAATGATTCCGCGCACGCGGTCGGCGAGATAGGTTGAGAGCGGAAACTTGCCTCCCTCATAGGCGGGCACCTTTGGATCCTCAGCCGTGGTGCGCGAGACATAAACCTCGTCCTCGACCAGGGCTTCGTATTTGAGAATTTCACCCGCAAATACAAAAGTGTCGCCCGGCACCAGCATCTCGATGAAATATTCTTCGACTTCGCCGAGGAGCCGCCCGCCGCGCGGAATGAGCTTTGAGGCGCGCGAACGCACGAGCCGCACTTTAAGCATGTCGGCTTCGACGATGGTGCCGACATTGAGGCGATAGCGCTGCGCCACGATCGGATGCGCGATACGCCAGCGGCGGTCCTTGCCCTGGCGGATACGGGCAAAGCGTTCGTAAGCTTTGAGCGCATAGCCGCCGGTGGCGACGAAATCGACCACCGCGTCGAAATCGGCCCGGGTCAATTCCGCATAGGGCGCCGCGGTTGCGATCTCGCGGTAAAGTTCGTCGGCCAGGAATGGTGCGGCGCAGGCGCAGCCGAGGACGTGCTGCGCCAGCACATCGAGCGCGCCGACGCGCGAGGCCGGCGTATCTTGCGCATTTTCGGCGACTGCATCGAGCGCGGCGCGGCATTCCAGCACTTCGAAGCGGTTCGCCGGGACGAGCACGCCCTTAGACGCCTCGTCCATGCGGTGATTGGCGCGGCCGATCCGTTGCAACAGGCGCGAGGCGCCCTTCGGCGCCCCGACATTGATAACGAGATCAACGTCGCCCCAATCGACGCCGAGATCGAGCGAGGAGGTGCAGACGAGCGCGCGCAACTGGCCCGCGGCCATCGCCGCTTCGACCTTGCGCCGCTGCGCGACGTCGAGCGAGCCGTGATGCAGCGCGATGGCGAGATTGTCGTCGTTGAGATGCCACAGATCCTGGAAGATGCCTTCGGCCTGGCTGCGGGTATTGACGAAGACCAGCGTGGTGCGGTGCGTCTTGATGAGCCGATAAAGCGCGCCGAGCGAATAGCGCGCCGAATTGCTCGTCGCTGTCGAGCATCGTCACCTGTGGAGGCGCGCCGCCTTCCGCCACGATCAGGTCGGCTTTTGTCGGCCCATCGCCCTGCGGCACCATGAAACGGCAGAGATCGTCCGGTTCGGCCACCGTCGCGGAAAGTCCGATGCTGGTCAGCTCCGGCACGATCCGAAACAAGCGGGCAAGCCCGAGCGACAGCAAGTCGCCGCGTTTCGAGGTGACTAATGCATGCAGCTCGTCGAGCACTAGGCGGCGGAGCGTCCCGAACAAATAGGGCGCATCCGCGGACGCGAGCAGCAGCGCCAGTTGCTCCGGCGTGGTCAAGAGCATGTCCGGCGGATGGCGGCGCTGGCGCTGACGTTTTGAGGCCGGGGTGTCGCCGGTCCGCGTCTCGATGCGCACCGGCAGACGCATCTCGGCAACGGGAATTTCAAGATTGCGCGCGACGTCGACCGCAATTGCCTTCAAGGGAGAAATGTAAAGCGTGTGCAGACGGCTTTGCTCTTTCCGCAAGCGGGGGAAATGCGTGCTCAGATCGACCAAACTCGGCAAGAAGCCGGCCAGCGTCTTGCCGCCGCCGGTCGGCGCGATCAGAAGCGCCGAGCGGCCGGCATGCGCCTTCGCCAGAAGTTCGAGTTGATGCGGGCGTGGGGTCCAGCCGCGGCTGGCGAACCAGCGCGTGAAAATTTCCGGAAGCAGTGTCGGTCGGTCGATGATCGTCACGCGCCTTGGACCTTTTCAGCGCTCGCGCAAAGCGATGGCCAAGAGGCCATCCACAGGGAGATTCTTTTCGGTGCGGATGGTGGCCTTTTCGAGGGTGATTAGCTCCAGTCCAGCATTGCTAATCGCATCGCGCAGATAAGGCTCGCCATGGGCGAAACGCAGCGTCGGCAACAGCGCAACGCCGGCGCCGGAATGTGTCTCGACAGTGAAGGCGACGACACCGCGCGGCGCCAGCACGCGGGCGATGTCGACAAAAATCGGAGCAAGCTCATTGACGTAGACGAACACATCGGCCGCGAGGACCAGGTCGTATTTGCGATCTCTGGCGATCTCATCGGACAGAAACGCCGCCAAATTGCCGACGACGAGCCGATCGTAGTCGCCTTTTGCTTCGGCGCGCGCAATCATCGCTGCCGAGAGATCGACGCCGACAAGCTGCCCAGTAAAGGGGCGAAACACCGGGCCGGCAAGCCCGGTGCCGCAGCCTAGATCGAGCAGCGATGCAAAACGCATCGGCCGCCCCAGGCGCTCCAGCGCTGACGTCACCGCATCGCGAAGAAGCGCCGGGCCGCGATAGTGCAGGTGCTCGGTAAGCGCGGCGTCGTAACGGCCGGCATATTGATCGAACAGCCGCCGCACATAGGGCTCGGTCATCGCCGGCATTCCCGCACCGGCGCCGAGGCGTGACAGCTGCAGTCGCGCCCCGTGAAAATCCTCCGGATCGGCGTCGCTCGCTGCACAAAACGCCGCCACCGCGCCGTCGCGATCGCCAAGGCGGTCACGGATGGCGCCGAGCGCGAACCAGGCGGTGGCGAAGCCAGGCGCAGCCTCGACGGTCTGGGTTAGAACATCCGCTGCGGCGGCAAAATCGCCCCGCGCGGCGAGCTCGACCGCGGCCTTGTAACGGCGGTCACTGACGAGGTCGCCGGAGGATACAAACAATGGACCACTATTGGGGCCGGTGTCGGTCATGCAAAGCTCTTGGGACGCTCGCGCCGGGATCGATGATGATTATTTATGACTCGTGATCCGATCTGAAGACATTCTCGTCCCCTCGCCCTCCGGCGTTTGCTGCAAACGGGGCGGATTTCATATCGACCCGACCCGGCCGGTCGAGCGCGCCGTCATTACCCATGCCCATTCCGATCACGCCCGCGCCGGCCACGGCGCCGTGCTGGCAACGCCGGAAACGCTCCATCTGATGCAACTGCGGTATGGCGAGAATTTCGCCGGCACGACGCAGGCCTTGGCTTACGGCGAAAGCGTCAGCCTTGCCGGCGCGAAGATTACGCTGCATCCCGCCGGGCATATTCTCGGTTCGGCGCAGGTTGCGGTCGAAGTCGATGGGCTGCGCGTGGTCGCCTCCGGCGATTACAAAAATGCCGGTCCGACCGCCGATCCCACCTGCGCGCCGTTCGAGCTCATCCGCTGCGAGCTTTTCATCACCGAGGCGACTTTCGCACTTCCGGTATTTCGCCATGGCGAGCCTGATGCCGAGATCCACAAGCTTCTGCATTCGCTCGCGCTGTTTCCCGAACGCGCGCACCTTGTTGGCGCGTATTCCATCGGCAAGGCGCAGCGTCTGATCGCGCTGCTGCGAAAAGCGGGCTACGCGGCGCCGATTTATCTGCATGGCGCGATGGAAAAGATCACAAACTATTACGCTGAGCGCGGCATTGCGCTTGGCGAGCTGCGGCTCGCGCGCGGCGCCACCAAGGCCAATCTCGCCGGCACAATCACGATCTGCCCGCCTTCGGCGTTGAACGACCTTTGGACGCGGCGATTTCCCGACCCCGTTGCCGCTTTCGCCTCGGGCTGGATGCGGGTGCGCGCCCGCGCGCGCCAGCAACGCGTCGCGCTGCCGCTGGTGATCTCCGACCATGCCGATTGGGACGGACTGACCGCCACAATCGCGGCAACCGGCGCTGGCGAAATTTGGGTCACCCATGGGCAAGAAGATGCGCTAGTCCATTGGTGCGCCACGCACGGTTTGAAGGCGCGGCCGCTCGATATCGTCGGCTATGGCGACGAGGAGGGCGAGGACAGTAGCGATGGCGGCGAAGACGCGTCATGAATCGTTTTGCCGAGCTGCTCGATCGCCTCGCTTATGAACCGAGCCGCAACAACAAGCTGCGGCTGATGATCGATTATTTTCGCTCCACCGGCGATCCGGAGCGCGGCCGGGCGCTCGCTGCGCTCACCGGCGGGCTGAGCTTTCCGCGCGCCAAAGCCGGGCTGATCCGCAGCCTGATCGCGGAACGAACCGATCCGGTTCTGTTCGAGCTCTCCTACGATTATGTCGGCGATCTCTCCGAGACCGTCGCACTGATGTGGCCGACGCACAGCGCCAGTCCCTCCCCCCAGCCTGGCCGCGCTGGCGCGGGTCCGATCGCAAATGCGTCGGGGGAGGGTCAGGGAGGTGGGTCGGCAGGTGAAGCACACGCGGCAACTATTGCCCTTCCCCTATCGACCCCCGCCCCTGACCCCTCCGCGCAAGGGGAAGAGGAATCGCTAAGCAAAGAACACAATCTCACCCTCACCGACGTGGTTGAGACGCTGGCGAGGCTCGGCAAGGCGCAATTGCCGCAGCAGCTGGCGCGCTGGCTTGATGCGCTCGACGAGACCGGCCGCTGGGCGCTGATCAAGCTTGTCACCGGCGATCTGCGGGTCGGCGTGTCGGCGCGGCTCGCCAAGGCCGCCATCGCCGCGCTTGGCAACAAGGACGTCCACGACGTCGAGGTGATCTGGCCCGCGCTCGCCCCGCCCTACCGCGAATTATTCGCCTGGCTGGAGGGGCGCGCCGACAAGCCGGTCAGCGGCGATCCGGCGCCGTTCCGGCCACCGATGCTGGCGCATGCGCTCGACGATGCCGATCTCGCCGCGCTGAACCCGGCCGAGTTCATGGCGGAATGGAAATGGGACGGTGTTCGCGTTCAAGCGGTGGCCGGCAGAGAAGGCAAGCCCGATGGCAAGCTTGTTGCTCGGCTTTATTCGCGCACCGGTGAGGAAATATCGAAGAGTTTCCCCGATCTCCTTGCGGCGCTGCGCTTGCCGGGCGCGATCGACGGCGAACTCCTGATCATGCGCGACCGCCGGGTGCAAACGTTCAACGTCCTACAGCAGCGCCTCAACCGCAAAACCGTCACCGCCAAGCTGACGGCGGAATTTCCCGCGCATCTGCGTGCCTATGATCTGCTCGCTGATGGCGAGGAAGATTTGCGCGAGCGGCCTTTTGCCGAGCGGCGCGCGGGGCTCGAACGCTTTGTGGAGCGGCTTGGCGATGAACGGATCGACTTGTCGCCACTCATTCCCTTCCACAGCTGGGATGAACTGATCGCGGCGAGAAAAAATCCGGCGGCCGCGGGCGCCGGTCCGGATGCGGCGGCGGTCGAAGGCGTCATGCTCAAAGCGCGCGCGGCGCTGTATCTGCCGGGGCGGCCCAAGGGCCTGTGGTGGAAGTGGAAGCGCGATCCCTTCATCATCGACGCGGTGCTGATGTATGCGCAGCGCGGGCACGGCAAGCGCTCGTCCTATTATTCCGATTACACGTTCGGGGTCTGGACCAAGGGCGAAGACGGCGACGAGCTGGTGCCGGTGGGCAAGGCCTATTTCGGGTTTACCGACGAGGAACTCCTGCAAATCGATCGGTTTGTGCGGCGAAACACGATCGAGCGGTTCGGTCCGGTGCGCGAGGTCGTGCACGAGGCCGATCGCGGCCTCGTTTTGGAAGTGGCGTTCGAAGGCCTGCAGCGATCGTCGCGTCACAAATCGGGTGTGGCGATGCGATTCCCGCGCATCAATCTGCTGCGCTGGGATAAGCCGCCCGGTCAAGCGGATCGGCTTGATCGGCTGGAAGCATTGCTCCGGCGCATCGAGCAGGACCAGTTGCAGGGGCAGATCGCGTGACACTTGGAACAGCCCGGCGCTCTGCGGCAGTGCGGCTTCGCCGCGGCCGCCGCAGCGATCTCGATGCCTTGGCGGCCCTCGAGCGCGAAATCTTCAAAAGCCGCCTGTTTGCCGGGCATCTGATTTCGCGTGCGAGCTTTCGGCGCTTGCTCGCTTTGCCGAGCGCCACCTCCATCGTCGCCGAGATCAAGGCGCAAATCGGCGCCTATGTATTGGTGCTCTACCGCGCCAGTTCCGGCGCAGCGCGGATGTACTCGATCGGTGTCGCGCGCAAATTTCGACGACGCGGACTAGCAGGACTGTTACTGACGGCGGCGGAGAAGGACGCGGTCAGGCGCGGCCGCAAAGCCATGCGGCTCGAAGTGCGGGCCGACGATCGCGGAACAATCGCGCTGTACGAGTCATCAGGTTATCGCCGCGTCGGGCGCGCGCCGGGGTACTATGGCGGTCGTGTCGACGCGCTCCGCCTTGAAAAGGCGCTCGGCAAGGAACCACGCCGCCATTTATGAGTCTTTTACACACGGTCCTGGCTCTGTTGATCCTGACTCCTGTGCCCAAATCGGCTTTCCTGGTGGACAATCGCGCGCGGTGCAGTCGCCATTCCGCGCAATTCCGGCTATGACCATCGCGTGCCGCGCCTGACATCAACTGCATGATCGGCCTCACGTCACATCTCGGCCTGAAAGGGACCCGCCCATGACCGGCTGGGTCATCCTCGTCGACCAGTCCCGCGACCTGCCGAACGCCGAGACCCCTCACAAGGTCATCACCACAAGCGAGTACTTGGCGCGGCCCCGACTGTTCGAGGTTGGGCGGCCGAAGCTCGTCAACCTCGCGCGCTCCTACGCCTATCAATCCAAAGGCTATTACGCCTCGCTGTTGGCGGAGGCGCGCGGCCATCGCGTCGTGCCCACCGTCGAGACCATGCTCGAACTGCGCGAGCAAAAGCTCTACGAGCATGCGCTCCCCGATCTCGAGGAGGAACTGAACCGCTGCGCGAGGCGCGCCGACTTTCAATGTGAGGGCGAGTTCAAGCTCCTGGTCTGCTTCGGCATCGCCCGCGACGACCGCTTCGAACCGTTCGGCCGGCTCTTATTCGACTGGTTCCGCTGTCCGGCGCTCGAAGTGATTACCGAGACAGGTGGCAAGTGGCTATCGATCGACCGCATCCGGCCGCGGGCCATTACGCGGCTTGCCAACGGCGAGGCCGAATTTTTCCGGCAGTCGCTGCACAATCACACCAAGCGCGAATGGCGCGACCCGAAGGCGCGCTCGGTCGCCAAATACGATCTCGCGGTGCTTTACGATCCGAACGAAAAGACCGCGCCGTCCTCGCCCGATTCGATCAAACACTTTGCCCGCATCGCCGAGAAAATGTCGGTCGACGTCGAGCCGATCACCAAGCGCCAGCTCGGCGAGCTCGCCGAATTCGACGGCTTGTTCATCCGCGAGACCACCTCGATCGACAACCACACCTATCGCTTCGCGCGCCGCGCTTGGCAGGAGGGCATGCCGGTCATCGACGATCCGATCTCGATGATCCGCTGCACCAATAAAGTCTTTTTAATCGAGCTGTTGCAGCAGAACCAGGTGCCGACGCCGCCCACGGTCATCCTCGCCGAGGACACCGACTTCAACAAAGCGATCGATGAGCTCGGCCTGCCGCTGGTCGTGAAAATCCCAGACGGCTCGTTTTCGCGCGGCGTGCACAAAATCGCTTCGCCCGCCGAGTTCGGCCGCATCTGCGACGAACTGTTCGAGGAAACCGATCTCCTGTTGGCGCAGAAATTCCTGCCGACCGATTTCGATTGGCGGGTCGGCGTTCTCGCCGGTGAACCGCTATTCGTCTGCCAATATCGCATGGCGCGCGGACATTGGCAGGTGGTCAAATACCGGCCCGACGGCTCCTCCCACGAAGGCGGCTTCCGCGCCTTCGGCCTCGACCAGGCCCCGCGCGAAGTGATCGATATTGCCGTGCGCGCGGCGCGGCCGATCGGCGACGGCTTCTATGGCGTCGACCTCAAGCAGACCGAGACCGGGATTGTCGTGATGGAAGTCAACGACAACCCGAGCCTCGAACACGGCATCGAAGATTCCGTCGGCAAGGACGAAATCTGGATGCGGCTGTTACGCTGGTTCATCGATAGATTCGAGCAGTAGAAAGCGTTCCGCACCCCGGAATGACGAGGCGGCGCAATTACGCGTCGACCCTGCCCTTCGCCCCCGTCGCCACCTGATCAAGCGGCCAGCGGGCGCGCGCAGCCACCTCGAGCGGATCGGTCAAGCCGAGCGCCAGCCGTTCGGCGCCAGCCCAGGCGATCATCGCGGCATTGTCGGTGCATAGAGCGGGCGGCGGCGCGACCAATTCGGTGCCGACTTCGAACGCGACTCGATGCAGCACTTTGCGGATCGCCTGATTGGCGGCGACGCCGCCGGCGCAAACCAGCGCATTGGGGCTGCCGATCTGCGTGCGAAACAGCCGCAAGCCGCTGCGCAGCCGGTCCCTGACCACATCGACAACCGCCTGCTGGAATGAGGCGCAGAGATCGGCAACGTCGCCGTCGCTCAACGGGGCGATCTTTTCCGCTTCGAGGCGGAGCGCCGTCTTCAGCCCCGAGAACGAGAAGTCGGCATCGGCGCGTCCCGTCATCGGCCGCGGCAAAGCAAAGCGTTCGCCATCACCGCGGGCGGCTTCCTTTTCGACGAGCGGGCCGCCCGGAAAACCGAGGCCGAGCAATTTCGCCGTCTTGTCGAAAGCCTCGCCAATGGCGTCATCGACGGTGCCGCCAAGCCGGAGGTAATCGCCGACGCCACGCACGCCGAGAATTTGGGTGTGGCCGCCGGAGGCAAGGAATAGGCAATACGGAAACGCGGTGCCGTCGGTGAGCCGCGCGGTGAGCGCATGCGCTTCGAGGTGATTGACCGCGAGCAATGGCTTGTCGTGCGCGAGCGCGATGGCTTTCGCGGTGGTCAGCCCGACGATGACGCCGCCGATCAGGCCGGGGCCGGCGGCGGCGGCAACGGCGTCGAGCGCGCCGAATGACATTTGCGCCTCGGCCATCGCCTTGGCGATGATGCGGTCGAGCGCCTCGACATGAGCGCGCGCCGCGATCTCCGGGACCACGCCGCCGAATTCGGCATGTTCGCTGATCTGCGACAACACAATATTCGACAAAATACGCCCACGGCCGCCATCGTCGCGGCTCACCACCGCGGCGGCTGTTTCATCGCAGGTCGTCTCGATGCCGAGAATGTTCATCCGTGTATTATAACCTCGTAGCGCATGGTCCTGAAAAGTGGGAACCGGTTTCCCTCGCGAAGCCACGCTAGCCACTACTACTCTCGTGTGACGCTACCGCGGGCGAAGCCAGGTCGGACAAGATCATGCGCACACAAAAATGCTAGGTCTCATAGTAACCCAGCTTCAACGGATCGCGCTGTGATGAGCCAATCCTCGACTCCGGCACGCTCCTTGCGCATCGGCTCGCGCGGTTCGCCGCTGGCGCTCATTCAGGCGCGGCAGGCGCAGAACGCGCTCGCCAAGGCCTGCGGCATCGCGGCGGAGGCAATCGAAATCAAGATCATCCGCACCTCGGGCGACAAGATTGTGGATCGCCCGCTCGCTGACGCCGGTGGCAAGGGACTGTTTACGAAGGAGATCGAACAGGCGTTGCTGTCCGGCGCGATCGATTTCGCCGTCCATTCATCGAAAGATATTCCAACGGTGTTGCCATCGGGACTTATGCTTGCCGCGTTTCTGCCGCGCGAGGACCCGCGCGACGCGCTGGTCAGCCATAAGACCAAAACGCTTCGCGATCTGCCCCGCAATGCGCTGGTCGGCACGTCATCGCCGCGCCGACAAGCCTTGCTCATGCGTGCGCGGCCCGATCTGCGCATCGCGCCGTTACGCGGCAATGTCGAAACGCGGCTGCGCAAGATCGAAGCGAGCGAGATGGACGCCGCCGTCCTCGCGGTCGCCGGATTAAAGCGGCTCGGACTTTTTTCGGCGACCACCACCGCGCTCGAGGTCGAAGAGTTTTTGCCGGCGGCGGGCCAGGGCGCCATCGCTATCGAGACGCGCGCCAGCGATGAGAGCGCGCGTACGCATGCCGCCGCCATCGATGATGCCGACACCCACATCGCGCTTGCCGCCGAACGCGCTTTTCTCGCCGCGCTTGGCGGTTCGTGCCGCACCCCCATTGCCGGTCATGCCCGCCTTGACGGCGACACGATGAGATTTCGCGGCCTGGTGGCCAAGCCCGACGGCAGTGACGTCATTGAAGTGTTCCGGCAGGGGCGCCGCACCGATGCGGCGGCACTCGGCGCCGATGCCGGGCATGAAATCAGGTCGCGCGCCGGCGCCGGCTATTTCGTCGAGGACTGAGCGTGCGCATCCTAGTGACGCGATCGCAACCGAACGCCGCGAAAACCGCCGCTGCCTTGCGCGAGCGGGGCCACGAGCCGATCGTCGCGCCGCTTCTCGAAATGGAACTTCTCGCGGAAGTCGACGCCAAAGATGGGCCTTGGACGGCGATCTTGCTCACCAGCGCCAATGGATTGTGGGGCATTGTGTCGTGGGCCTGGGACAAAAAGTGGCACGGCATACCCGTTTTAGCCGTCGGCGACATAACGGCGAAGGCGGCACGCGATATGGGTTTCATTGAGGTTGCCTCGGCAGGGGGCAATGTGAATGATCTCGCGAATCTCGTCGCCGCACGTTTGCAGCCGCCAGCGCGGCTTCTTTATCTCGCCGGCGAGGAACGCTCTGGAGATCTTGCCGGTGTACTGCGCGCTAAAGGCTTCGAAGTCGACCTGGTCGTGGTTTATCGGTTCCTGACGGCGCAATCTCTTCCCGAGCCGGCCGCCGCGGCGCTGGCCGGTGAAATCGATGCCGTCTTACATTTCTCACGCGCGAGCGCCGAAGATTTTCTGAGTGCGGCGCGCGGTTCGAACCTGCTCGAAGCGGCGCTGACAAAGCCGACACATTTTTGCCTGTCGGAGCAAGTCGCCGCCCCGCTGCTTGCGGCCGGCGCAGCGCGTATTCAGGTCGCGGCCCGGCCGACCCAAGACGCCTTGCTCGAACTTTGCGGCTAAAGCGAAACGACTTAGGTTGAACACATGAGCGAAACGGACGACCAAACGCCCCGGCGGCCCCCGACTATCGAATTGGCGGCGACGGAGGTCGATGGCTCAGCCGACAAGGCCGCTGCGGGCGAGGCTGACGCCGGCACCACCGGCGCGGCCGAACGCGGCACTGCCGGTTCGGCCGCGGCTGGCTCCGCTCCGTCCGGCCGGCGCTTCACATCGCATATCGCGAGCGCGCTCGTCGGCGCTGTGGTGATGGCAACCGTAGCGGCCGCGCTTTGGTTTAGCGGTGTCATCCCCTCGCGGGAGACCACGCCGGTCGGAACCGCTGCCTCGGATACGTCCGCGCCGACTGCGCCCTCGAATCCGCCGCCGAGTCCCCCGCCCCCACCCGCCGCCGCGCAAAACGGCTCCGCCCCGGCGGACGTGGCCGCGCGGCTGGACAAGATCGAGCGCGCGATCGAAGCCCAACGCAGCGATCCGGCGCTTGGCAGCCGCATTGCCGAGCTCGCAGCGCAAACCAAAGCGCTCGCCGACAATCTCGCCGCGCTGACGCGCCGCGTCGATGAAACTGCGGCGGCGAGCCAAAGCGCCGCCAAACAGGCCGATACCGCGCTCAATACCGCGGAGGCAGCGAAGAGCGCGAGCGAAGCGGCAAGCAAAGTCCAAGTGCGACGTGAGGATGTCGACGCCCTCGCGAGCCGGATCATGGCCCTGGAAAGCGCGGTCAAGGGACTCGCCGCCGTGACCGCGCCGCTGACATCCTCGGGCGCGGAGGATCGCGCCGCGCGTATGACCATCGCTGCCGAAGCGCTGCGCGCAGCGGTCGAGCGCGGTGCGCCGTACCAAAACGAACTCTCGGCATTAAAAGCGATCGGCGTCGATGCGAAGAAGACGGAAGCCCTCGAACCTTTTGCTGGCAGCGGCGTTCCGAGCGCCGCTATGCTCTCTCGCGAATTGGAGGCGCTTGCGCCCGCGCTGCAGGACGCATCCGAGCCGCACTCCGGCGAGACGACGTTTGTGGAGCGGCTCAAAAGCAACGCGCAAAAGCTGGTGCGCATCACCCCGCTTAATGCGCCGCCAGGAAACGACCCGCAGGACGTGGTCGATCGGATCCGGCGCGATGCGGTACATGCCGATATCGGCGCAGCGCTCGCCGACATCAACGCGCTGCCGGACGCGGCAAAGCCGCTCGCCGCGGCCTTTTGCAAAAAAGCGGCCGCGCGCGAGGCGGCCCTCGCGGAGAGCCGGCAGATTGCCGCCGAAGCGCTTGCGGCGCTCGCCCAATCGAGCGCCCGATGATCCGCGTCGCGCTTTATCTCATCTTCGTCGGCGCGATCGCCTATGGCGTCGCACTTCTAGCCGACCGGCTTGGCGATGTCGTCGTCATCTGGCAGGGATTGCAGATCGAGACCCCGCTATGGGTCCTCGGCGCCGCGATCCTTGTGGCCGCCATCGTTCTCAGCTTCGTTTTAGGATTTATTCGCTGGATCGTGCGATCGCCGATCGTACTGTCGCGGCTGCTGCGCAATCGCCGCGGCGTGCGCGCCTACGAAGCGATTTCGCGCGGCCTGATCGCGGTCGGGGCCGGCGATATCGCTGCGGCACAGCGTTTCACCGCCGAAGTTCAGCGGTTCGCGCCCGGCGAGCCACTGGCACTGTTATTGAGCGCGCAAGCCGCGCAACTCGCCGGCGATCGCGACGCGGCCGAGCGCGCGTTCCGGACCATGGCGGTGCGACCCGATACCAAGGCGCTCGGGCTGCACGGCCTGTTCATCGAAGCGCAGCGCCGCAATGACGCCGGCGGCGCGCGTGTTTATGCCGAGGAGGCCGCCGGCATCGCTCCGTCGCTCGGTTGGGCCGGCACCGCCGTGTTGGAAGCGCGCTGCCGCGACGGCGACTGGGCCGGCGCTCTCAATCTGCTCGAACAACAACGGCGCATGCTCGATAAAGCGACATATCGGCGCCAGCGCGCCGTGCTGCTCACCGCGCGGGCGCTGGCGGTGGAGGACAGCGACCGCGACGCCGCGAAAGAATTCGCGCTCGAAGCCAACAAGCTCGCGCCGGATCTGGTGCCGGCGGCCGCGCTCGCCGGTCGGCTGTTGGCCGAGGGCGGTCACTTGCGTAAAGCCAACCGCATCATCGACAGCGCCTGGCGCGCCAACCCGCACCCCGAATTGGCCCAGGCTTATGCCGAGCTGCGGTCCGGCGAATCCGCGCGCGATAAGCTCAAGCGGATCGAGGCTGGAGCGCGGCGTGTTCCGGGCCATATCGAGGGCGCGCTGGCAGTTGCGCGCGCCGCGCTTGATGCGCAGGAATTTGCCAAAGCGCGCAGCGAGCTTTCGCCCTATCTCGACCGGCCGACCCGACGTGTATGCGTGCTGATGGCGAAGCTCGAACGCAGCGAGCGCAACGATGAGGGCCGCGCCCGGGAGTGGATGGCGCGCGCGCTCAACGCTCCGCCCGATTCGCAATGGACAGCCGATGGCTATGTTTCGGACCGCTGGCTGCCGGTCTCCCCGGTGAGCGGCCGCATCGACGCGTTTGTCTGGCGGGTACCGCTCACCGGCGCGATTACCGCACCGATCATAGAGCCGGAGTTTCCCGCTCCGATCAGCGTGGCGCCAGCGGCGCGCGACCAAAACGCAGTCATCCCCGCCGCCGCTTCTGCCATCCGTGCGGCGCCGGAGCCGGTCAAATCCGAGCCGGTGATCCCCCTTGTGCACGCGCCCGACGATCCGGGCCCTGACGGGATCGAAGAGAGCGGTGCGTCGACCAACCAGGACAACAGCGGCTGGCGCAAGATTTTTCAGTAGCGCCGCATCTTGCCTGCCTCCCCGCCTTGCGCTATGTCCATGTGAACTATAGTGCATGAGGCCTTTACGCCGTGCGCCTTGCCAGAAACCCAAGGACTTTGCCGAACAAGAGCGTGCGGAAATCGGCGCCGGACGCGCAGGCCAATGGTCGCGCCGCTGCCGGCTTTCTCGCGGCGCTCGGCGGCGAAGTGCGGCGCGGCCGCGCCAAGCGCGGCATGACGCGCCGGCAATTGGCGCAAACTTCGCACACCTCCGAACGCTATCTGGCGCAAATCGAAAGCGGCACCGGCAATCCGTCGGTCACGGTGTTGCGCGCCATCGCCCAAGCGCTCGATATTCCCGCCGCGAACTTGCTGGGCGAGCCGGTGGTGCACAATAGCGCGCGCGTGGCGCTGCTCGATGCCGTTGCCGAGCTGCCCGACCACCGCCTCGCCGAGCTCGCGCAACTGATCGAAGCCCGTTTTCTGCCGTCCGATCGCGCCGACCGCGCGCGGCGCATCGCTTTGGTGGGTTTGCGCGGCGCCGGCAAATCGACCCTGGGCCGGATGCTGGCGCGGCATCTCGGCTGCCCTTTCATCGAGCTCGATCGCCTGGTCGAACAGGATTATGGCGCCAGCATTCCAGACATGATCGAGATCGCCGGCACCGCGACGCTCCGCCGCCACGAGCGGGCGGCGCTCGCGCGCGTGATCGCCGAACATGAGGCCGCGGTGATCACAACGGCGGGCGGCATCGTGTCCGACCGCGAGAGTTATGCGTTATTGCTGCGGCGCAGCCACACGATCTGGATCAAGGCGCGCCCAGAGGAACATATGAGCCGCGTTATGGCGCAGGGCGATTTTCGGCCGATGGCGCAGAACCGCGAAGCCATGGCGGATCTGGTGGCAATTCTCGACGCGCGCGGGCCCGATTATGCCCGCGCGCAAGCGCAGCTCGACACTTCGGGTGAGGCAGTAGAGCAAAGCTTCGCCAAATTGCTGCGGATCAGTTCCGACGTGCTGAGGCCCCAATCGTGACGCTTTCCGAAACCGGCTTTCTCGATTTGCCGCCGCTGCGGCTGGAATACCGCATGATCGGGCCGCGGCCGGACGCCGCGCCCACCATCGTGATGCTGCATGAAGGCCTCGGCAGTGTCGAGCTTTGGGGACAGTTCCCGGACAAAATCGCGGCGGCGACCGGTGCCGGCGTCTTCGCCTATTCGCGGGCCGGCTACGGCAACTCGACTGGCGCCACACTGCCGCGTACCACGTCTTTTATGGACGAGGAAGCGCGCGAGGTGCTGCCGCGCGTCTTGGCGGCGATCGGATTCCGGCGCGGAATTATCCTCGGCCACAGCGACGGCGCTTCGATCGCCACGATTTATGCCGGCAGCGTGCAGGATCACCGCGTGCGCGGCGTCGTTC
Organism: Xanthobacteraceae bacterium; assembly: GCA_036272395.1. Lineage (GTDB taxonomy): Bacteria > Pseudomonadota > Alphaproteobacteria > Rhizobiales > Xanthobacteraceae > BOG-931. Next base: position 30,148 of record DATAYT010000012.1, read on the forward strand.
TGATCGCGCCGCATTTCTTCAGCGAAGAGATGGGGCTCGCCGAAATCCGGCGCGCGCGCAAATCCTTCGATTCCGGCGCTTTGCGGGAAAGATTGAAGGCCTACCACGCCAATGTGGATACCGCGTTCCGCAGCTGGAACGAGCCTTGGCTGCATCCCGATTTCGAGAATTGGGACATCACTGAAGCGCTCGGTTATATCCGTGTCCCCGTCCTGATCGTGCAAGGCGAGAACGATCAGTACGGCACGCTCAAGCAGATCGAGGTGGCGCGGCAGGAATGTTTCTGCCCGGTCGAAGCCGTGGTGCTGCCCGGCATTAGGCATATTCCCTATCGCGAGGCGCCGGAGCTCACGCTCGACGCGGTTGGCGAATTCATCAACCGGCTGTTGCGCGACCACCACGAGGCGGAACCTCTCGCCAAGACCGGGATTGCCCTCTCATGAAATATAATGCATATGACGGCGACGCGCCCGGTCCAACCCGAGCAGCCACAGTTTAGCGGAGGCGGTCGAAGCACTCCGACCGAGACCACGATGGGCCAAACAGATCATGCACTTGCGCGCGAGCGAAGCGGCAACGCGCACGAGCGAACCGACCAGCGTGTGCGGATCGATTTTCAAACCGAGCCGTCGCGCTATCGCCATTGGAAGCTCAAGATCGATGGCGAAGTCGCGACGCTGGTGATGGATGTCGATGAAAAATCGGCGCTGTTCGAAGGCTACGACCTCAAGCTCAATTCCTACGATCTCGGCGTCGATATCGAACTGGCCGACGCGATCGAGCGGTTGCGCTTCGAGCATCCCGGCGTGCGGGCGCTGGTGCTGCGCTCGGCCAAACCGCGGGTGTTTTCGGCGGGCGCCAATATTCGCATGCTGGCGGGCGCGAGCCATGCGCATAAGGTGAATTTCTGCAAGTTCACCAACGAGACCCGCAACGGCATCGAGGATCTCAGCGAGAATTCGGGCATCAAATCGATCTGCGCGATCAACGGCACTGCGGCCGGCGGCGGTTACGAACTGGCGCTGGCGACCGATTACATCATGCTCATCGATGACGGCGCGGCGGCGGTGTCGCTGCCGGAATTGCCGCTGTTGGCGGTGCTGCCCGGCACCGGCGGGCTCACCCGCGTCTCCGACAAACGCCGGGTCCGCCGCGATCATGCCGATGTCTTCTGCACCACCGAGGAAGGCGTCAAAGGCAAGCGCGCCGTCGAATGGCGGCTGGTCGATGTCGTGGTGCCGGGCTCGAAATTCGACGAGACGATCGAAGCCCGCGCCAAGGAATTCGCGACGCAGTCGGGGCGCGCGGCATCCGGAGCCGGCATCAGGCTTGCGCCGCTGTCGCGCACGTTTGCCGACGACACGATCGAATACGAAGCCTTATCCGTCGAATTCGACCGCGCCGCGCGGATCGCGACGATCCTGGTGCGCGGCCCCTCGGCACCGGCGCCTGCGTCAACGGACGCGATGACGGCGCAGGGCGCCGCGTTCTGGCCGCTCAAGCTCGCACGCGAGCTCGATGACACGATTTTGCACATCCGGCTCAACGAGCTCGATGTCGCCGCGATCGTTTTCAAATCGTCCGGCGATCCCGGCGAAGTGCTTGCCTATGATCGCTTTCTTGATGCCAACGCTCAGCATTGGCTCGTCCGCGAGATCCGCCTCTTGTGGAAGCGCGTGCTCAAGCGCGTCGATCTGACCTCGCGATCGCTGGTGACGCTGATCGAGCCGGGTTCGTGCTTTGCCGGCACGCTTGCCGAATTGCCGCTCGCCAGCGACCGCGCCTATATGCTGATCGGCAGCCGCGACGGCGACAACAAGCCGCCGGCGGGCATCGCGCTCGATGACGCCAATTTCGGTCCCTATCCAATGGCGAACGGGTTGACGCGCCTTGCCAGCCGTTTTTTGGCATCGCCCGACAATGTCGATCGCGTCAAAGCCGAACGCGGCAAGATGATCGATGCTGAGACGGCGCAACGGCTCGGGCTTGTGACTTTCGCGCTCGACGACATCGATTGGGACGACGAAGTGCGCGTGTTTCTTGAGGAGCGCTCGAGCTTCTCGCCCGACGCGCTCACCGGCCTGGAAGCGAATTTGCGCTTTGCCGGACCGGAAACGATGGAATCGAAAATCTTCGCGCGGCTGACCGCGTGGCAGAACTGGATTTTTCAGCGCCCGAACGCCATCGGCGAAGACGGCGCGCTCAAGCGCTATGGCACCGGCCAGAAGCCAATCTTCGACACGCGCAGAGTATGAGAGGACCCGACCATGACAGTCGAGAACGTCGATTACACCACCAAAATTCCGAACAATGTCAATCTGACTGACGATCGTCAGGTGCTGCGCGCGCTGGAGAGCTGGCATCCCGGCTATATCGACTGGTGGATGGATATGGGCCCCGAAGGCTTTCAGCAGGCACTCGTTTATCTGCGCACCGCGGTGTCGGTCGATCCGAAAGGTTGGGCTAAATTCGATTACGTGCGTATGCCCGACTACCGCTGGGGCATCCTGCTGGCGCCAAAAGAGGACGGCCGCCAAATCCCGTTTGGCCGGCACTACGGCGAGCCGGCCTGGCAGGATGTGCCGGGTGAATATCGCGCCATGCTGCGGCGGCTGATTGTGATTCAGGGCGACACCGAGCCGGCTTCGGTCGAGCAGCAGCGCCATCTGGGCAAGACCGCGCCATCACTCTACGACATGCGCAATGTGTTTCAGGTCAATGTCGAGGAAGGCCGCCATTTGTGGGCGATGGTCTATCTCCTGCAAAAATATTTCGGTCGTGATGGCCGCGAGGAAGCAGCGGAATTATTACGGCGCCGCTCCGGCGATCCCGACAAGCCGCGCATGCTCGGCGCCTTCAACGAAACCACGCCCGACTGGCTGTCGTTTCACATGTTCACGTTTTTCACCGATCGCGACGGCAAGATGCAGCTCGAAAGCCTGGCGCAATCGGGGTTTGATCCGCTGTCGCGTACCTGCCGCTTCATGCTGACCGAAGAAGCACACCACATGTTCGTCGGCGAAACCGGAGTCGGTCGCACCATCCAGCGCACCTGCGAGGCGATGAAAGCGGCCGGGATCGAGGATCCCGCCGAGATCGAGAAGGTGCGGGCGCTCGGCGTCATCGACCTGCCGACCATCCAGAAAAAGCTCAACCTGCACTACTCGCTCTCGCTCGATCTGTTCGGCTCGGAGGTTTCCACCAATGCGGCGAACACGTTCAGCGCCGGGCTGAAGGGCCGCTTCCAGGAAACCAAAATCGAGGACGATCATCGGCTCGAAAGCGCCACCTATCCGGTGCTCAAATTCGTCGACGGCGAGATCAAGCGCATCGACGAGCCGGCGCTCACAGCGATCAATATGCGGCTGCGCGACGATTACACCGCCGACTGTCAGCGCGGGCTGGACCGCTGGAACAAGATCATCGACAAGACCGGCGTCGCCTACAAATTCGAACTGCCGCATGTCGGCTTCCACCGCCAGATCGGCGAGTTTAAGGACATCAAGGCGACGCCGGCCGGCAAGCTCATCGACGAAGCGACCTGGACTCGCGACAAGCACCAGTGGCTGCCGTCGACCAATGACGGCGAGTTCATCGGCAGCCTGATGAAACAGGTCACCGAGCCCGGCAAGTTCGCAAGCTGGATCGCGCCGCCGCGCATCGGTATCGACAACAAGCCAGGCGATTTCGAATACGTAAAGATCGCGGCGTGATTGCTCTCCCCCGCTGCGCCGTGCAGCGGGGGCCACCTCAACTCTTAATGAACGCGAGAATGTCCGCGCTGATCGTTTCTGCCTGCGCGGTCGGCATGCCGCCCTCTCGCCTCGATCTCACCCCTTAATGAATTCCAAGAGGTCCTTGTTGATCGTCTCGGAGTAGGTGGTGAGCATGCCATGCGGGAAACCGGGATAGAGCTTCAGCGTGGGGTTCTTGAGTAGCTTGACCTGGAGCAAGGCAGCGCCTTTGTACGGAACGATCTGGTCATCTTCCCCTTGCATGACGAGTGTTGGCACGTCGATGCTCTTCAGGTCCTCAGTGAGGTCCGTTTCGGAGAACGCCTTGATGCCATCGTGGGCCTTGGCCCCGCCCATCATGCCCTGGCGCCACCAATTCTCGATAACACCATCCAGCGGCTTGGCACCCGGTCGGTTAAACCCGTAGAAGGGCTTTGAAGCGACTTCGCGGTAAAACTGAGCGCGGTTAGCGGCCAGGCTTTTCCGAAAGTCGTCGAAGACCGAAATCGGCAGGCCGCCCGGATTATTCGGCGACTTCACCATGATCGGCGGCACGGCCGACATCAAAACCGCTTTAGCGACTGGCCCTTTCCATGGCGTGCGACATAGCGGGTGACTTCGCCGCCGCCAGTAGAGTGCCGATATGGACGGCATTGCGAAGATCGAGATGCTCGGTGACTGCAGCCGCGTCAGCGGCATAATGGTCCATGTCGTGGCCGTCTGACACTTGGCTCGAGCGTCCATGGCCGCGACGGTCGATACCGATCACGCGATAACCATGCTGAACGAAGAACAGCATTTGGGTATCCCAATCGTCGGAGCTGAGCGGCCGGCCATGATGGAAAACGATAGGTTGCCCCTTGCCCCAGTCCTTGTAGAAGATTTCCACGCCGTCTTTGGTCTTTATGAACATGACGCGCCTTTCCGCGATCGCTGAATGTCCGAACCCGGCAGCCTGATTATATCGGCCCGCGCATGACGACGGTCATAAAACCGCGGAGCTATCGCTCCGCGAGCGGACCCTCGCGCAGCCGCGACAGATCGAAACCATCGATCTCGCGCAACAATTCGACAAAAGCTTTCGCGCCCTGCGCCAGCGCCGCCTCGCCTTTGTCCGCTTTCGCCAACCGACCATCGCCGACGGCGCCGGTCGGATTGAGATCCTGGGTCATCCAGGCAAAGCCGGCTGGCCGATAAGCGCCAAGCCATTTGAACTCCTGCGCCATCGCGATGGTCTCGGGTGTCGCACGCGCGGCCTTCTGCATTTGCACCGTGTCGGGCTTCGCCGCCAGCATCAGCGAGGTCTCGATGTCGCCGGCGTGAATGCCATGCTTTTTTTCTTCGCCGGAAAATGCGCCGTCCGGATAGCCGAAGCGGTGCCAGCCGACAGTGACGGCCAGCATTTGAAAGCGCGCGCGCAGGTCGCGCGCCACCAGTTCCATGGCCGCGACATTACCGCCATGGCTGGTGATGAGCACGAGCTTGCGCAACCCTGCACGCGCGAGACTTTCACCAATTTCGGTCCATGCTGCGATGGCGGTTTGCGCCGAGAGCGTCAGCGTGCCTGCGTAAGCGAGATGTTCGGTCGAAATGCCGACGCGCTGGATCGGCAGAAAGGTGACCGGAAGGTCGTCAGGCAACAGCTCGCGCGCGCGGCTGAGATAGGCCTCGGCGATGAAGCTATCGACGCCAAGCGGCAGATGCGGCCCGTGCTGCTCGATCGCCGCGAGCGGCAGCACCGCAATCCAGCGCTCGGTCGTCGCGCCGGCAATGTCCTGCCAGGTCATTTCCAGCCAATCGCGCTTTGGCAGCGGCATCGGGGCACCACTCACTTGCTCAAACGGTCTGACTGCAGGGTCGAAACTCATTATCCCCATGAGCCGCGCTACGGGCAAAATCGCGGTCCGGGCACGAGAAAGGCGAAGAGCTTATCGAGGATACGGCCGAGCCTTTCGACGAACGCGGTCGCGATTTTCGCCGCAACCCGAAGGGACGCGGCCCTTTTTAACCGCTGGTGTCGTTGCTCGTCGCTCATGACCGTATAGATCACGTCGCTCCTCGCGCCTAGCCAGCGGCCAAAATTCCCAGCGTCGCGGCCATGGTGATAATGAGTTTCGACCCTGGTGCGGGCATGCTCTATTGTCGCGTCTGCCGCGAACAGGAGCAATGGATGCCGCTAGCGATTGCGTTTTGGATCGGATCGATAGCTCTCGCGATGGCCGGCGCGGCGATCTCGCCGGCGGCGGCGCAAGCGCTCGATAAGGTCTCGTTCGGCACCAACTGGGTCGCCGAAGGCGAGCACGGCGGCTTCTACCAGGCGCTGGCGGACGGCACTTACCGCAAATATGGGCTCGATGTCACCATCGTGCCGGGCGAGCCGAACGTTAATAACCGTATCCTGTTGCCGGTCGGCAAAATCAATTTTTTTCTGAGCGCCAACACGTTGCAAGCCTTCGACGCAGTCGAGCAAAAGATTCCGACGGTCGAAGTGGCCGCTCTGTTTCAAAAGGATCCGCAAGTGCTGATCGCGCATCCGGACCAGGGCATCGACAAATTCGTCGATCTGAAAAAGCTCACGCTGTTCATCTCCAACGAAGGCGTGCCGACCTTTTACCAATGGCTGAAGGCGGACTTTGGCTTTACCGATGCGCAAGTGCGGCCCTACACCTTCAACCCGCAGCCGTTTCTCGCCAATAAAAAAAGCGCGATGCAGGGCTATGTGACCTCGGAGCCCTTTGCCATCGCCAAGGCTGCGAATTTCACGCCACAGGTGTTTCTACTCGCCGACCAGGGATTTTCAGCCTATTCGACGCTCATCGAGACGCGCCGCGAACTGGTCGATAAAAAACCGGACCTGGTCCAGCGCTTTGTCGATGCCTCGATCATCGGCTGGTACAATTACTTGTACGGCAATAGCAGCGCCGCCAATGCGCTGATCAAAAAGCAGAACCCGGAGATGACCGACGAGCTGTTGGCCTATTGCGTTGGTGCACTGAAGAAATACGGTGTCGTCGACTCCGGTGACGCCCTGACGCTTGGCGTCGGCGCCATGACCGACGCGCGGATGAAGGAGTTTTTTGACGAGATGGTGCGGGCGGGCGTGACCAAATCCAGTCTCGACTATCGCAAAGGCTACACGCTGCAATTCGTGAACAAAAAAGTCGGGCTCGATCTGCGGCCGAAGCAATAATGCCGCCAGCCATCAAACCGCAAACCGCGTCTTTATTGCTCGCGCTGCACGGCGTGAGCAAGGCGTTTCCGAACGGCACGCTGGCGCTCTCCAATCTCAATTGCGACGTTCGCGCCGGCGAATTCCTCTCCCTTCTTGGCCCTTCGGGTTGCGGCAAATCGACGGCGCTGCGGATCATCGCGGGCTTAAGTCCGCCAAGCGAGGGCAGCGTCGAATGGCCGGCCTATGGAATGGCGGCCGATCGGACCAGCCGGATCGGATTTGTGTTTCAGGAGCCGACGCTGATGCCGTGGGCCAGCGTGTTCGACAATGCGGCCCTGCCGCTGGTGCTCAAGGGCGTAGCGGCCGAAACTATCGCCAAGCGCGTGACCGGCGCGCTTGATCGCGTCGGTCTTGCAAAATTCGCGCACGTTTTTCCGCGCGAATTGTCAGGCGGCATGCGCATGCGCGTCTCGATCGCTCGCGCGCTTGTCACCGAACCGCAGCTTCTCCTGATGGATGAGCCGTTCGCCGCGCTCGACGAGATCACCCGCTTCAAGCTCAACAACGATCTGTTGCAGGTCTGGCAGGCGACCGGCACAACGGTCGTGTTTGTAACGCATTCGGTATTCGAATCGGTCTATCTGTCGAGCCGCATCCTGGTGATGACCGCCCGCCCCGGCCGGATTGCCGCGGAGCTGACAATCGAGGCGCCTTATCCGCGCGATCAGAGCTTCCGGACTTCGGCTGAATACGCCGCCCATTGCCGCCGCGCTTCGACCGCGCTGACGCAAGCCATGAGCGCAGATAGACCAGCAGGAGATCAGGGGTGAACGAGGCTCGAACCAGCCAAGAGCGGCGCGATCGTGCGTCGCGGATCGCGCTGCCGATCCTGGTGCTCGCGCTCCTACTCCTGATCTGGGAAGCGATCGTGCGGATCAATCACATTCCGCCCTACGTGCTTCCCGGCCCGGGTTTGATCCTAACGACGCTGGTGGATGATTGGGAATTGCTGTCGCACTCGCTTACAGTCACGCTGGTGACGACGGTGGAAGGCTTCCTGCTCGCGGCCTTCGGTGGAGTCGGGTTGGCGCTTCTGTTCAACCAGTCGCGCCTTCTTGAGTATTCGCTTTATCCCTACGCCGTCATCCTGCAGGTGACCCCGATCGTCGCCATCGCCCCGCTGTTGCTGATCTATCTGCCGCAGCCGCTCGCCGTGCTGGCCTGCGCCTGGATTGTTGCATTCTTCCCGGTATTGGCGAACACGACGCTCGGCCTGCACTCGGTGGACCGCAATCTTTCCGATCTTTTCACGCTCTATGGCGCATCGCGGCGCCAGGTTCTGTGGCATCTCAAGCTGCCTTGCGCCCTGCCTTACATCCTTGGCGGCCTGCAGATCGCCGGCGGGTTGTCGCTGATCGGCGCGGTGGTGGCGGAGATCGCCGCCGGCTCGGCCGGCGCCGGTTCCGGGCTCGCCTACCGCATCGCCGAATCCGGATATCGCCTCAACATCCCGCGCATGTTCGCCGCGCTGTTATTGCTGTCGGTCGCCGGGATTGCGATTTTTTATGTGCTGTCGTTTGTGAACCATCTGGCGCTGCGCCGCTGGCATGAAAGCGCGCTGAGCCGCGAGGCGTAGCGGATCTTCTCTTGCACTGTTCACTCACGCGCTGCCGGCAGCGCCATCGCCAGTACGCGCGCGACATGCATCGCCTCGCGGCGCGTTCCATCGCGGATCTGCTGGCGGCATGACGTGCCGTCGGCGACGATGACGGCGTCGCCCGGTGCGGTGCGGACCGCCGGTAATAGCGATAGCTCTCCCATGGCCCGCGATGCATCGATTGTCTCGGCATCGTAGCCGAAAGCGCCGGCCATGCCACAGCAGCTCGACTCGATCGTTGTCACGTCAACGCCGGGAATGAGTTTGAGCGTTGTCTCGACCGCGGCCATCGCGCCGAAGGATTTTTGATGACAGTGGCCGTGCAACAGGGCGCGCTTTTTCGCCGGTGCAAAGTTGATATGGAGTTTTCCGGCCGCAGACTCGGTGGCCAAAAATTCCTCGAGCGGCACGACCCGGCCGGCGGCTTCTCTCGCTGCGTTGCTTTTGAGTAGCGCCGGAATCTCGTCGCGGAAGCTGAACACGCAGCTCGGCTCAAGCCCGATCACCGGCAGGCCGCGCGCAAGCTGCGGCCCAAGCGCCGCGAGCGTGCGCTCAGCCTCGCCTCGCGCCGCATCGGTGTTGCCGACCGCCAGAAAGGTGCGGCCGCAGCACAATGGCCGTCCGCCATGGTTCGGGCGCGCGATATGAACGTGATAGCCGCCGGCAGCGAGCACCGCGATCGCCGCGCGCAGGTTCTCCGGTTCGAAGTAGCGATTGAAGGTGTCGGCGAGCAGGACAACTTCTCCCCGCGCCGGCTTGCCCGCCGATGCGAGAAGCCGCTCATCGTCACGGAAATAGTCCCTCCGCCACCGCGGCAGCGGGCGCTGCGCGGCAAACTGCGCGATCGCTTCCGACAGCGCCGCGGCGCCGGGAAGCCGATCGCGCAGATTCAACAGCCAGTGCAAACGCGCGGCATAGGGCGCGTAGCGCGGCAGATTGCCGACCAAACGGTCTTGCAGCGACAGACCGAATTTTCGCGCCCGCGCCCGCAACACCTCGATTTTCATTCGCGCCATGTCGACGCCGGTCGGGCATTCGCGCCGGCAGGCCTTGCAGGAGACGCAAAACTTCAACGTCTCCGCCATCTCGTGAGATGTAAGAGCGTCAGGCCCGAGCTGACCGGTGATGGCGAGGCGAAGCGTGTTGGCGCGCCCGCGCGTCACGTCCCGCTCGTCGCGGGTAACACGATAACTCGGGCACATCACGCCGCCCGCAAGCGCGCGGCAGGCGCCGTTGTTGTTGCACATTTCCACGGCGCCCTGAAAGCCGCCGCCGGCGCCGGGATAAGCCGACCAGTCGAGCGCGGTCCCGAGCACGCCAGCGCGATAGCCGGGGCCGTAGCGGAAATAGGAACGGTCGTCGAATTTCGGCGCCCGGACGATTTTGCCGGGATTGAACAGATGCCGCGGATCGAAGCGGTCCTTCACCTCCTCGAATGCATGCACCAATTTTCCGCCAAACATCGCCTCATGGAATTCGGAGCGCACGATGCCGTCGCCATGCTCGCCGGAATGAGAGCCCTTGTACGCGCGCACCATGGCGATGGCTTCATCGGCGATGGCGCGCATGGCGCGCACATCTTTTTCAAGCCGCAGGTTAAGCACCGGCCGCACATGCAGGCAGCCGACCGCGGCGTGTGCGTACCATGTGCCGCGGGTGCCGTTTTTCTCGAAAATCTCCGTCAGCCGCGCGGTGTAGTCGGCGAGATGTTCGAGTGGTACGGCGCAATCCTCGACGAAGGAGATCGGTTTGCCCTCCTCCTTCATCGACATCATGATATTGAGTCCTGCGGTGCGCACCTCGCCGATCGCGGTCTGCAATTTGGGATCGAGCACGTCGACAACGCCGCCCCATTTGCCGCCGGTTTTGTCCCATGACAGGCCGAGATCGCCGATCAGCGCCGCGAGCGCCTTGAGCCGGCGCGCATTTTCGTCGCGATCCTCGGCAAACTCGACAAACAGGATCGCCTCGGGATCGCCGCGCAAAAATGCATCGACGGTGGGCTTAAACATCGCGATCTCGCGCGCAAGCCCGAGCATGGTGCGGTCGATCAGCTCGACCGCGATCGGCTTAAGCGCGACGATGTGCTGCGCCGCGGCCATCGCTTCATGAAAGCTGCCAAAATGGCAGGCGCCGACGGCGCGTGGTCCGAGCAGCGGCGACAGCTTCAATTCGATCCCGGTCGAAAAGGCGAGCGTGCCTTCAGAGCCGACCAGAAGGTGCGCGAGGTTGACGTCGTTGCGCCCAGGCACGAGCGCGTCGAGATTGTAGCCGCCGACCCGGCGCTGCACTTTCGGAAATTGCCGTTCGATCTCGTTCGCTTCGCGGCCGGCGATGGCGAGAAGATCGCGAACAAGCGCCGGCGGCACGTCGACGCCGGCCTCGCCCATGCGGCCGAAATGCGCGCGCGTGCCGTCGGCGAGAACGGCATCGATCGAGAGAACGTTTTCGCGGGTATTGCCGTAGCGCAGCGAGCGCGCGCCGCAGGAATTGTTGCCGACCATGCCGCCGATCGTGGCGCGCGAAGCGGTAGAAATGTCGACCGGAAACCACAGGCCGTGGGGTTTGAGGGCGCGATTGAGTTCATCGAGCACGATACCCGGCTCGACCAGGCAGCGGCGGTCCGCGGCGTCGATTGCGACGATCCGGTTGAGATAGCGCGAGCAATCGAGGATCACGGAACGGTTGACGGTCTGGCCGGCCTGCGAAGTGCCGCCGCCGCGCGGCGTCACCGGCACGCCTTCAGACCGGCAAACGGCGAGCGCGCCTTCGGCATCGGCCGCCGATCGTGGGGTGACCACGCCAAGCGGCATGATTTGGTAGTGCGAGGCGTCGGTGGCGTAGCGCCCGCGCGGGAACGCGTCGAAGCGCACCTCGCCCGTTTGCTCCGCCTTGAGCCGCCGTTCGAGCGTTTTTTCGAGCGCTGGCAACAGCGTCGCCGCCAAGGCTGTCTCCTTTTCTGTTTGGGCGATTGCCCGCGCGCGTCGGCGCGCCAGCCGTGACGAGGGATCGGGGCTTGACCCGAATGTCGCATTCGCTATTCAACGCCACAAGCCGCGAGCGCCTCGGACGCGCGCCCAGGCTCGTTCCATCCGGCTCGTTCCATCCGGCTTTGTCCACCCGTCCGCAGGAGTGCCGAAAATGCCGCAGAATTCGTCGCGCGCCGTCGGGCGTCACTTTTTGCAGATTCCGGGGCCGACGCCGCTGCCTGACCGCGTGCTGCGGGCGATGGATACCCCGATCATCGATCATCGCGGTCCCGAATTCGCCAAGCTAGCCAAGCGATGCCTGGACGGCATCAAAACCATTTTCAAGACTACCAATCCGGTGATCATCTACACCGCGACCGGCACGGGAGCCTGGGAAGCGGCGCTGGTCAATACGCTATCCCCCGGCGACCGCGTGCTGATGATCGAGACCGGCCAGTTTGCGACGCTGTGGAAAGTGATGGCGCAGAAACTCGGGCTAAAGCCCGAGTTCATTCCCGGCGACTGGCGCACTGGCGCCGACGCAGGCAAGGTCGAAGAGTATCTGCGCAAGGACAAGGCGCGCGAGATCAAAGCGGTTTGCGTGCTGCACAACGAAACCGCGACCGGCTGTCTGTCGCCGATCGAACCGATTCGCAAAGCGATCGACGCCGCAGGCCATCCGGCGCTACTGATGGTGGACACCATATCGTCGCTAGCCTCGACCGATTACCGGCACGATGAATGGGGTGTCGACGTAACGATCGGCGGCGCGCAGAAAGGCCTGATGCTGCCGCCCGGAATGTCATTCAACGCGGTGAGCAACAAGGCGCTGGCCGCAAGCAAAAACGGCAAGCTGCCGAAGTCATTCTTCTCCTGGGAAGACATGATCAACGCCAACAAGATGAACTACTTCCCCTACACGCCAGCCACCAACATGCTGCACGGCCTGGTCACGGCAATCGACATGCTGCACGAGGAGGGGCTTGAGAACGTATTTGCTCGTCACGATCGCCTGGCCGAAGCGACACGCCGCGCGGTGCGGGGCTGGGGACTCGAGATTCTCTGTCGCGATCCGAACTACTATTCGCCGACAATCACCGCCGTGCTGCTGCCGGACGGACAC
>DATAYT010000013.1:0-1814 GCA_036272395.1 Xanthobacteraceae bacterium
ATCGATACGGCGCTGGTGGCGCGAATGTTTTACGTGTGGGTTGCGGTGTTCAGTCTGTTTTCGGTGGCGGTGTTCTGGTCGTTCATGGCCGACCTGTTCACGGCCGATCAAGGCAAGCGTTTGTTCGGCTTTATTGGCGCCGGCGGCACCGCCGGCGCGCTGCTGGGACCGGTCCTGACGATCTGGCTGTCGGTGCCGCTCGGCCCGACCAATCTTTTGATCGCGGCAATGATTTTGATCGAAGCCGCGGTATTCTGCGTTTGGCGGCTTGAGCGTGCAGCCACCCCTCACCAAACCGGGCGCGCACGGGACGAGCGGCTCGGCGGCAGCGCTTTTGCGGCGATCCCCGAGCTTATTCGTTCGCCGTATTTGATTGGCCTTGCCGCGTGGATTTCCTTGCAATCGTTCTGTGCGACCATCCTCTATTTCGAGCAAATCCATATCGTCGCGGCCGAGGTTCAGGGTGCAGGTGCACAAGCCCGCCTGTTTGCCGCGATCGACCTTGCCGTGAACTTGCTCACGCTGGCGACTCAGGTTCTTGCCACCGGACAATTGCTCAAGCGCTTCGGCACGGGTATTACCGCAGCGGCCCTGCCAGCCGTCTTTGCCGCGGGCTTTGTCGCCATCTTTTTGACGCCGACGCTCGCGGCAGTATTGGCGGCCCAAGTGGCGCAGCGATGGATCCATTTCGCATTCGCCAATCCGGCTCGCCAGGTGTTCTATACGGTCCTTGGCCGCGCGGAGAAATATAAAGCCAAGAACCTGATCGACGTGGTCATCTACCGCGGCTCGGACGCGCTCTACGGCTGGGTATTCGACAGCCTGCAGCTTCTTGGGCTAAAGCTCGGAACGATCGCGCTCGTTGCCGCTCCGGTCTCGGCGATTTGGCTGATTTTGTCGGCGGTGTTAGGACGCTCCCAAGAGCAGCGCGCCAAGGTGATCGACGCTTCCGCCACATCCGCGCAGTGAATGGTTAGATTGACACGGCGCCAATTCGCCAATTTGCCCGCAGCTGCGTTGGCGGCGGGAGCGGCGAGCTTGGCTTTGCCGGCCTTCGCGCAACCCGCCTCGTCGCTATTTACGCGCTCGATCCCCTCGACCAGCGAGCCCCTGCCCCCCGTCGGTCTCGGCACTGCGGAAGTCTTCGACACTGCCGATGCGGCCACCCTGCAAAAAGCCAACGCGGTCGTACGTGCGCTAATCGACAACGGTGGCAAACTCATTGACACCGCTTCGACTTATGGCGATGCCGAACGCATTCTTGGCGACGTGATTGGGCCCACTGGTCTGCGCGGCAAGCTTTTTATCGCGACCAAGCTCGAATCCCCCGATGTCGAAGAGCTCAAACGCTCACTGAATCGTTTGCAGACCGCCAAGCTCGACCTGCTGCAACTCCACAATGTGAGAAATCCGCAGCAATCGCTCGGCGCCTTTCGCGATTGGAAAGCGCAAGGCGTGTGCCGCTACATCGGCATCACCTCGACCTCCCACGGCGCCTTCGCGGCGGTGGAAGCGATCCTCGGACGCGAAAAGCCCGATTTCGTGCAGATCGATTATTCGATCGACGACCGAGAAGCGGAAAAGCGCATCCTGCCGCTCGCGGCCGAGGTTAAGGCCGGCGTGCTCACTGCCGTGCCATTCGGCCGCGGGCGATTATTTCGCGCCGTGCGGGAGCGGCCGCTGCCGGACTGGGCACAAGGCTTCGCCGGCAGCTGGGCGCAATTCTTTCTCAAATATCTGCTCGGCGATCAACGCGTGACCGCGGTCATTCCGGGCACCGCCGACGCCGCCCACATGACCGACAATCTTGGCGC
>DATAYT010000014.1:0-5949 GCA_036272395.1 Xanthobacteraceae bacterium
CGATTTTTCGTCTGTGCGGCTTGCGGTGTCCGCCGCCGAAATTCTTTCGACCGAGATTTTCAATGCCTGGAAGCAGGCGACGGGGCTTGAAATCGTCGAGTGCCTCGGCTCCACCGAAATGCTCAACGTTTATCTGTCGAACACCCCCGAACACAAAAGGCTCGGCTCTGCGGGCATGCGGGTGCCCGGCTACGAAATCGTGCTCAAAGACGATTTCGGTAACGAAGTTGCGAAGGCACGATGTGGATTCGCGGCCATTCCAGCACGCCGCTGTTCTGGAACGAGCCGAAGCGAACTGCGAAGACGATCCGCGACGGCGGCTGGCTATGCACCGGCGATCGGTTGGTCCGTGACACGGATGGATTTTACTTCTTCCATGGCCGCAGGGACGACCTGGTGAGAGTTTCAGGTCAATGGGTCAATCCGATCGAAGTGCAGCGGTGTCTTCTCGAACATCCCACAGTGCGGGAATGCGTCGTGCTCCCGATCGAATTGCCGGACAAACGAACGACGCTGAAAGCCTTTGTCGTCCTCAAAAGCCCGGTTGCCGATGCCAAAGCGGCGACCCGCGCGCTGCAGGACTACGTCAAACAAAAACTGGTGCCTTACAAATATCCGCGTTTGGTCGAGTTCCTGCCGGAGCTGCCCAAGACAGGAACCGACAAAATCGACCGGCAGGCGCTGCTGACAGGCGCAATCAAGCTCTGGCGTGTCGCATCTGCCGCCGCGCGATCGGGAAGCCCGACTACGCCGCCACGTCGGCGGTCGATCGGCAGCAGAGGGGGCGCCGCATGAAGAACTACCGCGTCAAAAATCTGCAGCTCGCGGGTATCGAACTCGTTCTGCCGACCGTGCTTTGCATTGACGGTCGGCAATCCAAAGGAGGACGGACCACGCTCACGGTCGGCTACGCCACCGGCTATATCGACACGATTGTGGCGCCGCTCGTCGCCGAATGGCTGGCGCGGCATTTTCACGGGCGGTTCAGCGAGCATGGCCGCGGCGCCGAGGGCGATCTCGCCGCCGAAGCGTTTTACGACATGCTCGCAAGCCATTTCAGGCGGGAGACGCCTTTCCTGGCGGCGATTGTCTCGCAGCCCGACCGCAACCGTCAGCGCCACGGCAATGGCGATGTGCTTTCGAGGTTCATGAGCGGTGCGGGACTGGCACGATGGACTTTCGACGGCGTGGTACGCGCCTTCGTCAATCCAAAAACAAATGCGGCTCAGGTCGCTTTCGAGCCGCTGCCCGGCGGCATCGAATTGGCGAATACGGACAAGTTTGATTTATCCGGCACCAGGCTGTGCAAGCGGGCGAATGCAGCGACGGCGTGGTACGGCTTCGGGGTCCCGATGCGCGATCCGGCCGACATTGTCCTGATGCTTCGCAACCAGATCAGCGCTTCCCGCCACGCTCACGCGCATGCGAGGCGGGGCGCCCATGTCTGAGCATTCGAAATCTGAGGATTCAAGGTCTGAGCATTCGCGGCACGGTCACATCGGCCAGGCGGCGACCGTCAAAGCGAGCCAATCGCAAGCAAGCCAGGCACTCAAGAATCTCCGCGCCTTCGCCATTGTGATGGTGGTGTCGTTTCATTCGGTGCTGGCCTATTTAGCTTCGCAGCCGGCGGCGCCGGAACCTTTCGACAGCCCTCCCTATCACTGGCTGGCGACGCCAATTCTTGACGACCAGCGCTGGCTCGCATTCGACATTTACGCCGCGTTTCAATACGTCGCGCTGATGCCGGTGATGTTTTTTCTGTCCGGCATCTTTGTGTGGCCATCGCTTGTTCGCAGAGGAAGCTGGAATTTTTTTTACGGTCGCCTGTTGCGGATCGGTCTGCCGTTTATCTTGGGCGTCTATTTGTTGATGCCGATCGCCTATTATCCGGTCTATCGTGTTACCGCCGCCGATCCGAGTTGGCTCGCTTATTGGCGGCATTGGACCGCGCTGCCATTCTGGCCTGGCGGTCCATTGTGGTTTTTATGGCAGCTGCTGCTCTTCGACACTTTAGCGGTCGTGATTTATCTCACGGCGCCGCGGTTGATCGAGTCGCTGGGGCGCTTCTCGGCAATTCTAGGCGAGACGCCCAGCCGGTATTTTCTCGCGCTGTCGATCATTTCTGCCCTTGCCTACGTCCCGCTTGTGCTCGTATTCGGCGTTTCCCAGTGGGCTGAATTCGGCCCGTTCGATTTGCAGACCGATCGTCCACTGCTTTACCTCGTTTATTTTTTCGCGGGCGTCGGCATTGGCGTGCAGGGTTATGACCGTGGGCTGCTGCGGCCTGACGGGACACTGGCGCGCCGCTGGCGCGTTTGGCTCGGCTGCGCCGGCGGCTCGTTCCTGTTGTGGATGATCTCGATGGCGCCGTCGGCCTATGGCCGCAGCAATGTTGTCATCGATCTCTGTTCCTATTTTGCCGTCGTGTTGGTCGTAGCGACGGTCTGTCTCGGCTTCGCCGCCGTCTTTTTGCGTTTTGGCGACGCGCGCTCGGCGCTTACCGATTCACTGTCCGAGAATGCTTACGCGATCTATCTGGTGCACTACGTGTTCGTCGTGTGGCTGCAATACGCGCTGCTTGGCGCAACGCTGCCAGCGGCCGTCAAGGGTGTGTTGGTTTTTGCCGGCGCGCTGCTGTTAAGCTGGAGCGTGGCTATCGGAGCCGGACGATTTGCCTCGCTCGCACGGCAGTTTCACGCCGCGAGTCCGCGCAAGGTACGGCCGAGCGGCTGACAGTCTACAGCTGGCGGATCGAATCGAAATTCCAGGCCGCGGCGCTGGCGTCGTTCTCGCCAATACGAAGCGTCTTATCATTGACGAAACGGTACGGCGGCACCGGCAGATTGTACGGCGCCGGCACGCCCGAGAATACCCGGCCTGCCGGGTCGTATTTGGAGCCGTGGCACGGACAGAAATAGCCGCCAAGCCAACCCGCCACTGGCGTGGTCGCACTCGCGTTCGGATAAAACAAGGGGATGCAGCCGAGATGCGTGCAGATGCCGACCAGGACGCCAAGTTCGGGCTTGAGCGAACGGTGCCAATTGGTGGCATAGGGCGGCTGCTGCAGTTGATCGGAATTGGGGTCGGCAAGCTGCGAGGTCAACTGCTTGCCCTCCATCGCATCGAGCGTCTGTTTTGAACGCCGGAACACGAAGATCGGCCGCTGTCGCCAGCGGACCAGGACCTGCTGGCCCTCGCCGATTTTGCTGATGTCGAGATCGACGGGTCCGCCGGCCGCCAGCGTCGAGGCGTCCGGATTCATCTGATCGACGAGCGGCACCAAAACCGCCGCTGCCCCAACCGCGCCGACCATCGCGGTCGCGATATAGAGAAAATCGCGCCGCGTTCCCGCCGGCGGGTGGCCGGCCGTCGCGCTCGATGCAGTGCTCGCCATAATCGGTCCTTTGCGATCCGTTGTGTCGGGGAGCTTATGTCGCGATCCGCGGGGCTTAGTCAATCAGTCAGTCGCCGGCAATGGCAAAACTCCGCGGGGCCGGGATTCTCGCGCCAATTTCCCATTACGACGGCCGCCAAGTTGCGCTATTGAACGTGCAGCAATGCCGGACCCGCATGCGAAAATGCCGCGTATGCAATGGCCGGGAATCGAGATTTGCCAGGGAGACGCGAATGCGCGGTAAGGACAATTTGCGTAGTGCCGCCGAGGTGCTCGTCGATCAATTACGCGTCCATGGCGTGCGCCACGTGTTCTGCGTGCCCGGCGAGAGCTATCTGGCGGTGCTCGATGCTTTCCATGACAGCGATCTCACCGTCACCGTCTGCCGGCAGGAGGGTGGGGCGGCGATCATGGCGGAGTCGCTCGGCAAAGTGACAGGCCGGCCGGGTGTCTGCTTCGTGACCCGCGGCCCCGGCGCGACCAATGCCGCGCACGGCATCCATATCGCGCGCCAGGATTCCTCGCCGATCGTGATGTTCGTGGGCCAAGTCGCGCGCGACACGCGCGAGCGCGAAGCGTTTCAAGAGCTCGATTATCGCGCCGTGTTCGGTTCGATGGCCAAGTGGGTCACCGAGATCGACGATCCAGCGCGCGTGCCCGAGCTCGTGTCGCGAGCGTTTCATACCGCGGCCAATGGCCGGCCCGGTCCGGTCGTGGTCGCCATTCCAGAGGACATGCTGGTCGAGCGGATTGCGGTCGACGACGCGCCGCCTTTTACGGCCATCGAAACATCACCGGGCGCGGCGGAAATGCAAAAATTCGCCGAACTATTGAGCGGCGCGCGGGTGCCGATCGTGATCCTCGGCGGCAGCCGCTGGTCGCAAGAAGCTTGCGACCGCATGGCCGCCTTTGCGAAGAAATATGCGCTGCCAGTCTGCACCACCTTCCGGCGCGGCCATCTGTTCGATCAGGCCCATCCCTGTTACGCCGGCGATCTCGGCATCGGCCCCAACCCCAAGCTGCTCGAGCGCATCAAGTCGTCGGACTTGGTGATCGCCGTCGGCGGGCGCTTGGGCGAATTGCCGTCGCAACACTACACGCTGTTTGACATTCCCGGGCCGCAAATGCCGTTCGTGCATGTGTATCCGGGCGCAGAAGAGCTCGGCCGCGTCTATAGTCCGCAGCTCGCGATCAATGCGACGCCGACGGCGTTCACGGCAGCGCTGGAGAATCTGAACTTCGCCCGCGCGCCCGCGGGCGACGCCAAAGCCGCGAATGCCGATTATCTCGCCTGGACCGAACAGCCGACCGAGCAGCCGGGCGCGGTGAATTTCGGCGCGGTGATGGTGTGGCTGCGCGAAAATCTTGCGCCCGATGCCATCATTTGCAACGGCGCCGGCAATTACTCGGCGTGGATTCACCGGTTCTTTCGCTTCCGCCGCTTCGGCCAGCAGGTCGCGCCGGTCTCGGGCTCGATGGGCTATGGCGTGCCGGCGGCTGTGGCGATGAAGCGGGTGTATCCCGAGCGCCAGGTTGTCTGCATCGCCGGTGACGGCGACTTCCTGATGAACGGCCAGGAATTCGCGACTGCGGTTCAATACGATCTGCCGTTCACCACGATCGTGTTCGACAACGGCATGTATGGCACTATCCGCATGCACCAGGAGCGCGAATATCCGGGCCGCATTTCGGCGACCGCAATACGCAATCCTGATTTCCCGGGCTATGCGCGCGCCTTCGGCGGTTTCGGCGCGTCGGTCGAGCGGACCGAGGACTTTCCGAAAGCGTTCCGCGATGCCGAGGCCTCGGGCAAACCAGCGATCATCCGCTTGGCGATCGATCCCGAATCAATCACGCCGGGAACGACGCTCGCCAAGATCCGCGCCAAGGCGCTGGCGAAGAAGAACCGCTAGGCGCTGCTACAAGCTCAGGGAGTGAAATTTCTCAAAACGTTTGCTGAAACTGGAACGGGCCGCACTTTGCTTGAGTGCCGAAGCGTTGATCAAAATCGACCGTACCGCCGTTCACCGGAATACGGGTTGGCGGCAAGCCGCGCGTGTATTGGTTTACGATCACCGCTTTCCCGCCTGCCGCCATCGAAACCTTTACTGGCTCGAGCGATTTGCCTTTGTTCGCGTCGCTGAGGTCGAGCGCGTAGTAGCCGATCGTGGGGTGCGCCAGGGCCTCTGCGAGTGGTGTCTTTCCGAACACAATCGATTGTGGAAGGTACAATTCCATTTTGGCGCTTTCCCCCTCGCACACGAGCATCCGGATCATATAGGCCTCATCGCTGGGATCTTTGGCCGCCGCAGTTAGCGAGAAAGTGAGGGACAAAGCCACGACCGCCGAGCCTGTCATGAAAAAGGCCTGCAGCGATTGGGCCGAAATGAACGCTGGCAATTTCCAGTTATCACGGCGCTTCATTCGATCACCTCGTCTCAATTCCGCTCCCGGTATCCGCGATCGAAACAAGGACCGCAATATGTTCGTTAATTTTGGATGCAATGGATAGCACGCGAGGTTCCGATGCTGAACCATCGCCTCGATTGCATCAG
>DATAYT010000015.1:0-9008 GCA_036272395.1 Xanthobacteraceae bacterium
CAGAATGCCGGCCGGTCGATGACATTGACCGGCACGCCGGCGTTGCGTGCCGCCGCCGCAAATTGTGCAGCGGCTTTGTCGTTCGGACAATCGGCGACCGCCATGGCAGCGCCACGAAAATCCTCTGCGGACCAATTGCGCCACTGGATAACGACAGCACCGTTCGGCGGAGTGCTCGCCAGCGCCAGCATGTCGGCGCCGGGCTCCTGCGCAAACACATCGACCCGCGCGCCGGCGGCGGACAGGAGCTCAGCTTTCCAGGTTGCGGCCGCGCTGCCGCCCGCCACGACGACGCGCTTATCCTTTAGGGCGAAAAATGCCGGCAGTCGCGACAGAGGCGCGATCCGAGCGGTTGGCATGTGTTCAGGCGCACGGGGCATGACAGATCATCCAGAAATAGAATTCTTTTGCCCACATAGCAATTTCACGATCTGTTTTTGGAAGAATTAACTCTGCTTCCATGGCTGTAGAGATCGTTCCTTCTATTTCTCCACCCAAACGCCGTCGTTGCCTCTTGGGCTTCATCCCGCGATTTCATTCAAAAGCCGTGCCAAAGCGGGCCGTAAAAATTGGCGGGCGCCCGGTGGGGTTCCGCCGAGCGCCCTTATTCTCACGTCAGCCGGTCTATAAGCCGGGTTCTGGACGGCATGCGAAAGGATTCGCCTGCGTGACGGCCATTCCTCTGGGACGCCGGTCGCCCGACGCCTCAAGCAACCTACCCGGACGGCAGGATCCGGACACAATCCCGAAGTGGCACTTTCGCGCCAGCCTCGCGCCGTCCCTATTCGGTCTTGCTCCCGGTGGGGTTTGCCCTGCCGCCGGCGTTGCTGCCGGCGCGGTGCGCTCTTACCGCACCATTTCACCCTTACCGCAGCTAACTTAGCCTGCCACGGCGGTATGTTTTCTGTGGCACTGTCCCTGGGTTCGCACCCGCCGGATGTTATCCGGCACCGTTTGTCCGCGGAGCCCGGACTTTCCTCTCCGGCAACCTTTCGGTTTTGCCGGAGCGGCCGTCCGACCGACTGACGCCCACAGGGATGGGGATATTGAGAGGGCCGTCAAGGGCCGAGGACGACCGATCGCGCCGCAAGCTTAAAGTTTAGGGTGCCCGCAGTATCGCGGTCCGCGCCCGCGCCGCCATTGTCCTGGCACGGCCGCGGCTGGCGAGAAGCTCCTGCAATGTGGTTCGCGTCGATGGATCGGCATGGCCGTCAATGCGTTCGGGGCGGAAATGGCGTTGGAACGCGGTTACGACCTCCAACGTGTTCGAATCGTAGTCGCCATTGGCCTCGATCCCATAGCCATATTCGCGCAAAGATTTCTGCAGCGCGACCACGGCATCTGCGCGCGTTCCAGGCGCCAGCACTTGGCCGAAATTCATGATCGGTGATGGCTTCACCCAATGGCCGATGCCCGATTCATAGAGCGTACGCCAGGGAAACTTTTCACCAGGGTCCTGCTTGCGGGCGGGCGCCACATCGGAGTGAGCCAGAACACGCACCGGCGCAATGCTGTTACGGGTCTGGATGCTGCGGCACAGCGTAGTCACTGCAGCGATCTGGCGGGCGGGAAAATCAGGATAGCCGTGGTCATGGCCGGGATTGACGATTTCGATTCCGATCGAACAAGAATTGATGTCGGTTTCTCCCGCCCATTCCGACTTGCCGGCATGCCAGGCACGGCGGCTTTCCGGCACCATTTGGATGATCCGGCCGTCCTCGAATACGAAGTAGTGGGCCGAAACACTGCTGCCTTGCATGCCTTGCGTGCACAACAACGCAAGCGCAGCGTCTGCGTCCGGCATCCCGGTGTAGTGCAGCAGGATCATATCCGGGCGGCGGCCGTCGCTCCGTTCGTTGTGATTGGGCGAGGGCACCACTTCGGCGACAACGCAGGAATCGGGCGCAAACGCAGGACGCGACATGGAGTCGACTTTAGGAAAACACCAGTCGCCGACAAGCCGATTTGCGTCCCGGCGCACAAAAAAGATTCGACATAGCCCGCGTGCGTTGCGCCGAGAGCACGCAAAGGTCGGCGAGCGTACTTTGGGAAAAATGACCGCTCCGCTTGCCAGGATCCGAACCCGCTCAAGCAAGCCGTGACGGGGTCCGCGCTATCAACGCTTCCTTAAGCTTACCCCTCATTAATCAGAGGGCTTCGAAGCCAGCCGCGGCACACGCTTGGCCCGTTGACGACCATCATTGCCCATGATAGCCCATTGCATCCCACGACGGCGACTGGTGCCTAGCTGGGCGCGCAGGTCGCAGGAGTCAGGCGTGACGCGCGTATCGCGCCGGCTTTCCGGCGAGGGGCAAGATGGACCAGTTCGTGTCCCACTACATGCTCCGTCTCGATGCGAAAGGACGCGTTTCGGTGCCGGCAACCTTCCGAGCGGTGTTGGTGCGCGACGGCTTCGACGGACTTTATTGTCATCCCGCGCTCGACCGGCCGGCACTCGATGCTGGCGGCAATGCGCTTCTCGCCGAAATCCAAGCGTTGATTACCGGCTATCCGCCTTATTCCGAACAGCGCGAACAATTTGCGCTGTCGCTCTACGGCACGAGCGAGACGTTGAAGATCGACGGCGAAGGTCGCGTGGTGCTGACCGAAAGCCTCAAAGCGCATGCCGGCATCACCGACGCAGCGACCTTTGTCGGTCTCGGTCACAAATTTCGAATCTGGGAACCCGGCCGCTTTCGCGCGGAGCTCGCGGAGGCCACCGAGAGGGTCCGCGCTTTCAAGCAGGAACTGGGCGCCCGGATGACGGCGGCAAAACCGCTCGGAGCACGGGAATGACAACGGGCAGCGGCAGCGGTGCTGTCGCTGGCGGACCGGCTCGTCACATTCCCGTGCTCGCCCGCCCCGCTATCGATTGGCTCGCGGTCAGGCCCGGCGGCCTTTATGTCGACGCCACGTTCGGCGGCGGCGGCTATGCGCGGGCCATTTTGCAAACCGCGAATGCCCGCGTCATCGGTATCGACCGCGATCCGGTTGCCATTGCGCAAGGCGCATCCTTAGTCGCGGCGGCAGGGGGCCGCCTTGAGCTCGTTGAGGACCGGTTCTCCAATCTGGAGACGGTCGTCGGCGGCGCCAACCGCGTCGACGGAATCGTGTTCGATGTCGGCGTTTCGTCGATGCAGCTCGACGAAGCATCGCGTGGATTTTCATTCCGCTTCGACGGACCACTGGATATGCGCATGTCGGGCACGGGACCGAGCGCGGCCGACGTCATTGCGCGCGCCGGTGAGCGCGAACTCGCCGCCATCATCTCGGGATTGGGAGAAGAAAGGCATGCCCGCGCAATCGCGCGAGCAATCGTCCGAGCGCGCCAAAAAGCGGCTATCGACTCGACCCGCGCGCTTGCCGAGATCGTCAGCGCGGTGATACCGGCGCGCGGTCGCGCGATCCATCCGGCGACGCGAACCTTCCAGGCGCTGCGCATCTTCGTCAACGATGAGCTTTCCGAACTCGCCCGTGGCCTAACCGCTGCGGAGCGCGCGCTTAAATCTTCAGGCCGGCTGGTTGTGGTCGCGTTTCACTCTCTTGAGGACCGGATTGTCAAAAATTTTCTGACCAGCCACAGCCGGAGGCCAGCCGGTTCGCGGCACCGCCCGGAAGCCGCGGCTGCGCCTCCAACATTCCGCGCGCTGACAAGGCGGCCGCAAACTCCGGATGAATCCGAATTGGCTACCAATGCGCGCGCGCGCTCAGCGAAGCTGCGTGCCGCCGAGCGAACCGAGGCGCCGGCGCGCGGAAGCGACATCGACGATCTCCTGCCACGGCTGCCGCGGATCTCCGACATTATGCGAGGTGCGGCGTGATCTTGCGCGTGCTCAATCTCTGTGTGATCGGCTTCCTGGTCCTCGCCGCCGCCTATGTCCACCGCATCAAATTCGATGCCACGGTCCAGGCCGAGCGTCTTGCCAGGCTGCGCGGCGAACTGCGCCACGAGCGCGACAAGATTGCAGCGCTGCGCGCGGAATGGGAGCAGCTCGACAGTCCGGCGCGGATCGAGACGCTCGCGAAGCGGTACTTGCCGCTGCGTCCGATTGCGCCGACACAATTCGACGCGCTCGATCGCCTGCCCGAACGTCCGCCCCAAGACCTCGCGACGCGCGCCGACCCGATCGGCGGAATGATCGAGAATCTCGAGCAGCCGAGCAGGATCGAGGTGACCGGGACTGTGCCGGCAGCAAATCCGAACCGGGCGACGGCCGTTCGTCCGGCCGGCGGCATCGCAACTGGAGCATCGCCAAATGAGCGCAGCCGCTGAATCGCTCTTCGCCGTGCCGATCGCCGGCCGAACGCGTCTGCCATGGCGGCAGTGGCGGCAATGGCTGATCGCTAAGATCCTCTATGGCACCACGGTGGATCGCCAGGCCAAAGCGCGGGCGCGCATCGGTTTGACCATTCTTGCTTTCGCTGTCGTCTATTCGATCATCGCAGCGCGGCTGGTCTTGTTCGGCTTGGCCTCCAACAATCATGCCGCCCATCGTGTGGTATCGAGCGACGCGATCGCGACCGCGCGGCCCGACATTCTCGATCGCAACGGCACGGTGCTTGCGACCGACGTGCGCGTGCCATCGCTCTATGCCGAACCGCGCCGCCTGATCGACGTCGATGAAGCGGTCGAATTGCTCACCGCCGATCTTCCCGATCTCGATGCTACGGAGCTCCGTGAGCGGCTTTCCTCCAAGCGCGGATTTGTCTGGCTGCGGCGCGATATCTCCCCCGAACAGCAGCGCGAGATTTATCGCCAAGGCCTGCCTGGCATCGGTTTTCTCAACGAAAACAAGCGCGATTACCCGGACGGCGCCGAGATTTCGCACCTGATCGGCCACGTCAATATCGACAATCAGGGCATCGCCGGAATCGAGAAATGGCTCGACGGTCAGGGATTGGCCGCCTTGCACATGGCGGGTTTTGCCACCGATCGCCTGCAAAGCCCGATCGACCTTGCTGTCGATTTGCGCGTTCAGCACGTTCTGCATGAGGAACTCGCCGCGGCGCGCGCAAAGTTCGGTGCCTTGGCTGCGGCTGGCCTTGTGCTCAATGTCCGCACCGGCGAAGTGCTGGCGATGGTCTCGGAGCCTGATTACGACCCGAACAATCCACGCCAGGCGCTCGATCCATCGCGCATCAATCGACTGACCACCGGTGTGTTTGAAATGGGGTCGACGTTCAAGGCGTTTACCGTCGCCATGGCGCTCGATTCCGGCAAGGCGACGCTTAAGTCGACGTTCGACGCGCGCATGCCCTTGCACATGGGGCGGTTCGACATCCACGATTTCGAAGCGCAGCATCGCATCCTCTCGGTGCCAGAGATTTTCACCTACTCCTCGAATATCGGCGCGGCGCGCATAGCGCTCGCGGTTGGGATCGACGGCCATAAGGCGTTCCTGAAAAAAATGGGCCAGCTCGACCGCTTGCGCACCGAACTGCCGGAGAGCGCCGAACCGATCGTGCCCAAGCGCTGGGTGAATCTGAATACGGCCACGATCGCCTTTGGCCACGGGCTCTCGGTCGCGCCACTGCAAGCCGCGATGGGCATCGCGGCGCTGATGAACGGCGGCATTCTCATTCCGCCGACATTTCTCAAACGCTCGGAGGCCGATGCGCAAACGCTCGGCAAACGCGTGATCAAACCGGAAACCAGCGCTATCATGCGATATCTGATGCGGCTGAATGTGGAAAAAGGAACCGCCGCCAAAGCCGACGTGCCCGGCTACTATATCGGCGGCAAGACCGGCACCGCCGACAAAGTGGTCAATGGCCGCTACTCGAAAGCCAAGGTGCTGACCGATTTCATGGCGGTGCTGCCGGCCGATCAACCGCGATATTTGCTCCTGATCATGCTGGACGAGCCGCACGCGACGCCTGAAACGCATGGTTTCACCACGTCAGGCTGGAACGCTGTTCCGACCGGCGGCGCGGTGGTCGCGCGGATCGCTCCGCTGCTTGGGATTGCGCCACGTCCGGGCCTGCCCGGCGCCGACCAGCTGATACTGGCCTCCGTGAAGGAAAGCAGGTAAGGCAGCACCGTCAATTAAGCCGCGGAAAACTGATCAGAAGCTTGAAATGAAGCTTCGCGAGATTGCGCCCGCTGACGCGAAATTCGATGCGCGTCATGCCGACTTCAACGTGAGCGGAGTGACCGCGGATAGCCGCACGGTCAAACGCGGCGATGCGTTCGTCGCTATCGCCGGCGGCAAGGCTGACGGCGCGCGTTTCATCGATCCGGCAATCGCTGCCGGCGCGGTCGCGATCGTCGCCGAGCGCGCGCCGGCAACGCCGCTGCTGTCCGGAATTACCTTTGTGCAAGTCGCCAATGCGCGGCGCGCGCTCGCTTCGATCGCGTCCAAATTGTTCCCGCGCCAACCGGCTACGATCGTGGCCGTCACGGGAACGAGCGGCAAAACTTCGGTTGCGGCGTTCACGCGACAGATCTGGGCGGCGCATGGTCATCGCGCCGCGAGTATTGGCACGATCGGAATCGTATCGCCGCGCGGCGAAACATACGGCGCACTAACGACACCCGACCCGGTCGAACTGCATCGCTCGCTCGACGCGCTGGCCGGCGACGGCGTCAGTCATCTCGCGATCGAAGCTTCGTCGCATGGCCTCGACCAATACCGGCTTGATGGTTTGCGAATCGCGGCGGCGGGGTTCACCAACATCACGCGCGATCATCTCGACTATCACCAAAACTTCGCGGCGTACCTTACCGCCAAGCTGCGGCTGTTTGCGGAACTGTTGCCGCCGGGCGCAGCAGCGATCATCAATGTCGATCACGAACATGCGGCTGCCGTGCAAAGCGCGGCGCAAGCGCGCGGCCTTGCGATCACGACGGTCGGCCGCAAAGGAAGCGGCATTCGTCTCCTTGAATCGGTACGCGACGGTTTTGGCCAAAAGTTACGGATTGAACACCGGCGCAAACTCTATCGCATCCGGTTGCCGCTGGTCGGCGAGTTCCAGGCGGAAAATGCACTCCTCGCCGCCGGTCTCGCCATCTCCACCGGAGACGATCCCGGCGCGGTATTCGCCGCGCTGGAACGCCTCGATGGCGCCAAGGGGCGTCTCGAACGCGTCGGAGAGAGCCGCGGCGCGCAAATCTTCATCGATTACGCACACAAGCCGGATGCGCTGGCAAAGGCGCTCGAGGCGTTGCGTCCATACGCGAGCGGACGTTTGCTCGTCGTGTTCGGCGCCGGCGGCGATCGCGATCCCGGCAAGCGGCCATTGATGGGCGCGGTCGCGGCCGCTAAAGCCGACCGTGTGATCGTCACCGACGACAATCCCCGCAGCGAGGATGCCGCGGCAATCCGCGCCGCGATTCTGGCGGCGGCGCCGGGGGCCACCGAGATCGGCGGCCGGCGCGAAGCGATCCGGCGCGTCATCGCCGAGTTGCGGGCGGGCGATATCTTGCTGATCGCCGGCAAGGGTCATGAAACCGGCCAAATCATCGGTGACCGGATCATGCCCTTCAGCGATCACGAAGCGGTCGCTACCGCGCTTAAGGAACTTGCCGCATGACCGCACGCGCGCTGTGGACCGTCGAAGCGATGGCGAGCGCGATGGGCGCGGAGCGCCAGGGACAACTTCCGGCGTCAGTCGCCGGCCTCTCGATCGACAGTCGCAGTCTTGGGTCGGGAGAAGCCTTCTTTGCCATCCGCGGCGATCGCCGCGACGGCCATGACTTTGTCGTCGACGCCTTGGCGAAAGCGGCTTTGGCCGTGGTGGCTGCCGACAAACGCGCGCAATTTCCTGGCGACGCGCGATTGCTGGTTGTACCCGACGTGCTCATCGCGTTGCGAGAGCTTGCCGTGGCCGCTCGGGCACGCATGCGGAGCAAAGTGATCGGCGTCACCGGCTCGGTCGGCAAAACTGGAACCAAGGAAGCATTGCGGCTTGCGTTATCCAAAGATGGCGAAACCCACGCGTCGGTCGCGTCCTACAACAATCAATGGGGCGTGCCATTGTCGCTGGCGCGTTGCCCGTCGAGCGCCCAGTACGCGGTATTCGAGATGGGCATGAATCATCCGGGCGAAATCGCCCCGCTGGCTCGCTTGGTCCGGCCGCATGTCGCCGTCATCACCACCATTGCGCCTGTGCATCTCGAATTTCTCGGTTCGCTCGCCAACATTGCCGACGCCAAGGCGGAAATATTTCTCGGCGTGCCGGCGAAGGGCGCCGCCGTCGTCAACCGCGACATCGCCCAATTCGCACAGCTAAAAGAGCGTGCCCACCAAGCCGGTGTCGAAGGCGTGATATCCTTTGGCGAACACGAGCAAGCCGACGCGCGCCTGATCAAATGCGCGCTGCACGCGCGTTGCTCGACGGTCGAAGCGGAAATCCTCGGCACGCGCTTCAGCTACAAGATCGGCGCTCCGGGACGGCACCTCGTTATCAACTCGCTTGCGGTGCTGGTCGCCGCCGAACTGGTCGGCGCCGATATTGCGCTTGCCGCTTTGGCGCTTGCCGAGCTGCAAGCCGCACCCGGTCGCGGCGCGCCGATCACGATCGAGCTTTCCGGCGGCGCGGCGCTGCTTCTCGATGAGAGCTACAACGCCAATCCGGCCTCGGTCGCGGCAGCCTTGGCGGTGCTTGGCCGGTCAGGCATCGGACCGCAGGGCCGTCGTATCGCCGTGCTCGGCGACATGTTGGAACTTGGCCCGACGGGTTTGGATTTGCATCGTGGGCTGGCCGACGCAGTCGTTGCCAATGACATCGATCTGGTTTTTTGCTGTGGTCCGTTGATGCACGCGCTCTGGGACGCTCTTCCCGCAAACCGCCGCGGCGGCTATGCAGAGGACTCTGCAGCGCTCGAAGCGCAAGTGCTGCCGGCAATCCGCGCTGGGGATGTCGTTATGGTGAAGGGCTCGCTGGGCTCGCGCATGGCGCCAATCGTCAAAGCCTTGCAGCGCGCCTATCCGCGCCACGAGACGATGGCAGACGCTTCCGTACAAGGTTGATGGCAATGCTGTATTGGCTGGTCGATCTGTCGGACA
>DATAYT010000016.1:0-7315 GCA_036272395.1 Xanthobacteraceae bacterium
CTCGGGCTGTTCCGCGGCGAAGCCGAACGCTGTCTTGCTTTGATGCCGGCGCCGCAAGGCGTGGTGCGCTGGCCGTCGACGCGTCCGGCGCTGGCGGCGCTGGTCGAGGAAGACGAATTACCGCTCACCGATTCCGCGGTCGATCGCGTGCTCTTGGTGCATGCGCTGGAAATGTCGCCCGACCCGGTCGAGCTGTTGCGCGAAACCTGGCGGGTGCTCGCCGCCGGCGGACGGCTGTTGGCGGTCGTGCCGAACCGCCGCGGCGTGTGGGCGCGCATGGACACGACACCGTTCGGCTACGGACGGCCGTATTCGCGCACGCAGATCATGCATCTGTTGCGCGGCACCTGGTTCACGCCAACCGCGTGGGGCGAGGCGCTCTATGTGCCGCCGATTCCGCGGCGCTGGTTTCTGCGCTCGGCCGGCGCATGGGAGCGCACTGGCGCGACCTTGTCCGCACCATTTGCGGGGGTCCACATCGTCGAAGCGACCAAGCAGGTTTATCGCACCATACCAGCGCGGCGCGAGCGGCGGCGGCTCGTGCCGGCGCTCAAGCCGGTGCTCATACCCTCACCCGGCGCGACCGCGGTACGCTAAACCGATCACGACCCTCAACGGATCACCAACATGACGGATCACGACTATGGGCATGACCATCAACTGCGATATGGGCGAAGGTTTCGGGCTTTATCGGCTCGGCAATGACGCCGCGCTGATGCCGCATATCCACCTCGCCAATGTTGCCTGCGGCTTCCACGCCTCCGACCCTTCGATCATGCATGAGACGGTGCGGCTGGCGAAAGCGCACGGCGTCAAAGTCGGGGCGCATCCTTCGCTTCCCGACATGCAGGGCTTCGGCCGGCGCGCGATGGTCATCGCGCCTGACGAGCTGGAAGACCTGGTGATCTACCAGACCGGCGCGCTTAAGGCCTTTCTCGACACCGAAGGTTTGCCGCTCAACCACATCAAACCGCATGGCGCGCTCTACGGCATGGCGGCTCGCGACGAGACCATTGCCGGCGCGATCGCCAACGCCGCGCGCATATTCGGCGTGCCGGTTCTCGGCATGGCGTTCACCGCGCACGAAGCGGCTTACCGAAAAAAGGGCGTCGCGATGATTGGCGAATTTTACGCCGACCTCGCTTATGACGGCGACGGCAACCTCATTCTCAGCCGCGTCCATGACGCCGTCGACCCGGCACAAGCCGCCGCGCGTGTTGTGCGCGTGATGCGCGAGCATGTCGTCGCCACCACGAGCGGCCGCGATATTCCGGTGCGGGCCGAGACGATCTGCGTGCATTCCGACACGCCGGCGGCAGTCGCGATCGCCGCGGAGCTGGCGAAAACGCTGCGACAACACGCACTGTGATCAGGCGCGGACGAATTGATCCGGCCAGGGTTCGGCGGTGGCCGAGGCCGCGTCGGCGCCGACATAGTCGGCGAGGTTTTGCGCGCCATCGCGTTCAAGCGCGGAAACAATGGTGCGCTTGATCTCGCCAACGAGACCAAGGCCGCGAAACACCAGTCCCGAATAGATCTGAATGAGGCTGGCGCCGGCGCGGATTTTGCCGAGCGCGCTCGCCCCGGAATCTATCCCGCCGGCGCCGACCAAGGGGAACGCGTCCTCAACGCGCACATAAGTTTCGGCGAGCATGCGGTCCGCGAGCGGCAACAGCGGTCGCCCAGAAAGACCACCCGCTTCTCTCAATTGGGCGTCACGCAGACTGGCGGGCCGGCTCACGGTGGTATTGCCGACGATCATGCCGTTAACCCGGCGCGCACGCGCGATGCCCACCACATCGTCGAGATCGGACAGCGATAAATCAGGAGCAATCTTGAGCAGGACCGGCGTGGGTCCGGCGTTTTTGGTCACGCGCTCACGCGCATCGATGACGCGCGCCAACAGATCGTCCAATACATCTGCTTGCTGCATGTCGCGCAAACCCGGCGTGTTGGGCGACGAAATATTGACGGTGACATAGCTCGCCACCGCGGCGAACTTTTCGATCAGACGCACGTAATCGGCGACGCGATCGGGCGCATCTTTGTTGGCGCCGACATTGATGCCGACGATACCGCCGGCGCTGGCCCGCGCCGCGAGCCGGCGCAGCACGGCGTCGGCGCCTTGCGAATTAAACCCGAGCCGATTGATCACGGCTTGATCGGCGTCAAGGCGAAACAGGCGCGGGCGCGGATTGCCCGATTGCGGCAGCGGCGTCACGGTGCCGACCTCGACAAAGCCGAAGCCGGCGCGCATGAGCGCATCGGGAATTTCGGCGTGTTTGTCGAAGCCTGCGGCGATGCCGATCGGATTTAAGAAATTCAGCCCGAAAACGCGGGTCGCCAGCCGGGTGTCGTCGGGCGGCACAGGCGGCCACGGCACGACTTGCAGCATCCTGATCGCTAGCCGATGGGCGTCTTCGGGATCGAGCGCATAAAGGAGGGGCCGCGCCAACCGGTCGAATAGTTCGATCACGGCGCGAGCTCCGGCAATGCGCGCCGGCCGCCGACTTCGTCCGGCACGGGTTTTGTCCAGCGTACCGCGGCGAGCGGCAGCGCGACGTAGAGATGCGGAAACAGTTCGCCGCCGCGCGAGGGCTCCCATTTCAGCGTTTCGCCCAAGGCGCCGGCGTCGACGGCAATAAGCAAGAGATCACCGCGTCCAGCAAAGTGTTTTGCCAGCGTTCCGGCAAGCTGGGCGGCCGTAGAAAAATGAATGAAGCCGTCGCGGGCATCGACCGCCGAGCCGCGATAGGTCCCGGTTTGCTCGGCGAGGTGCCAGGACGCCCGCTCACAGATTTTATAGATCGTCGTCACTGATCGTTCGGCATTGATCATCACGCCGACCGCGCCAGCGCGCCGTCGATCATGGCGACGGTGTTGGCGACGCCATAGGCGGCAACAAAGGAGCCGAACCGCGGCCCTTTCTCCTGGCCGAGCAGCACCTGATAAAGCATGTTGAACCAGTCGAGCGACACACCCGGCTTGCCGTCCTTGGTTTTAATTTTTCCGCTCTTGTCGAGGAACGGCTCGCGGCGGCCGATCTCGTACACCACGTCTTGAATAGCCTCCGGCGTCGGCTGCGCCGGGAGCTGCGCCAACGCATCGCGCAGGTCCAACAGCGCGGCGCGTTCGGCGGCGCTCGGCGCGCGAAATTTTTTCGCCGGCGCCACGAAGTCGCGATAGTAGTTGATCGCGTAATCGACGAGCGCGGCCAGGCGCGGATGCGTGGTCGGCGTCACGCCGGGCCGGTAGCGCGTGATGAAGCCCCAGAGCGTGTCGGCATTGGCGGCATTCGAGGCGGTGACCAGCGAGAGCAGCATCGCAAACGGCACCGGATTGTCGGGCGCCGGCGGCGCGCCGTCGTGGATATGCCAGACCGGATTGCCGAGTTTTTCCTTCAACCCCTGACGCGGATAGGCGTCGAGGAACTGCAAATACTCATCGACGTGCCGCGGGATGACATCGAAATAAAGCCGCTTGGCCGCTTTCGGCTCGCGGTACATGAACAGCGACAGGCTCTCCGGACTGGCATAGCGCAGCCATTCTTCGATGGTCAGGCCGTTGCCCTTCGACTTCGAGATTTTCTGTCCGTTCTCGTCGAGAAACAGCTCGTAGTTGAAGCCTTCCGGCGGCGCGCCGCCGAGCGTGCGGCAGATCTCACCCGAGAGCTTGACCGAATCGATCAGGTCCTTGCCGGCCATTTCGTAATCGACGCCGAGCGCCACCCAGCGCATCGCCCAGTCGGGCTTCCACTGCAGCTTGCAGCGGCCGCCGGTCACGAGCGTGGTGACGCGCCCGCCGCGATCGGGGTGTTCGTAGGTGATGGTCCCGGCCTTGGCGTCATGCTCGACGACTGGTACCTGCAGCACGATGCCGCTCAGCGGATCGATCGGCAGAAACGGCGAATAGGTCTGCGCTCGCTCCTCGCGCAGCGACGGCAGCATCACCTCCATCACCTGTTCGAAATGGCGCAATACTTTGAGCAACGCCTCGTCGAAACGTCCCGACGTGTAGCAGGCGGTCGAGGATAGGAATTCGTAATCGAAGCGGAACTGATCGAGGAAAGCGTGCAGCCGCGCATTATTGTGTGCGGCAAAGCTGTCGTGGGTGCCGAACGGATCTGGCACCCGGGTGAGCGGCTTGCCGAGATGCTGCGCGATCAGCTCCTTGTTTGGAATATTGTCAGGAACCTTGCGCAACCCATCCATGTCGTCGGAAAAGGCGATCAGCCGGGTTTTGATCTTGTCGTCGGTCAAGACGCGAAAGGCATGGCGCACCATCGAGGTGCGGGCGACTTCGCCGAACGTGCCGATATGCGGCAGGCCCGAGGGTCCGTAGCCGGTTTCGAAAATGACTTCGTCCTTCGGCCGCCGCTTGAGCCGCGCGACGATCTTGCGCGCTTCTTCAA
Organism: Xanthobacteraceae bacterium; assembly: GCA_036272395.1. Lineage (GTDB taxonomy): Bacteria > Pseudomonadota > Alphaproteobacteria > Rhizobiales > Xanthobacteraceae > BOG-931. The sequence continues at coordinate 4,412 of DATAYT010000016.1, forward strand.
ACGGCCAGGCGTGGGAGAGCTCAGCCAGTTCGCGGAGCGAGGCACTGGGGGCATCGATCGCCGTCATGATTGCTTGGCCAACTCCGCAGCATCAGGCTTGCGGCCGGAACACTAGTGCCGCGAATCCGAAGTTCGTCTGAGCGTGCCGCAGATGCTTACGAACTTCGGAATCGGGACACTAGGAAGGCCGCATCGCATCGTCAAACGCGATTGCGACAAGATGTAAACTCAAAACGGGCTGATCGGAAAATAGCGCAGCCAAAGATCCGTAAAGCCGCCCTTCTCCCAGTCGCGAAACAGGGCCCAGTTCAAAGCCTGCCGCAACAGATCATTGCCGCGTTTGACCGCGATGCCCACGCCCTCGCCAAAAAAGCGGCTTTCGAGATACGGACCACCGCGGAATACGCAGCAGCCGGCGGAATCGGAACCATTGAGCCAGAAAGCGAGCGCGACGCCGTCGCCGAACAACAGATCGACATCCTTGTTGCGGAGCGCTTCGCGCGCGGCTTCCGCATTAGCGTAGGACCGTATCTCGGCCGCGGTGAACATCTGCTTGAGGAAGGCCTCATGCGCCGTGCCGGCAACGACGGCAATTTTCTTGCCCTCGACCAGTTCCGGCAGCACGTCGCCAATCGGGCTGTCGACGCGCGCGACGAAACGCGCCGGCGTGCGATAATAGGGATCGGTGAAATCGGCGCGCCGGCGCGTCGCCGGCGTGATCGCGATTGAGGCGATCACCGCGTCGCCGCGATTGTCGTCGAGCGCATCGAGCAGCAGATCAAATCGCCGCGTCTGGATGGTGCAGGCGACCCTGATCTCGTCGCAGAGCTGGCGGGCAAGGTCGACGTTGAAACCGACCGGATTGCCATCGGCGCCTGCATAGTTGAACGGCGGATAGTCGAGCTCGGTCAGAAAGCGAATCGATTGCAGGCGTGAAAGGTCCGGCCGCTCCGGCCGCCGCCGCGGGTCCCAAAAGCCCGGAACGCCGGCTCCCGAGGGCACCGCTATGCCCTCCTGCGCCGGGGCCGCCGGCGGCACGGCCACGATGCCCGCGACCGCGGCAAAGAGCGCCGCGGCAAAGCATGCGCGTAGCGCCGGAGCCACCGGCCGTTGGCGTTGGGCTACAGCCATCAGAAATAGCGCCGCAGATCGGCTGCTTCCTGCTCGGGAGTCCGGCTGACGTTGAACGGCGCAACGAAATGCCCGTCCTTGTCCATGAGGTAGACCACCGCGGTGTGATCCATGGTGTAGTCGCCGCCCTCGAGCGGCACTTTCTTGGCATAGACGCGATAGGCGCGCAGCGCCGCATTGATCGCGGCCTGATCGCCGGTCAGGCCATGTAAATGCGGATCGAAATTCGACAGATAATCTTTGATGACCGAGGGGGTGTCGCGCTCGGGATCGACCGTGATGAACAATGCTCCGGTTCGATCGGCATCGGGGCCAAGCGTATGCAGCACCTGCGAGATTTCGAATAAGGTCTGCGGGCAGATATCCGGGCAGTGGGTAAAGCCGAAGAACACCAGGAAGGGGCGTCCTTTCATATCCTGATCGGTGAACGGCTTTCCGTTCTGGTCTTCAAGATGAAACGGGCCGCCAACCGCGGCAATCGCGGAACCAACGGGCGACGTCGCGCGGCCGGTGACGAACAGGATGGCGCCAAAAAACAGAAACAGCCCGCCGAGAAACGCGGCGAGCATGAGCATGACGCGAGATGTATTCGCCTTCACGAGCGGTTTCCCGTTAGCCAAAGCAGGCCGTAAAGCCGGCGCGGATCGTTTCGAAGAACACGGCGGTACCGTAATGGGCCCAGAGCACGCCAGTACCGATGAGCGCCAACGCAATGAATGTGCTGGCAACGAGTAAATTCCAGGAAACTCGCGGTCGTGCGAGGATTTGCGGCATGGCAGACACCGGCCCGGATTAGATAGGCCGGATTTGGCGTTACGACAACGGGCAAAAGCACCGCAACCGCCGCGGTGCCCTGCCGCTCACTTGCCCGATAACTACTGGCAAATCGGGTACAGCGTGCTCAATTCGCGGCCGCGCATCACGATCATTTGCGGCCGCAAGCCCCCATGGCGGTTGATCCATGACCGGATTTCCGGCGGATAAAGCCGCATCACCAGCGCACTGCCCTGGCGGGTCGGGACCAGCGAACGGGACGCATCGTTGTAATACGAGGCGGCGTGGAAGCCCAAAGCGGCGCGCCGTGTTACGCAGATGCGGTCGCGCGGGACGATGCCGGTCAACAAGGTACAGGCCGACAGGCACGGCCCGTCAATGACGATTCGCTCTCCGGAAGCGCGGATCTCATTGAATTTCTGAACATAGGAGGAAACTTCCCCTCCAGGATCCCCGACGATTCGCACGTCGGCATATGCCGCGCACGTCACTAGGGCCGACGCCAGCGCGCCGGCCAAGGCTGCTTGCCATTTCATGGAGTCACCCTCTCCCCACTCAATCGCGCGGAGTATTTAACCGGCATTGTGGCAAGAGTTCGGGGATTCCCGGCCTTTATGCTGAAATGGCTGCCAGACTTGCCGCACCTTCCACAGCAAAGGTGCTATAAGGCACCGGAAATTCAGACCCGGGGTAAAGTTCCCTCCCGCTCAAGGCAAAGATTTGGTGAGTGCTCACAATGGACACGTCGGTTGCGCGCAAGACGAATGTTCCCGATTTCGCGACGGCCTATTACCTGCTCGAAGGTTTAAAAGAGATCGGCGTCGATTACCTGTTCTGTAATTTCGGCACCGATCACGCCCCGATCATCGACGAGATGGCGCATCGCCGCCGGCGCGGCGAGCCAATGCCGACCGTCGTGCGCTGCCCGCATGAGAATACGGCGGCGCATATGGCGGCGGGTTATGCGCTGGTCACCGGCCGCGGCCAGGGCGTGCTGGT
>DATAYT010000017.1:0-6221 GCA_036272395.1 Xanthobacteraceae bacterium
TAGCGAGAGCGGATTCCAGCCTTAATTTGAAAGTATTCCGTGCCGACAGGGGCACGTTATGGCTTGGGGGAGTGAGAGATGACTAAGACGGTGGGCTATCTTCTGGCAGGGGCATTGGCGGCGAGCGCGTGGACGTTGAACGCCGAGGCACAGGGCAATGGGAACCCGACTGGGGGCAATTTTGCGGAAAAACATCCGCGGCGCAACGAGGTCAATACGCGGGTTGATAATCAGCGCGAGCGTATCAACCAAGGCCTTAAGAACGGCAAGCTCACTGGGCAGGAAGGCCAGCAGCTCCGCGCCAACGACCGCGCTATCAAGCAGCAGGAGCATGCCGATGTGAAAGCCAACGGCGGGTACCTGACGCGGGCGCAGCAGAAACAGATAAACCAAGAAGAGAACGCCAACAGTCAGTTGATCCACGACGAGAAACACCCGCAGTAGCCGAACACACATCGTTCAGGGCGAAAAGGCAAAGCCGCTAGTTTTGATCAGGAGCTGGCGGCTTTGCTGTAAGGGGCCGCAAACAGCTGCTCGTCTGCGCTCTGGTTGCTCTTCAGCTGCGCTGGCAATCTGGATATTTGCAGTACGTAAACGTCATACCGACTGACCGCTCTGCGGCCTTACGGGCGGCATTGAACGTCTGTAGGGACATGGCCGGCGGTAACACAACCGGCCAACGCTTTTCAAATGAGTTCGGCTGCGGCATCGCCAGCCATACCAACACGGCGATTGCGGTGAGCCAGCAGGCGAGCAAGGCTTTCATAGCGCCCTCTCGTGCTCGTGGTTGTCCTCTAAGTAGAGATAGCCCCCAGCACAAATAACGCATAGGCGGCCTTCCTAGCCCCGGCGCGGGGCTTTCCAGCGTTACCCCACCCGTTACCCCGAGGTCTTTTTGGCTCGGAGCGATTTCAGCTCACGCAAGCGTTTTGCCGCGTCTTTCTTGATGATTTGACGGCTTCGACTAAGCGCCAGAGCACCCTCCGGCACGTCGTGCGTGATCACCGAGCCGGAGCCGACATAAGCGCCCTCCCCGATCTTGACCGGCGCCACCAGCGCGGAGTTCGAGCCGATGAAAGCGTCGCGGCCGATTTCGGTGCGGTGCTTGGCGGCGCCGTCGTAATTGCAGGTTATCGTGCCGGCGCCGATATTGGCATTGACGCCGACTGAAGCATCGCCGAGATAGGTCAGGTGATTGGCCTTGGCGCCGGCCTCCACCACCGTTTCCTTGACCTCGACGAAATTGCCGATGTGCGCGCCCTCGCCAAGTCGCGTGCCGGGGCGGAGCCGCGCAAACGGTCCGACCGACACGCCTTTGCCGATATGCGCGCCGGCGATATGCGAAAACGAATGAATGACGGCGCCGTCCTCGATGGTGACTTTCTCGCCGAACACGACGAACGGTTCGACCACTACGTCGCGGCCGAATTTGGTGTCGGCGCAGAGATAAACCGTTTCCGGCGCGATCAGCGTGACGCCGGCATCGAGCGCGGCCTGGCGCAGCCGCTGCTGCGCCACCGCTTCCGCTTCGGCGAGCTGTTTTTTGGTATTGATGCCGCGCATCTCGTCCTCCTCGACCTCGACCGCGACTGCGCGCAGCGCCATGCCGCGCGCAATCTCGACGGCGTCGGTCAGATAAAATTCGTGTTTGCGATTTTCGTCGCCGATCCGTTCCAGGATCGCTGGCGCCGTTTTGCCCGCAAGCGCCATGGTGCCGCCGTTGCACAGCGCGGTCTTGCGTTCGCTGGCGCTGGCGTCGGCGTCTTCGCGAATGGCGACGAGTTCGCCATCCTCAACGATGAGCCGCCCGTAGCCCGTGGAGTCGGTGGCGCGAAAGCCGAGCACGGCGACGGCCGCGCCGCCGTCAATCGCCGCACGCAGCCGCGACAATGACGCGGGCTGCACCAGTGGCGTGTCGCCATAGACAATAAGAATCTGATCGGCCTGTCGTTCGATGGCGTCCCGCGCCGCCAGTACCGCATGCGCAGTCCCGCGCCGCTCCTGCTGCACGAAACATTCGGCGTCGGGGCAAACGCGTTTGACCTCGGCGGCGACCGCATCCTCGCCGGGACCGATCACGACAGCGGTGCTGACACCCGCTTGCGCGATGCCCCCAAGCACGTGCGCGAGCAGCGAGCGCCCGGCGAGCGGATGCAGCACTTTCGGCCGCGCCGAACGCATGCGGGTGCCCTCGCCGGCCGCGAGTACGATCGCCAGGCACGTTCGAGCCGTCATCGAGAACCTCCGGCGCGGTTTTAGAGCATGGCCGGCAAAACCGATAGCGCTTGGAATTATGGCATTAACCCGCACCATCGCGCGGGTTAAGCTCCAAATATGCGCCCCCTGTTCCGTCCGACCGCGCGCCAGACCAATTGGCTTTTGATCATCGCCTTCCTGTCGGTCGGCGAGGCCATGTATTTGCGCTACATGGCGATCGAAAATCTCAACGTCGAACTTGCCTGCCAAGCCGGCCTGACGACCTGGCTGTGCGGCGCCTTTCATGTCTCGATCGCGATCTACAATCATTATGTCTTCGGCGCGGTGGCGCTGGCGGCGGCGCTTCTTAACCTGATACGCCCGTCGATTGTTTTGGTCGCGGTCGCGCTGGCTGCCGGCGGCTTCGGTATCGTGCTGCATAACCCCGAGCTTTCCGCGCTCGCCGCTGCGCTCTTGGTTCTCAGTCTGGCGCGTCCCGCACCCGCGACAGAATGACGGCGAGCCCGACAAAGCCGGCGCAAAGCCACAGCGCCTGCCAGTTCGCAACCGTTTCGTTGATGGCGATATAGATCGCGGCGACCGCGACTACGGCGGCGGCAAGCGTTTCGGCGGCGGCGCGCTTACCGGTCGGACGCGGCGCTGATGCCATCAGCGCGAGAAAGGCGACGGTGCCGGCGCTTTGCGGCGCAAATGGAATATCGCGATAGCGCGGATCGAACACCAAAACGAGCGCGGTCTCGATCGAAAGCAGCGTCAGCGCGATCAGGCTGCCGCCGAGAACGACGCCGAGCGCATCGCGCGTCCCGCGCCTGCCGCCAATGATCGAGGCAAATGTCGGCTGCCTGCGACCGGCGGCGATCGCCGCGGCACAGGCCGCCGGCGCAACCGCGGCGGCGGCGGCGAAGGCAATGGAACGCAGCCAGCTGCCGACGCTGAAACTGTCGATCGGTACGCGCTCGAGCGTCCAGCCGAACAAAACCGCAGGAAGAAAAGACAATAGCGCGATGCGCGGCCACAGATAGAGCACGGCCGGCTTGCCGCCGGCGCCGGCAAGCGCGCTCGCAAATATAATGGCGGCGAGGAGAACGCCGGCGAGCGCCTGCAACAGCCAATAGGGGTGATCGGACACAATGCCGCTGAAGGCAAATTTCGGCGCGCCGGCTGAGCGATCGAAAATACCCCAGAACCCGCCGGTCGCCCCTTCCAGCCACCGCTTCCACGGCTGGTTGAAGGCCTCGATGACATTGACGCGAAAATTCTCGCGCTGCGCCAGCGTCATGGTTTCGCTGATAACGCGCCCCTGATTGGAGGGCGACGGCAGCGCCCCTTCCCGCATCCGGCCCGCGCTCGGCCAGCCAACTTCGCCGATGAAGATCTCTTTTTCCGGAATCGCCGCGGCGACCTGCTTGCGGATGGCGTCGACGTGCGCGGCGGCAACCGAAGCCGGCAGCGGAAAATCCTCCCAATACGGCAAGATGTGAATGGTGACGAAATCGACGGCAGCTTGGAGGTCGCGATAGCGCAGCCAGAACTCCCACACATCAGCATAGGTGACCGGCATCGTCACCTGCGCTTTCACAGTGCGGATGAATCCTTCGAGATCGCCGACGGAAAGGTCGCCGCGCAGCAGCACCTCATTGCCGACGATCACGGCGACAATCGTCTTGGGAAAACTTTTGGCGAGCGCAACGACGGTCTCGACCTGACAGCGGTTCTTTTCGGCCTTGTTGGACAGCCAAAGGCCCTGCATCACTTTCAGCCCGTGACGCTCGGCGATCGCCGGAATCTGGTCGAGTCCATTTTCGATTGAATAGGTACGGATGCAGTCCGTGTAGCGGGACAAGAGCGTCAGATCGTCGTCGATCTGGCCCGCGTCCACATGCGTTGTCTCGACCAGCGGATCCTGATCGCCGCGAAAGGGCGCATAGGACACGCAAGCGAGCTTGCCGCCGGCGGCAAGCGGCGACGGCGGCAGCCGAATGGGCGCGCCAAGCCACCACCACGCAAACCCAATTGCGATTGCGGTTGCGGCGTAACAGGCGAGCGCTGCGGCAAGCGAATTTGCGTATTTCGGAGACGGCACGTATTCGCCTTAGAGCATGATCCGGAAAAGTGGAAGCCGGGTTTCCGGAAAGACCATGCTCAATCAAAATGCCAGAGCCGCAATCGTTTCAGTGTGAAACGATTGCGCTCTAGCCTTGGCCGAAGGCGATGCCAAGCGCGCTCGGCGTTAAGCAGCGGCGGCATGTGTGCTGGACAAATGCCTGCAGTTAGGCTGTGGTCACGGCCGCGGTTGTTCGCGAAAATCTCTGCCGCAATAGGGGCCTAATCGACAGCCACAAGGGACGGCGCCGTAAGGCAAAAAAGACCTGGGAAACGCCCTTTCAGCTTCAGTCCAGCGCACAAGGCAATTATGTCGTACCGCGTACTCAATCTTGCCGGCGGGATTTGCGCCGCCCTATGGCTGCTTGCCGCCGCGACCGGCACCGGAATTTCTCCCGCACTCGCGCAAAACAACGACGCCAAGCCCGCCGACCAGCAATCTGCGGCGCCGAAAGAGGGTGCCAAGGACAACGGCAAGGACAGCGCCAAAGACAGCGCCAAAGACAGCGCCAAGGAACCGCAGAAAATCGATGAATTTGCCGAAGCCCAGCACGCCCTCAACGGTCCGGCCGGCAACCCGGAATGCGTCTGGCTCGGCCGGCGCGTCGTCAGCCTGCTGTGGCGCGACGACCTGGACACGGCCTTTCGCCACCTCGACCTCTATGACCGCTTCGGTTGCCCGAGCGGGCATATCCAGGTGACGTTCCGGTGCCTGGTTTTGCACGCCAATACGATCGATCCCAAGGCCGCCGATAGTCTCAATGGGCGCGTCCACGCGTGCTGGATCAATCCTTCCCTGCAACCCCCTCCGGCGCCTGCCGCGGCGGCGCAAAATCCGACCACGACGCGCTAAGCGAAGAGCTGGCGCGTCATTAACCTTCAGCAATGTACGCTTGCTCCGGCCGCGTCAAAAAAATCGCTGCCGCACGGCGTCTTGCGCCATGCTGCTGTCTTGAATTCGCCATTGGCCGTCGCTAGTTTAATCTCGCCGTTGCAAGGTTAGCCTCACCCTTACGACCATCGTCGAACCTGGGGGCAGGTTCGGGCCTGTGTGGTTCGCCCCGCGTGGTTGGGAGTCCATGCGCACCGTCGCTGCCGTGCTCGCGCTAGTTGCGTGCATGCATGCCGGCATTTGGATTTTGCTGAGACCGGTGGGGACCGCCCCAGACGTCACCCGGCAGCTCGCCAGCATTTCCTATTCGCCGTTTGCCGACTCCTCGCATCCCGACCGGGGCCCGCGCCCGACGGCTGAGCAGATCCGTTCCGACCTGCGGACCATAGCCCCTTATACCCGCGCCATCCGGACCTATTCGGCAACCGGCGGCGCCGAGCTCGTGCCGCCGATCGCCGCCGAATTCGGCCTGAAAGTCACCGTCGGCGCCTGGATCGATAAGGACCAGGCCCGCAACGAGCGGGAAATCCGCTCGGCCCTCGATCTCGTCCGGCACTACAGCAATGTCGATGCCATCGTGGTCGGCAACGAAACCACGCTGCGCGCGGAAATGACCGTACCGGCGCTTATCGAGCTCATCCAAAAGGTTAAACGGTCAAGCCCAGTTCCTGTAACTACAGGTGAAATTTGGACGGTCTGGATCGATCACCCCGAGCTTGCCTCAGCCGTCGACTTCATCGCCGCTCACATCCTGCCCTACTGGGAAGGCTTCGATGCCTCGCGCGCGGTCGACCACACCATCGAGTTTTACGATCGGCTCCGCCGGATGCATCCCGGTAAGCGGATCGTCATCGCTGAATTCGGCTGGCCCAGCGCCGGCTACAATTTCCACGACGCCGAACCCGGCCGCATGGAGCAAGCCCAGGTTCTGCGCGATTTCGTCACCCGCGCCGAGGCCTATGGCATCGACTACAACGTCGTCGAAGCCATCGACCAGCCGTGGAAGACC
>DATAYT010000018.1:0-3907 GCA_036272395.1 Xanthobacteraceae bacterium
GTCGAACGCCGCGCAAGCGGGTTACGAAAAGGCGCTTGCGGACGCGAGAGGCCGCGCCCAGGCCATTGCCGGCGCCACGCGCCAGCAACAGGCCCGCGAAACCGAGGATCTGCATAAGCGGCTCGAGGCACAACTCCACGAGCGGATAGTGGCAGCCGAGCAATCGATCGCAAAAAGCCGCGACGCAGCGATGAGCAATGTAAGGTCAATCGCCGCCGAGACCGCTTCGGCCATCGTCGAACGTCTGATCGGGCAACGGCCGCGCGACGAGGACGTCGCTGCCGCGCTCGGCGAAACCGGCAAACATTGAGAGAAAGCCATGCTCGAAGCTGAAAATTGGGTGGCGCTGGGCTTTCTCTGCTTCCTCGGGCTGCTCGCTTATCTCGGCGTCCATCGCAAGCTGATCGACGCCATCGACCACCGTCAGGCTCGCATCAAATCGGAACTGGAACAGGCCCGCCGCTTGCGCGAAGAAGCGCAGGCGCTGCTCGGCGAGTTCGAGCGCAAGGCGCGCGACGCCGAAACCGAGGCGCAAGCGATCATCGCCGGAGCCAAAGCCGAAGCCGAGCGGCTGGCGGCAGAAGCAAAATCAAGAGCGGAAGATTTCGTCGCCAGGCGCACCAAAATGGCCGAGACCGAGATCGCCCAAGCCGAAGCGCAGGCGGTTGCCGATGTGCGCTCAGCCGCGGCCGACGCCGCGGTTGCGGCCGCGGAGAAGATTATCGCGACGGCGGCCAAGGGAAAGGTTGCCGAGGATCTGCTCGCGCGCGGCATCGCCGAGATCCGGCAGAAATTCAACTAATTCCGTCTTTAGGGCTCGTATCCCAAAAGCTATGAGATCGTTACGATCCCGGGTCTGCAGCGCATCATTTCATGCTGCGCTGCGCCCGGGAAACGCGGCCACACCGGTAAAAAACTCACCCCGTCGGCGCGTTGGGGTTTGGCTTTGCGGCCGGCTTCGGCTTCTTGGCGGGCGCTGGCTTCTTTGCCTGATCCGCCGCCGCGGCGCCAAACGGATCGAAGCCGATATAGACGAGATAGGGATCGGACGTGCTTGACGGCATCGGGAAGCTCAATCCCTCCTCGATATGGGTGAAGTCGACATTGGCGTCGTTGGCGCCGATCATCACCGGAATCCGGATCAGCCTGGTGATGACGGTTTTTGGCGCGGTGATCGGCGCGCTGACGACGGCGATGCGGAGCGGCACGTCAATCTGACCTGCCCCGCCGGCTGGGCCGACAATAATGCGGCCCTGCACCCCGACGCGCATCACCATCTGGCCGTTGGCGACCGCGCAATCGCGGGCGGCGCGCACGAAGATGCCCTGGTACTTCAGCGACATCGCTTCGTTGCCGCCTTCGGGCGGCGGCGGCGGAAATGTCAGCGTGGAGGCGCCTTGGCGGATGTCGAGGAAAGGACATTCGACATCCGGCTGCGCGTTGGTGACTGGCTGCGGCTCCCGCTGCGTGGCGCCAGAGAAGAAGCTTGCGATCTTGTCTTTCAGAGACGGCGTCCTCGACGCTGCAGGAGCCGGCGGCTGAGCGGCGCCAGTCGCCGCCGGAGCTGGCGCGGTGGTCGAGGCAGTCGTGGCCGGCGCCCCGACGCCGCCGCCGCTGCATCCAGCGAGCAGCAGTAACGCGAACGCCGCCACAGCCGGTGAACCATGGTACGACCCACGGCGCCAGCCCGACCCAGGAAATACGCGCTTTGTTCCCCGCGTCATCGCCAATTGCGATCCCCGACTGCTATAGCAAACTCATGACGGCATTCCCAAGGCGTTTTGCGGCTTGGTTAAGGGGCGAACGGTCACACTCTGCCGTAGTCGGAACCGTCGCTTACATGCGCGTAGAGCAGATGATCCTGCCAGATGCCATTAATACACAGATATTCGCGGGCATAGCCCTCCCGCACGAAACCGGTCTTCTCCAGAAGCTTGATTGATCCGCTATTGCTGGGAATGCAGGCGGCTTCCAAGCGGTGCAATCGCAGGCTGGCGAAGGCAAACGGGATCACCGCGCGAACCGCCGCGGTCATGTAGCCCTGGCGCACGAACGGCAAACCGGTCCAGTAGCCGAGGCTGCCGGCCTGGGCGACGCCGCGCCGGATATTGGCAAGGGTCAAGCCGCCGACCAACGCGCCGTCGGAATTACGGGCGATGAGAAAGGCGTAGCCCTGATCGCTGCGCAAATCCTCGGCGTAGCGTTTTATGCGACGGCGGTACGCCCCGCGCGTGAGATCGTCGACCGGCCAGGTCGGTTCCCACGGCGTGAGAAAATCGCGGCTGGTTTCGCGCAGCGCCGCCCATTCCTCGAAGTCGTCCATCTGCGGTGTGCGGAGCATGACGCCGTCGCCTTCGATGCTCGGCAGCGGCTCAGAAAAATTGATGGTGCGAAAGAAAGCCATTGGCTGGTTCAGCCGGACTCTTCATGCGGCAGCGCGACGTGTCAAAGTCTCCGCAATCGCCGCCGCGCTTTCAAGCCCGGAACCAAGACCGAGAACAGCGGTGGCGAGTTTTCCGCGCGCGATAAGCGCCCGGCCGGCGGCCCGCGCGCTTTCGACCGTGACCGCGTCGACCCTGGCCACCAGCTCGTCAAGCGGTACGGGCCGGCCGCGGGTAATCATCTGCCGGGCCAATTGTTCGATGCGCGCGCCGGAACTTTCCAGCGCCATAAGCAGGCCGGCTTTCATTTGCGCTTTGGCACGCGCCAGTTCCGGTTCGGAAATGGTCTCGGCGGTGCCGGCGATCTCGTCGACGATCAGCCGCATCAGTTCCGAGGTGTCGGCGGCATCGGTGCCGGCATAGAGGCCGAACATGCCGACATCGGAATACGGCACGTGGAACGTGTAGATCGAATAGCACAGGCCGCGCCGCTCGCGCGCTTCCTGAAACAAGCGCGATGACATGCCGCCGCCGAGGATATTCGTGAACACCTGGAGGCTATAAAGCGCCGGATCAACGATCGACACGCCCGGCAGGGCCAGCGCGATGTGCACCTGCTCGAGTTCGCGCTTCTCAACGTGAGTGCCGCCGCCGAAACTTGCCGGCTCCGGCAGCGGACCGGCCGGCCCATTAAAGCCGCCAAAGTGCTTCTCGACCTCGGCGACCACGGCGCGATGCTCGACCGCGCCGGCGGCCGCAACCACGATATCCGGCGCGCGATAATTTCTGGCGAGATAAGCGCGCAACTTGCCGCCGTCGAACGACCGCACCGTCTTTGGCGTGCCCAGAATCGAGCGACCGAGCGACTGATTGGGAAAGGCGACGAACTGCAGGTGCTCGAAAATGAGGTCGTCGGGCGTGTCCGCGACCGCGCCGATCTCCTGAACAATCACGTTCTGTTCGCGTAAGAGCTCTTCGCGATCGAAGGACGGGTCGGACAGGATATCGGCGAGCACGTCAAGCGCCAAAGGCACGTCGGATTTGAGCACGCGCGCGTAGTAGGCGGTGCTTTCGGCGCCAGTCGCGGCGTTAAGATCGCCGCCAACGGCCTCGATTTCTTCGGCAATCTGCCGCGCGCTGCGGCGGCGCGTGCCTTTGAATGCCATGTGTTCGAGAAAGTGAGAAATACCGTGCTCGTCATGTCGCTCGTCGCGGCTGCCGGACGCCACCCAGACCCCGAGCGAGGCGGTCTCGAGGTGTGGCATCGCGTCGGTCACGACATTGAGGCCGGACTTCAGCGTGGTTACCTCGACACTCATGCCGCCGCTCCTTCCTGAGCGGCCCGGCTCGTCGCCAAAATGAACCGCTCAACCGCCGACTGGTCGGCCGGCAACGCCGTGACACGCTCGGGCCGCTCATTGATATGCGCCAGCCAATCCGGAAGCGCCGGGCGAACGCCGCAGGCCGCTTCCACCGCATCGGGAAATTTCGCGGCGTGCGCAGTCGACAGCACAATCATCGGCACC
>DATAYT010000019.1:0-18390 GCA_036272395.1 Xanthobacteraceae bacterium
GAACGCCAGATTGTCTTGCGCCCAGATCGTCCGCCCGACGGCGGCGCGTTCGGCCAGCGTCTCGCTATGCTCGTGGGAAAAGTCGGTCTCGTGCATCGGTGAAGCAATAGCGCGCAACCGGCCATCGGCGCTAGGGCGGAAGACTGCTGGGCAGGAACACTGCTGGGCAGGAACACTGCTGGGCAGGAACACTGCTGGGCAGGAAGACTCGGCGTGGACTCATAAAGTGCGTGGCCAACGTCCGTTTTCAGGGGCAAAGCGACATCGCAGCCACCAACTCCAATGTCGCCTAATGACCCAAAGCGGGAGCACTAGCGTCTGCGCTTGCTCCTACACGAACGGCGACTTGGCCTCACGCCTGAGCGCTCGCAACGCCCTCAATTGCGACCTCATTTCAATCTTATCGGAATGACGAGGAATTTATTCCCCGACATGTTTGAAAAAGTTATCTGAAAGTGACGCACCAACTTTCGCCACGCCAGGAATAACGCGACCGTTTGTCGATCTTATCGGGTGTGCCGCCGCAGCGCCTGGCGGCGAACAAACGAAGGAGATTAGCAATGTCCAACGTGACAAAGATCGCAATGTCGACCAGATCAAAGTTCATCGTGGCGGCCGCAATTGCCGTGCTCGGTCTTGCTTCGCCGGCTTCCGCTCAATCGTACAACCGCACTGAAGGTAGCGGCAACTCGCTGCCGATGTACATGATAGCCAAGGCGGCCAGCATTGCGGTCAGCTAGCGGCTTGCACCGGCATCGCGCCACAGCAGATTCAGATTGCCGCTCATCGCAGCGGACTGAACGCGTTCGCCAGCGTCCCACGAGGTTTAAGGAGAACAAAAACGTTCTGATGCGGCTGCCAAACAAAAGCGGATGCGGCGTTTTCGCGACGCCGCATTAGAGCCCATGTCCGCTTCTGGCACTTCGCGGACATGAAGACGGCGTTCGGCGAAATCGTCTTCGGGGGCTGAGCGGAAATTGGCCCATCGACCCTGATTTATGAGTCTACGCTCTAATTCGCCTGCAAGAAACCGGCGACGGTCTTGATTTCGTTGCGGGCGTATTTCGGCAGGCCAGCGCTGATCGATTCGCCGGAATTGAACGAGGATTGTCCCATCAGCACTTGCGCCGGCACCAGGTTGCGCAGCACCGGCACTTTTTCGAATTCGCGCTTCTCGTCAAGCACACTGGCCTTGATCGCCAGCGCCATGAACGCCGTCACCACGGTTTTGTCGGCGTCCGATGGGTGGGCCTGAAACACGGCGAAAAACTTGCCGAATTTCATGATTTGATTGACGTAGAAAATATTCTGTTCCAGCACGCCAGCGATCGGGCTATTCAGCGCGGTCAGTTCCTGCAATCCGCTCTGATCGAGATCGGCCAGCGGGCGCGCGGCAAGCTCGCTTTGAAAATCGATATGATCGGCGACCTTTTTGCTTTCGCGCAATTTATTCACGAGCGTAATGCCGATCGGAATCTTGCCTTCGAGCTTGTAGGTCGAGGCAATGCAGATCGCGTTGGCAAGGCCGGTGCACCACTGGCGATCGGGATTCGCGTTACCGATGCCGGCTTTATCCTTGAACGTCGTTACGTCGGCCGCGCCGATCGGCGAATGTTTTATGGCGGGGTCGATCTTTTGCAGAAAGGCGAGCGTCACGTAGCGCGAAAGATCGATGGCGCCCAGCGCCTTGGCGAGCACAAAGCGCGCCTGCGCGACATACATGTAAAGCTTCTCGGGCTTCTGCGCCGGTTCGGAGGCTTTGTCATCGGTGACCAGCGGTTCGACGTAGCTCGGAAACAGCGCCAGAAATTTTTTCTCGGTCGGCTGCCGGCTTGCCCACTCGTCAAAGGGCATCAGCGCGCTCTCGCTCGTGGTCCCGGCGCCGGTGTGATCGGAAAATTCGATCGCGCCCGCGGTAAGCCGCGTTGCGTCCATCTTGCGCGCCGAACTCACATTGTCGATGCGAAATTCGCTCGTCTGAGCGGTCGAAGGCGACGCGGCAAACAATGCGCCGGCGATTGGGGCAAGAACGAGTAACCCCGCGCGGCGCATGCGAGCCTTCTGCCAAGGGAAACCGGTCAATTCACCCGCCCACCCCAGAAGAATTCACGCAGCGGCGAGGGATTGTCGCTCCAACGCCACGGCTGGAACAGGCCGCGGGCCGCGGGCGACGGTTGCGGCGGCAGTGAGCGCCAATTCGGATAATAGGAGCGTCCGATCCATTGGCCATTACGATTGTACCCGCCCCAGAACGAGCCCTGGTCGTTGTAGCCCCATTGATCGCCTTCATAATAGCCGCCGTAACGCGACGCCAATTGATACTGCGTGTCCTCGACCTGGCCGGCGGCATCGCGGCGGAAATGCTCGATAAAGCCGCCGCCGGCGACGCGATTGCCGGAGGCGTAATCGATCGGCACATCCACCAGCAGTTTTCTCGCCTCAGGCGATGGGCCGCTTAAGAGCGTTTTCGGCACAACGTGTTCGGCCCAGATCGCCTGGATGATCGGCTCGAAGATCGGCAGCGCCACGCGCGCGCCCGTCGCATTGGTGCCGAGCGAGCGGCGCTTGTGATCGGCATTGTCGTAACCGACCCACACCGCAACGGTGACGTCATTGGTGAAGCCGATGAACCAGCCGTCCACCGCATCTTCGGTCGTGCCGGTTTTGCCCGCGACATAGGGCGACAGCCCGCCGATCGCGCGCGCGGTGCCGCGCGCCACAACTCCCTGCAGCATGGTCTTGAGCTGGTAAAACGAGGCGCGGTCGGCGGCGCCGATCCATGGCAGCGGCGTCTTCGGATATTCGTAAACCGTGCGGCCGTTCTCCTCGATCGAATCGATGCCGTGCGGCTGCGGCAGCGCGCCTTCATCGGCGACCGCCGCATAGAACGCGGCGAGATCGATCATGCGCACCGGCTGCGCGCCGAGCACGAAGGGGTAGTAGCGCACGCATTCGGAATAGATTTTCGCGGCGACCGCGGTGGCGCAGACGGCGTCGAGACTCTTCTCCGGGCTGTCGCTGATGCCGCCGTCGAGCAGATGCGCGGTCACGACGTTGATGGAATTCTCAAGCCCGCGTCGCATGGTGAACAGGCCGCCTTCATTGTAATCGGCATTGCGCGGCGACCAGAAATCCTGCGGACGCGCAAAGCCGCCATAGTCGCGGCTGATCACGTCGCGGCCATCGGCGCCGCTGCCGATCGGGGGCAGCGTGATCGGTTCGTTCGGCACCAGCGTGTTCGGCTGCAGGCCATGCTGGAGCGCGGTGAGATAGGTCAACGGCTTCATCGCCGAGCCAGGCTGGCGCTGGCTTTGCGCGACACGATTGAGCTGGCTGAGCGGATAAGAAAAACCACCGGCCATCGCCAGAATGCGGCCGGTCTTGTTTTCGAGCACCAGCGCCGCGCCTTGCACCGTCGGGCGGACTCGGAGCTGCGCTTGGGCGCTGGTTTGCACGACGCCGCTTGGCGCGCCGCCGCTCGTCGCTTTGCTCCGCGATCTGGTCTCGATGCTTTTGCCCTCGACGACGTGAACATAAACCACGTCATAAAGCCCGAGGCCGCGCCGAATCGCGCCGCTCCACACCGCGAGCGGCAGGATGCGACCGTCCGGCAAGCCGACGCGGATCGCCTCGTCGCCTTTCTTGCTTCCGCCCTTGGACAACACCACGGCCGGAGTCCAGTGCACATCGTAGAGTGGCAGGCGGACCGCCTGCAGCGCCTGCTGCCAAGCCGGTAAACCGGTGCGATTGTCGCTTTCCAGTTTGCGGACCACCTCGCCGATATTCGCTTCGGGCCCGCGGAATTGCATCCGCCCGGTCGATAATTCGAAATGCGCCAGGCCTTCCTGGAGAGCGGCTTCCGTGTCGCGCTGCAATTGCGCGTCGATTGTCGAATGCACGGTGTAAGAGCGCGCGGTCAGGCTGGCGACGCCGCCCGCTTTGGCCTCGCGGCCGACGAAATCGACGAAGTGAAAGCCGGTGTCGCGCCGCGGAGCCTGGTAAGCGGCAAGTTTCGGTGGCGCTGCCAGCCCCTCATCCTTTTGCGCCGCGCTGATGGCGCCGTCTTCCTGCATGCGGTCGAGCACATAAGCGAGCCGTTCTTTGGCGCGATCCGGATGCCGGTCCGGATTGTAGTAATTCGGTCCCTTCAAGAGGCCGGCCATCATCGCGCCCTCGGGCAGGGTGAGATCCTTCGCCGATTTGCCAAAATAGCTGCGCGCGGCCATCTCGATCCCCCAAGAGCCGCGGCCCAGATAAGCGGAATTCAAATACAGTTCGAGAATGTCGTTCTTACCGAGCGTATTCTCGAGCCGCGACGCCACGACCATCTCGCGAATTTTGCGCTCATAGGTGACGTCGTCGCCGACCAACAGATTCTTCACCACCTGCTGGGTGATGGTTGAGCCGCCTTGCGGCCGGCGCGGATCGGCAAGATTGCCTACAAAAGCGCGGATAATGCCGCGCTCGTCGACGCCGTGGTGCTGATAGAAGCGCCGGTCTTCGGCGGCGACGAAGGCCTTTTGCACCGGGTCGGGAATATCGGCGAGCGAAATCCAAACGCGCCGATTGCCGGACTCAAACACGTCAGCGAAGTCCCGGCCATTGCCATCGAGCACGACGCTCATGCTCGGCAAGCGCTTGCCTTTGAGAATGGTCTGATCCGGCAGATCCGCCGCCGCCTTATTAAAGAAATCTATCACCTGCCCCATGTCGACGACCGGATTGGCGATCGGCTCGTTTTTGCAGAACTGGTGATAGGCGGTATTCAGATCGGTGAAGTTCAACCCGTGGAAAGCCTTGATCTCGGCGCCCACCGCCTTGGGATCGTCAAGCGCGGTCGCGATCAGTTCGTCGAGATTGATCGATTCAATATCGAACGCCTGCTTCATATGCGCGCAACCATTGCGCAAGATCTGCACGACATCGTCCTGATCCTTGGCCGGATCGAATTGCGTCTTGATGGCCTGCGGCTGGGTGGTGACCTGGCTCAGCGCCAGCGCCGCCGCAAAAAGCTTGACCAGGATCAGGTCCATGGGAATGGCGCGCGCCGTGCCGGTTAGTGCCGCAATAGGACAACCGCGATTATACCGATCTGATCCACACAAAAAGACTTTTTTGCGAGTGCGCGAGGCGGGAGAAACTGTGGCAACGGTGGCGCAAATTGCGCGAAATTGCGCAGCTTTGCGGATCGCTTCCGTGCAGGTTAATTCCTGTTAACTCTTGCTTAGTTCTTGGCTCCGTTTTTGGCTCCGTTTTTGGATGGCGCCAGGCCGTCAAAATGGCCGCGATGCTGGAGCAGGGCCAATAACATCAGTGCCGGCAATCCGGCACCTGCGCAAATGGCGAAGAACCACGCCCATCCGGTCGTCGCGGCGATGAAGCCGGCCGCCGACGACAGGTAGGTCCGGCCGAATGCCGCCAGTGCGGTCAGGAGCGCGTATTGGGTCGCCGTGTGCAGCGGGTTTCGGCACAGCGCCGAGAGATAAGCGACGAAAATTACGGTCCCGATGGCGCTGGTGAAATTCTCGGCGATGATGGCAAAGGTGAGCCACGCCGCGTTGTGGCCGAGCACCGCTTGCCATGAAAACGCGAGATTGGCGAAGCCTTGCGCCAATCCGCCGATCCAAAGGCTGACCGGAAGCGAAAAAGCGCGCGCCAGCGAGCCGCCGGTAAAGCCGCCAATCAGTGTCGCGGCGAGGCCCACACCCTTGATGATCGCCGCATATTCGTTGCGCGAGAAGCCGAGGTCGATCACGAAAGGCGCGGTCATCGCGCCCGAGAGCGCATCGGTGAACTTGAAGAGAATGACAAAGGCCAAAACCACCAGGGCCAGATCGCGGGTCAAAAACTCGGAAAACGCGCCGACCGCGGCTGCGACGACCCGCTGCAGCGAGGTCTCCCGGGCCTGCGCCGCAACCGCGCTCGCCGATTTCTCCGGTTCGCGCGCAAGGAGCGTCGTTGCCACGCCAATGAGGACGAGCACGGCCATCGCCGCGTAGCCGGCGCTCCACGCGGCGTTGTGGTCGAGGCCAAGACCCTGAAAGCCTGAGACCATAAACAGCGCGCCGGCAGTCGAAACCAACATGCCGATGCGGTAGGCGGCCACATAGGACGCCATGCCGGCGGCCTGCTCGGTTTCGTCGAGGCTTTCCACGCGAAAGGCGTCGACCACGATGTCCTGGGTCGCCGAGGCGGTGGCGACCAGAAGCGCGCCGATTGCCACCGGCAGCGGCGAGACCGATGGATTGCACAGGCCGAGAACGACAATCGCCGCCATCAAGAGAAATTGCGAAAGCAAGAGCCAGCCGCGGCGACGGCCGAATCGCTGCGACAGCAGCGGCACGTCGAGCGCGTCGATCAGCGGCGCCCAGAGAAACTTGATCGTGTAGGGCGTACCGACCAGTGCGAATAGTCCAATCGTGCCGAGATTGACGCCGGCTTCCGTCATCCAAACCAGCAGCGTTGAACCCGATAAAGCGAGCGGCAGGCCCGAGGAGAAGCCGAGAAACATGATCACGAGCACGCGCGGCTTTAAGTAAACCGCGATCGTCTCGGTCAGGGACAGGCGCGCGGCTGCGGCGCGGGCATCGGAACGCGCGGCCATGCGCCGCTACTCGCCGGCTTGCAGTTTGAGAGTCGGCGCCGCCACGACATTCTCGGCGTCCGTCTCCAGCTCGACCTCTCGGATCCGATCGCCATGCGCCTCGATCTTGTCGACGGACACGATCGCGAGCCGGATGTCTTCACTGGCCTGATTGAAATGATTTTGCAATTTGCGGACACGGTCTCCCAACAAACTGACATCTTTCACCAGCCGCGCGACTTCGTCGCGGATTTGATCGGCCGCCTCGCGCATGCGGGCGTCCTTCTGGATTTGCTGCACCATCTGGACGGCGAGCGCGAGCAGCGCCGGCGAAACAATCATGACACGCGCGCGATGGGCACGCTGAAAAAGATCGTCAAAGCCCTCGTAGAGCTCGGCGTAAAGCGATTCCGACGGCACGAACATCAACGCGACCTCGTAGGTCTCGCCGGGAATCAAATATTTTTCGGCGATGTCGGCAATGTGCTTGCTCACATCGGTTCGCAGGCGCTGGGCCGCGGCTTTGCGCTCATCCTCGGACTTGGCTTCGCGATAGGCCGTCACCGCTTCGAGGGGGAACTTGGCGTCGATCGCCATCGGCCGCTTGTCCGGTAAGAA
Organism: Xanthobacteraceae bacterium; assembly: GCA_036272395.1. Taxonomy (GTDB): domain Bacteria; phylum Pseudomonadota; class Alphaproteobacteria; order Rhizobiales; family Xanthobacteraceae; genus BOG-931. The sequence continues at coordinate 7,202 of DATAYT010000019.1, forward strand.
CACGCAGCAATCGGGCCGGGTGCGATTGGAAAGCGTGCGCTGAAATTCGTAAGCGCCCTTCGGCAATCCGTCGGCAATGATGGCCTCCATGCGCAATTGCCCGAACGCGCCCCGCGATTGCTTGTTGGCTAAGACGCCCTGCAGCGACGTCACCTCGGTGGCGAGCGCCGCGATGTTCTTCTGCGCGCTGTCGATGACGGCAAGCCGTTCGTGCAGCTTGTGCAAATTCTCCGCGGTGTGCTGCGTGGTCTTCTGCAGCGAATCGCCGAGCCGGTTCGAGACGCTGTCGAGGCGCTCGTTGACCGCATGCTGAACCTGCGACTGCCGGTCGGCGAGCATTTTGATCATGGCCTCGAGCCGCGCCGCGCCGTCGCGCTGCGCCTGCAGCAATTCCGCAACCGTCGCCGCCTGCCGATCCGCCGGATGGCGATTGCGCCACAGCACGACGCCGAGCACAGCAAGTCCAGCAACGGCGACGGCGGCAAAGAGCAAGGTCAGGACGCTGTCGGTCATGTTCTGCTCGACGGGTCAGGCGGTGGTTCGTCCAATCGTCTACGTGATTCGGCCAGCTGATTCGCGCCGGAACGAACAGCGAACGGTCATAGCCGCTTGGCGGGCGATGCGCAATTCGGACCCTTAAGTTTTGACCCTGAACCGGCGCATTGACCCCGCTTTACGCACCAATTACATCGCCGCCATGGCGGTATGACGATGGCGATCCGCGAGATCATCAAGCTTCCCGATAAGCGCCTGCGGTTGCGCTCGGAGCCGGTCAAACAGATCGACGCCGGCATCCGTAAGCTCGTCGATGACATGTTCCAGACGATGTACAAGGCGCCGGGCATCGGGCTCGCCGCGATCCAGGTCGGCGTCGCCAAGCGCGTGATCACCATGGACTTGTCAAAAAAAGAAAACGATCACGAGCCGCAGGTGTTCATCAATCCGGAAATTCTTTGGCAATCGGAAGAGCGCGCCAAGTTCGAGGAAGGCTGCCTGTCGATTCCGGATTACTATGAGGAAGTCGAACGGCCGACCGCGGTGAAGGTCAAATATCTCGATCTTGCCGGCAAAAAGCGCGAGATCGACGCCAAGGGCCTGTTGGCGACCTGCCTACAGCATGAGATTGACCATATCAACGGCGTGCTCTTCATCGATCATCTGTCCAAGCTCAAGCGCGACCGCGTCATCAAAAAATTCGCCAAGGCGGCCAAGAACACAGCAACGAGCATCAAGAACGTGGAGGCGTGATTGGCGCTCCGCCTTGTTTTCATGGGCACGCCGGAATTCGCCGTGCCCACATTGGACGCGATTTCCGGGGCCGGACATCAACTGACGGCGGTGTATACGCAGCCGCCGCGGCCGACCGGCCGCGGCATGGCGGAAAAGGCCTCGCCAATCGCGCAACAGGCCCAGCGCCTCGGCTTGCCGGTTTCTACGCCTAAAACTTTGCGCGAGATCGTCGTCGCGGACGCCGTGCGTGCGCATCATGCCGATGCGGCGGTGGTCGTGGCCTATGGCTTGATCCTGCCGAAACAGATTCTCGGACTGTTTCCGCTTGGTTGTTTCAACCTGCATGCCTCGCTGTTGCCGCGCTGGCGCGGCGCGGCGCCGATCCAGCGCGCCATCATGGCCGGCGATCGCGAGACCGGCGTCGCGGTGATGAAAATGGAAGAGGGTCTCGATACCGGGCCGGTTGCGATGGAGAAACGCGTCGCCATCGCTCCCGATGCCACTGGCGGCGATGTTCACGATGAACTGGCGCGGCTTGGCGCCCGCTTGATGGTGCGCGCGCTCGCTGATCTGGAAAAAGGCGACCTGCATTTGACGCCGCAAGCGAGCGTGGGCGTGACCTATGCCGACAAGATCGAGAAAGCCGAAACGCGCATCGAGTGGAGGCAACCGTGGAACGAGGTTCACGATCATTGCCGTGGCCTGTCGCCGTTTCCGGGCGCCTGGTTCGAGCATACGAGCGCCGGGCGCATCAAGGTTCTGCGCAGCACCAAGGGCAGCGGCGTCGGCGAGCCCGGCCGCGTGCTCGATGACGAACTCATCGTCGCATGCGGGGAGGGCGCGATCCGGCTCCTTGAGCTGCAGCGCGAGGGGCGAAAGCCGATGCGGGCGGAGGAATTTTTGCGCGGCACGCCGATCCCGCGCGGCACTCAGCTGCATTAAGCTGCACCGCGATGCCACGCTACAAGCTCACGATCGAATATGACGGCACGCCGTATGTCGGCTGGCAGGCGCAGGATAGGGGCGTCTCGGTGCAGGGCGTTCTCACCACGGCGATTGCCGCATTCGCGGGCGAAGAAGCTACGGTCAGCGCCGCCGGGCGGACCGATGCCGGTGTGCACGCGCTTGGCCAGGTTGCGCATGTCGATCTCACCAAAGACTGGGACACCGAGACCGTGCGCGACGCCGTCAATTTCCATTTGCGGCCGCAGCCGGTCGCGGTGCTGGCTGCGGAGCGCGCGGCGCCGGATTTCGACGCGCGGTTCTCCGCCGTCAAACGGCATTACCTTTATCGCATCGTCAACCGGCGCGCCGATCTGACGCTTGAACAAAATCGCGCCTGGCGAGTGCCGCGCCTACTCGATGCCGAGGCGATGCACGCGGCGGCGCGGCACCTGATCGGCCGCCACGACTTCACGACCTTCCGTTCCACGGAGTGCCAGGGGAAATCACCGGTGAAGACGCTCGATCGTCTCGATGTCGCGCGCGACGGCGACGAAATTCGCGTCACCGCTGCGGCGCGCTCGTTTCTGCAACACCAGGTGCGCTCGATGGTCGGCTCGCTCATTCATGTCGGCGAGGGCAAATGGCGCGCTGACGATCTTGCCACAGCCCTTGCCGCGCGCGATCGCACCGCCTGCGGTCAAGTCGCGCCGCCGCACGGGCTTTATCTAGTGCGGGTTGATTATTGAGCGGCGGGTGAGGGCGGCTCCTCACAAGAACGCCGCGGCGACCTCGGGTGTAGCTCCGGCGCGGACGGGCGGGGATTGAGTCCACAGGACGCGCCAGTTCCGAGCCGATCCGGCAAACATTGTTGCAATGTCGCGTACCGGCAATCGCCATCACCGTCGCCGTAGTTTTTATAGATGCACCACAGGTGTTCCTGCGCGTGAGCAGGTTTTTCGAAGCAGACGATTAAGGCGAGAATTCCTAGAGCGCATAGGAAAGGCATCGCGGCTGTCTCCTGGCGACCAGCTGTTAGGCAGGTCTATAGCTTAGGCCGGACTAACGCCAATGTCCGGGTCACTCGGAACCGATACGGTCCGTCAGAAGTTTTCACATCAACTGCCCGGTTAAATCGCATATATGAGAGCCATAAGATGACATTTTTTCTTCTGCCGCGAGGCTCAACCCGGCTGCCAAGGGCAGGTTTTCTGGCGCTTGCCGCAGCATTTGGGCTGACCGCGTTGTGCGCGGCGTCGAGTGAAAATGTGCAAGCACAGGGCACTGCCCCGCCGGCCGTCGCTCCCGCGCCGCGCCTCACGCTGACGGCGGAACAGGAGTACATCATCAGAGAAATCGTCTTGAAGGATCTTAACGTTCCCAAGGAGGATTCTGCCCCGGAAACGGTCGGCGATGTGGTGCCCGATGACGTCAAGCTCCATCCGCTGCCGCCCGATGTCATTCAAAAAGTGCCGCAGGCGCGATCCCATTCGTTCTACGTCAAAGATGATGAAATCATTCTCGTCAGCCCGAGCGACCGGCGCGTCGCCGATGTCATCAAAAAGAAATCGACCGATTAGCTGATCGTACTCGCAAATTCGTCCGTTTTTTCCAAAAGCGGACTTTGCCGGACGACGCTTGAGCGGACATCAACGAGCGCATCTTCGATGTCCGCTTTGTGCCAATAAGCGACATGGTGAGCTGCATGCGCTCGGTCTAACCGCCGACAACGGCCGACAAATGCTCGATCATCCACTGACCTGCGGGGCCTAGCCGATGGTCGGCGAGGTAGGCGCCACACATCACGAGTTGGGCAACTCTCGAGTCGAACTCCACCGGTCGAATGGCTTTCAGTCTTCCTCGCGCAACGTCATTCTGTACCAGATGGGAGGGCATGTTGCCCCAGCCGAGACCCGCCAGCAGCATCGAGTGCTTCGCGCCGAGGTCCGCCAGGCGCCACGTGCGGCCCGACAATACGCCATAGTCACATCCTGCAGTGAGCGACGAGCGATCGGCGAGCACAAGCTGGACATGTTGTTGCAGGACTTGCGTATCGATCGGGCCGTCGAGTGTCGCCAGCGGATGTTCAGGTGCCACCACCGGGATCAGATTGACGGTGAGCAAGGGGAAGCGCTTCAGGGGCGCCATATCGCTGAAGAAAAGCGGCAGCAATCCAATCATGCAAGTGCCGTCGAGTACCAGCTCTGCGGCTGCGCCGAGCGACTGCACGTAGATGCGCGGCGGAACGGTTGGGAATTTCGCAGTGAAAACGCGTAACGTTTCGACGACCGCGCTCATCGGGAACAGGGAGTCGAGGACGATCGTCAACTCCGCTTCCAATCCGCTGGCCAGGCTTCGCGCGGTATCACGGAAAGCATTTGTCTCCTCGGCGATCCGGCGCGCTCGCGGCAGCAGTGCACGCCCCGCTTCCGTCAGCACCGGCCGATAGGCGGTGCGATCGAACAGCGGAATGCCGAACTGCGCCTCGAGCTTCTGGATGCCGTAAGTCACTGCCGACTGGGCGCGGTTGAGCTGTTTCGCAGCCTTTGAGAAGCTGCCGGTGTCGGCGACTGTGAGGAAAATCCGGATTTGGTCCAGGGTCAGCGAGTCCAACATAATCATATATATAGAATATCTCTATCGAAACTTCATCTCTTTTTTGATTATTAGCACCGTCTAAGTTGGGGGGGAGCTTATCAGCCGCATAGGAGCCTCAAATGCCCACCCTGCTTGCGATCGAGGTCAGTCCTCGCCACGCCTTCTCCACGTCCCGAAGGCTCACCGTGCATTTCATCGACACGTGGAAAGCCGCGCACCCTGGCTCCGTTGTCGTTGTCCGCGACCTGATCAAGACGCCCCCGCCGTTCGTCGATCATGCCTGGATCGGCGGTGCCTTCACGCCACGTGAGCAGCATTCGCCGGAAAGCAACGCCGCTATAAAGGTCTCGGACGAGCTCGTCGCCGAGATCAAGGCGGCCGACGAGATCGTGATCGGCACGCCGATGTTCAACTTCTCTATCCCGGCGGTCCTCAAGGCCTATATCGACCAGATCGTTCGGGTCGGCGTGACGGTGTCGCCGAATAATGTCGGACTGCTCACCGGCAAGAAAGCGACCGTTATCCTGGCAAGCGGCGGCGACTTCAGCCCGGGTTCGCCCGTAGAGAAATATAACCAGGCCAGGGGCTATCTTCGCCAGGTCCTGGCCTGGATTGGGATCAAGGACGTCGAATTCATCCTGGCCGGGCGGGCGCGTGCCGGCGCCGCGGGCGAAACGGCAGTCGGGGAGTTTGGCGCCGCCGTCAGGTCGGCCGCAGTCGCCACGCCAGCCGCTGCCGCGTGATCGCTGCGTCCTCTCGGGACTGGCCGCCTTCGTAGGAGCACAATATGGAAAAGATAACCGCTAAGCTTGGCGCAGCGCTTTACGTGTGTTGGGGACTCCTGCACTTCACCGCGGCCTATGGTGTTTACAAGTTGGCCCAGGATTCGCCGGCAACTATGGCTCAAGGACGCTTGATGCAGACGGCGTCTTATTTGGCGGCGTTTGCTGCGACCGCGATCCTGCTCGCACTTACGCTGAATTGGCGTAACGACCGGCTAGGCCTCTGGGTCAACGGGGTGATGGTCGGCATCGCCGACATTCCTTTCATTCTGTTTGTCTTGATCCCCGGATACGCACCATGGTGGCCTGGCCTGCTTGGTCCGGTGCTTTGGATTGCGGCCTTTTCAGTCACTGGCCTCGCCCGGATAGGCGCCACCGATACCGCGTCTGCTAATGCCTACTGATCAATAAAAATCGTAGGAGTGAAACATGCTTGAGCTATACGGCGCGCCCCAATCCACCTGCAGCCAGAAGGTGCGACTCACGCTCGCCGAAAAGAACCTCGACTTTGTCGAGCACAAGATGAAGCTTTTTCAAAATGATCAGCTCAAGCCGGAGTACTTGAGATTGAATCCAAACGGCGTCGTACCGACGCTCGTGGATGACGGCACGCCGATCATCGATTCATCAGTGATCATGGAATACCTAGACGAGGTCTACCCCGAAATCGCACTTAGCCCTGCCGAACCGAAACAGCGGGCTCACATGAGGGCGTGGCTTCGCTTCTTCGAAGAGGTTCCGACTGTCGCCGTGCGCTTCCCATCCTACAATGCCGCCTTTGCGCGTCATTTCCAAAAAATGTCTGACGAAGAGTTCAAGGCATTGGCTAAGTCTAAGCCACTTCGCGACAAGTTCCTCAGCGAGATGGACAAGCAGAAGGGGTTCAGCATTGAAAAACTTAAGCAAGCCGAAGACAGCATAAGCAAGACCGTTAAGCGTATGGAGAACCCGCTTTCTCAATCGGAATATTTGCTCGGCAAAAACCTAACATTGGCCGACTTCGCGGTTTTGCCGTCTATGATTCGTATGGAGGATCTTGGCTACGAATTTCTCTGGAAGGACTGTCCCGGTGTTGCCGCGTGGATGGTGCGTATGAAGAACCGGCGATCATACAGCGCCGCGTATTACGAGGGATCGCTGCTATCTCAACAATACCCCGGAATTCGCGAAGAGCATCAAGGTCGCAGGGCGCTCGCACTCGCTGATAGTGCTGCCTAGGTAGACACAACGTTTATCGGAAGCACTTTTGCGACCTCTCGATAGCGCACCTGTAAATATCTTCAATACAAGGGGAGATTGTCGATGCGCGTTGGTTGGATTGGCTTGGGAAGAATGGGCCTGCCCATGGCGACTCGTCTTTTGGACGCTGGCTATTCGCTATCGATCTGGAATCGGACCAAGTCGAAGGCGGAGCCTCTCGGTGAGCGTGGCGCGAACGTCGTCAATGAGCTGACTGACTTGGCAGGTGTTGACGTTCTGTTCACGATGGTCGCCACCGGCGATGACGTCAAAGGGGTCTGCATCGGGCCCAATGGCGTATTTGGGAAAGGCCGTGCGGCAAAGTCCACGATTCTCGTCGATTGTTCGAGCATCGGCATCGATGAGTCCAATGAGCTGCGTCATGAGCTCTCGAACCGCGGCCTGCAGTATGTCGTAGCTTCAGTTAGTGGAAATGGCAGTTGTGCTCGGGCCGGGAAATTGTCGAGCGTGGCCTTAGGGCCGGAAAAGGCTTTTCAATCGGTAAAGCCGCTCATTGAGACCTTTGCGCCACGCGGCGCGCACTACGTAGGTGATGGCGATTTGGCCCGTATCTGCAAGATCGCACACAAGGTCATGCTCGGAGTAGTTATCGAAAACCTTATCGAAATCACTTTGCTTGCGCAGAAAGCGGGCGTTTCACGGGCCGCTTTCCTGGAGTTCATGAATAACAGCGTCCTGGGCTCGATCTTCACACAATATAAGACGCCAGCTCTGGTCAATCTCGACTGGTCTACGACTTTTACGCCGCAATTGCTGTTAAAGGATCTGGATCATGGGCTTTCCGCCGGTCACGAGTTTGGGGTCCCTATGCCTGTCACGGCCTCCACTCGCGAGACGGTACAAATCCACATCGGCGCCGCGATGCTCCAGAAGGATCCAGACAAATATCTGTCGATGGATTTCGGAGCATTATTGGAAACCATGGCGCTGACCGCCAGCATCAAAGTGTCCAGCGAAAACAAAAAGGTTCTTTCGGGCTTGGAAATCTAACTAGTCGGTCTCATGAGGAGGCCGCCCCGAGCGATGTCAGCATCGCCGACTAGCGCGGCAGTGGCTTCGCCTATCTCACTCGCTTGAATCTATGCGCCCGCGCGCCGTGGGGAAGCTCGATAGCCACCTTAGTGTGCTTCGGTATCAAGTTTGTGCCTTCTTGCGCGGGCCTGTGAGCGATAACAGCTCTGCGACGGCGACGGAGTGGCGTCCGCGTGGACTCCTCGCTCGACACGCGACTGAATTTTCAACCGCCAGCAAGGAGCAAAACATGACCGTCATTTCGGTGATCGTGGGGAGCACTCGCCAGGGTCGCTTTTCCGAAAAGGCGGCGCAGTGGATTTTTCAGCGACTTAAGAATCGCGGTGGCGTCGAGGCGCGGGTGCTCGATCTCAGGGACTTTCCAATGCCTTTCTTCGACCAGCCCATGCCGCCGGCCATGCCGGGCCGCCCGACTTACGACAATGAAGTGGTCAAGAAGTGGACTGCCGAAATCGCCCGGTCTGACGGCTTCATCTTCGTCGCGCCAGAATACAATTATGGTTCCTCTGCGGTGCTCAAGAACGCGCTCGACTGGGTTTATCCGGAGTGGAACCGCAAGGCGGCCGCCTTTGTGAGTTATGGCAGTGCCATGGGCGCTCGCGGCGTCCAGCAGCTCCGCTTGTCGGCGATAGAGCTTCAGCTCGCTCCGGTCCGCTCGTCCGTCCATATTCCTGTTGCGACGCTTTGGGCGCACTTCCAGGGCGGTGATGTGGACGCGGGACTAACGGAGCTTGAGGGAGCCGCCAAGACTATGATCGACGACCTGCTGTGGTGGACCGCGGCATTGAAGGCGGCGCGCGCGACTGCATCATGATCAACGGTTCGCTGCGAAACGGTGTGACCACCGGAGTCTCATTAGTAAGCGACATTCCATCGGGTCGACGCGATGTCCGCTTTACGCCCGAAAGCTGACATCGTTCAGCACGGTGCCAATGTCCGCTTTGTGCGATAAGCAGACATCACACATATGAGGGCCTCTCAAACAGCAAAACCGCCAGTCGACCGGGCAGAAGCTGCGACAGCACTATCTGTAAGCGGTCAGATTCTCACGCGAGGACCTTGTGACGCTGAGATCTGACCGCGGGGCTTGCGGCCGCACCAAAGAGCCGCCCCTTACTCGTGAAGCAGCGTTTGCCAGTTCGAAGGCACCGCTCCGGCCGGTCCCGGCACAGGTTGATCCAGCGGACGCGAGTGAGGAGCGTCAAGCTTCGGCCCGGTGATGAATTCTTCGGTACGATAGTCGTAAAACCATCGCTCGCCCGGCTCGAAGCTCGTGATTATCGGATGACCCGTAGCGGCGTAATGTTTCGATGCATGCTGATTTGGTGAAGTATCACAGCAGCCGATGTGACCGCATTCGGCGCATCTGCGAAGATGCAACCACCATCCGCCCCGAGCCAGGCATTCGACGCAGCCTGTTCCGCTCGGCTTGGCCGCCGGGTTGATGCCATCCCTCTCGTGCATAGGCTTTAGAGTGCTCTCATGCGTCGTGGCGTTTAGCCGTAAGTGACGCCCGGGTTGCTTTGCCCAACTTCTATAATGTAGCCATCAGGATCGCGAATGTAGCAGCGCGTCTCGCCGTATTTGGGCTTTGGCTCGGTGATGAACTCGGCCCCCCGGCTTTTCCATAGTTCATAGCACGCATGAATATCGGCAACGCGGATATTCATGAAGCTGCTGACTGCATCGGGGTTGGGAGGGATGCTGAGCGTGACCGTTGGTTTATCGGGCGTCGGACCACCCCCGACATTGACAATGAGCCAGGTGTTCGCGATCTGGAGGTACCCCGGCGCGCCTTTGCTGTCGCCTCTGCTCAGAATGCGACTTCCGAAGACCGTTTCGTAAAATCGAAGCGATCGTTCGATGTCGGCGACAGTGATAAAGTGCGCGATGGTAATCCCATCCTGCGGCGGCATCTGATAGGTTTTCTGCCCGACTTGTACTTCGCTCATGGAGGACTCCTATTTGGACTCGGGGGATATAAAGTTGAGAGGCGCGTGGAATTAATCTGCCGATCGGTCAGAGGGAATGTTTGGCCAGCAACGCAAGAATGAGACTCGCGATCTCGTCGTTCTTCTCGTCCAAGGCGAAGTGGCCGGCGTCGAGCAGGTGGATCTCGGCGTCCGGAAGATCGCGCTCGAACGCCTCCGCACCGGGAGCGATGAACGAGGGATCATTCCGCCCCCAGACCACAAGAACCGGTGGCCTGTGCTCGCGCAACCACGCTTGCCACGCCGGATACGAAGCGACGTTTGTCCGGTAGTCGTACAGCAGATCGGCCTGGATCTCGCCTTGGCCGGGTCTCGACAGGTGGGCGTACTCGTCAGTCCAGGTGTCCGGGTTATAACGTTCGGGATGCGAGCTGCCCAGCGTGTGACGCTGTTCGGTCGCTGTCAGCGACACGAACGCGTCGAACACTTGAGGATGCGCTTTCGGATCGGCCCAGTATTGCGCAATGCCGGCCCACTTGGCGCCGAGGCCTTCCTTATACGCATTGGCATTCTGGATGATAAGCGCCTGCAGCCGCTCCGGATGCGCCAAGATGATGCGAAAGCCGACCGGCCCGCCATAGTCATGAAGGTAGAAGGTGTATTTGTTGATCTTGAGTTGTTCGAGAAGATCGTTGATCGTCTTCGCTAAATTATCGAAGGTGTACACATACGACGATGGTGGCGGGGCGTCACTCTGACCAAATCCTGGAAAATCCGGTGCTATCAGATGATAGCGTGTTGCGAGCAAGGGGATGAACGTATCGAACTCGCGCGAGGAAGAGGGGAACCCGTGCAAGAGCACAATCGTCGGCGCGTCCTCCGGACCCGCTTCGCGATAGAAAACGCCGACACCATCAACCGTCATGCGGTGATAGGTCGTTGTCGCCGACGTCGACTCTAGCGAAGTAGCCTGCATAGGATGACCAACGATTGACGCTGCCGCAGCCGTTAAAGAAGCTCCACTTGTCATAATTTCGCTCCGTGTCGGCCGGGCGCTCCGTCATTCCGCTGGATGTATCCTTCTTGGATCATCTGCAGCCTCTCTGTATTCCATCCCTAACGGACCGATGGCTGTTATCTGAGTGATGTACTCGCCCGACTTTGCCCAGTGAAAATGCCACGTGTCGCCCGGCAGGACGATAACGCAACCGGGCGGGTACGCTTGCACCTTATCGCCGTCGAAATGTTGGCCCAGGCCGATGTAGAAAACGCCGGACATGACTGTGTAGATTCGGTCCTCAGGGTGTTTGTGCGGCATCAGCTTTGCGCCGGAGGACGCTTTGACCCTAGTGACGTAGGGGCCGGGCTGCGACGGTTGACCAACAACGACGGCGAGGCGGACCGAAGGTGGAAA
>DATAYT010000020.1:0-2592 GCA_036272395.1 Xanthobacteraceae bacterium
CGACAGTGCCGCCGTCGAGGGCCCAAAAAATGTAACCAAGCCCCGGCTGGCCCTCGCCTTGCGCCCAGGAGTTCATCCTATCGCAGAAGGCGCGCGAACCGCCGCCCGGCGCCGGAATGGCCCAGACCGCGCCTTTCGGATGGGTCTCGAGGATGCGGGCGAAGATCTTGAAACCCGAACCGCGGAAAATATCCGAGACGTCCCGCATCTCGATCGGGTTACGAAGGTCCGGCTTGTCGGAACCGTATCTAGCAATCGCCTCGTTGTAGGGAATGCGCGGAAATTTTTGCGTCACCGGCTTGCCGTCGGCGAATTCCTCAAACACGCCGCGCAGCATTGGCTCGACCGCGGCAAAAACATCGTCTTGGGTGACGAAGCTCATTTCGATATCGACCTGATAGAACTCGCCGGGCGAGCGGTCGGCGCGCGCGTCCTCGTCGCGAAAGCACGGCGCGATCTGAAAGTAGCGGTCGAAGCCCGCCACCATGATCAGCTGCTTGAACTGCTGCGGCGCCTGCGGCAGCGCGTAGAACTTGCCGGGATGCAGCCGCGACGGGACGAGATAATCGCGCGCGCCTTCCGGCGACGAGGCGGTGAGAATCGGCGTCTGGAATTCGAAAAAGCCCTGCGCCTTCATGCGCCGGCGAATGGAATCGATGACTTCGCCGCGTTTCATGATGTTGCGATGCAAGTGCTCGCGACGCAGGTCGAGGAAACGGTACTTGAGCCTTATATCTTCTGGATATTCCTGGTCACCGAATACCGGCATCGGCAGCTCGGCGGCAGGAGCCAGCACCTCGATCTCGCGGATATAGACTTCGACCGCGCCGGTCGGCAGGTCGGGATTTTCGGTGCCGTCCGGCCGGCGCCGCACCTTGCCGTCGACCCGCACCACCCATTCCGAGCGCAGCGTCTCGGCTGTCTTGAACGCCGCGCTGTCGGGATCGGCGACCACTTGCGTGATGCCGTAATGGTCGCGCAGATCGATGAACAGCACCCCGCCATGATCGCGGATGCGATGGCACCAGCCGGACAGGCGGACCTCCGCACCGATGTCGGCCTCGCGGAGCGCGCCGCAGGTATGGGTGCGATAGCGATGCATGCTCATTCCGAAAATCGACGAGAGGCGGCGCACAAGCGCATGGCCGCGCTCGCTTTGTCAAGCGTTGCCACAGACTGGGCGATAGCGCCGGCGATTGCCCGCCTCGACAAGACGGCGGCGATCTGCACACTTCGGCGCAGCCGAAGAAAATGAAGCGGAAATCGACCAGCAAAACCAGCCTCGCGGCGACCGAAATGACGACGGCCGACGCCGTGATTGCGACGCTGGTGGCCCACGGCCTCGATACGATCTATGCCCTGCCCGGTCTGCAAAACGACCCCTTGTTCGACGCGCTGTTCCGCTTTTCCGACCGGCTCCGCACCATCCACACGCGCCACGAGCAAAGCGCCGCCTATATGGCGCTCGGAGCCGCGCTCGCAACCGGCAAGCCCGCCGCCTATGCGGTGGTGCCGGGCCCGGGCTTTCTCAATTCGGCGGCGGCGCTGCTCACGGCTTATTCCATGAACGCGCCGGTCCTGGCGCTGATCGGGCAAATTCCACACGACGACATCGGGCGCGGGCTCGGCCATCTGCACGAGATCCGGGACCAGACCGGCATCATCAAGCGGCTGGTCGATCACGTCGGGCGCATCGCCAAGCCGCAAGGCGCCTCGCGCGGGACGGCTTTGGCCTTGCGCGCCATGCGCATGGGTAGGCCCGGTCCGGCGGCGATCGAATGCGCGATGGATGTCTGGAGCCGATCGGCGCCGGTGACGGTGCGAGAGCCGTTGCCGATCCCGCCGCCGAAAATCGATGCGGCGGCAATCCGCCGCGCCGCCAAGCGGCTCGGCGCCGCCAAGCGCGTCTTGATCATCTGCGGCGGCGGCGCGCAAGGCGCGGCCGATGAAGTGACCGCGCTTTCCACCATGCTGCAGGCGCCGGTGCTCGGTTTTCGCCGCGGCCGCGGCGTTCTCGACAGCCGCGATCCGTTGAGCGTCACGCTGCCACTCGGGCGCGACCTGTGGGGAGAAGCTGATGCCGTGCTCGCGGTCGGCACGCGGCTGCTCTGGCCCATAACGCATTGGGGCGTCGATCGCGATCTCGGAATCATTCGGATTGATGCCGACCCGAAGGAACACAATCGGCTGCATAAACCGGCGGTGGCGCTGACCGGTGACGCCAAGCCGATCCTGAAAGCTCTCCTCGCCGAACTGCCGGCACACAATCACAAGCGCGCCGCGCGCAATTGTTCCGGCGTGGTCGCGCGCTCCGCCGCGGCATCGAAGCTTTTGGCGAAGGTGACGAAATCCGGATTCCAAAGATCGGTGCCGATCTGCCGATTGCCATAGCGTTCCTGTTGGATGCGCCGCACATTGCCGTAGCCGAAATCGTTAAACACGATCGTTGTCAGCGGAATTTTGTGACGCATCGCGGTGGCAAGCTCGGTCGCGGTGAACAAGAATCCGCCATCGCCGGAAATGGCCACGACCGGCACGCCCGGCCGCGCGTGTTGCGCGCCGAGCGCGGTGGCGAAGCCCCAGCCCAGCGGA
>DATAYT010000021.1:0-15334 GCA_036272395.1 Xanthobacteraceae bacterium
GGAATGGTCGCCGCGTGAGACAAAACATGCCTGCTTTTCCTTGATGATCTGAAAAGCTTTGGCGACATCCTTCATACCCTTAATGCCGGCAGGGTCGTCTTTCGGACCGATTAGGACAAAGTCGTTGTACATCACAGGAAAGCGTTTCACGCCCTCACCTTCGGCGAGAAATTTTTCTTCCGCTGATTTGTCGTGAACGAGCACCACATCGGCATCGCCGCGCCGCGCCGCATCAAGCGATTGGCCGGTGCCCTGCGCCAAGACTTTCACGGTGAATGAGCCGTTGTTAGCACTGGCCTTGATGGCGGCTTCGCCGGCATCGGTGAACTTGATCGCATTGCCGACGAGATTGATCAGGACTTGCGTCAAGCGGCGACCGTCGCCGTGCCCTGGCGGCAGTTGTGAGGCGACCTCGACTTTGAATGCGAGCTTTTTGTCGGCCGCCAGCGGCTCAAGCGTGCTGCGAACGGTCTGCGCGATATCCTGAATGCAGTAATCCGACAGTTCGAGTACCAGTTGGCCGGCTTCGATCTTCGACAGGTCGAGCACGTCATTGATCAAGCCCAGCAGGTGTTTGCCGTTGGCCTCAAGGCGTTTGAGTATGCCGAGCATCTTCTCGGATGGCTCGCCGTAAGCGCCGTCCGCCATCAGTTCGGTGTAGCCCAGGATGGCGTTGAGCGGCGTGCGCAGCTCGTGGCTCATATTGGCGAGGAATTGCGACTTGTGCTGGCTCGCGACTTCGAGTTGCCGGCTCTTTTCCTGGATTTCGTCGAACAACCGCACGTTTTCGACGGCAATCGCCGCCTGGTCTGCAAAGGCTGTCACAAGCTCAATGTGCTTGTCGGTGAACGGTCTCACAGTTGTGCGGTTCACGCTTAAAATACCAATCGGGATGTCATCTCGCAGGAGCGGCACACCGAGCACCGTACGAAAACCAGCTCTCTTTTGAAGTTCGCGCATCGCATATTCAGGATCGAGGCGTCACGCATCCAGGCCGATATCCGGTGATTGTCCGAGATTGAGCGCGAAGTTGCAGCCTTCGCGCAATTTGCGCGATAAGAAAGATTCGGGGATGGTCAAGCCCAGTGACTTGGCGGTCTTAAGGTTGATGACCAGGTCGTATTTGGTCGGCTGCTGTACCGGAAGGTCAGCCGGCTCGCCGCCGCCGCCAACGAAAACCGGGCTGGCTTCGGTACGCGCTTGTCTTACAACAAAGGCGCGCCAATGCGCGGTGGCGCGATGCATCGCGCGCTCAGCGACGCACATGCGCTGCGTGCAGTGTTTTTCCGAGTGGCGTTGCCGAGCACGCTCAACGGTCAAATAAGAGCGGCGAGAGTGGCCGGCGCACCGTTCGTCGGGCTAATTAACGAGGCCCAAATGGCCCATCCGGATAGGGCATTGGATATTGCGAACCACCGCTAACGGCTTCGACTTCGTCCACGCTCAGTTCGCGCACTTCATGCACTTCGTCAGTCATTGATCTTTCCCCTCATCGAGCAATTCGACGCTAAAATTCTAGCCGTCTTTTCCCCTTCGAATGCGCGGTTTTGCTTGCAAAATATTCGCCCGCCCTGAATTGGGCTCACGATCGGTAGGCACAATGCCTGCCCCGTATTTTGAATTTGAAGTCGTCCGACGGCGGCGCGAGCGGTCCAGCTTTATCGGCGGGCTCACCGCAGCCGCATTCTCACGTGGCCGTAGGTGTAACCCGGAACGTAAGGCGGCACGGCAAAGAAGTCGTATAAGCCGTGATATGGATCGGAATAATCGTAGTACGGGTCGGACAAGCGATAGTACGGGTTCGCTGCGGTGCGACTCGACGTTGTCTCGTTAATGCCGGGATGAATTGGATTGCCGTGCGGCGCGGCCACTCCTCGCGTTTTTGCCGTCGCGAGCGAAGTTCCGCCAAGCAATAGGGCCGCGGCGACCGCGATCCGCGCTAGTTTTGTCATGCTGTTTCTCCGCGCCAATTGCGGTCCCGAGAAATAACATACGCCCGGCCACGACTGTATCCCAGACTAGGCTTCCCGGCGAGCCAAGTTTTTTTGTCGAGGAAGTTGGCCGACGCGCGGCGGCCGAGGATGAGGACCGTTGACGTTCAGCGGCTCAGCCCCGCGCCGGGGGGCGCTCCCCTGAGCGGGCGGTGCGGTTGAATGACGTTGTGCTTTCTTTGCGGGCGGTAAGGGAGCTTGAGCAGGTGCGCTGGCGCCTTCCGCGCTGACGCTCTCGGGCGGAGGTCGCTTATAGGTATTATTTTGGATGCATGTATCGCCGCCGCCGCTGAGACTGGCCTTACACTGTTCAAGGCTGTCGAACCCGCAATTGAGGATTTCGTCGCCCAAATCCACCATCGAACACCAAGGATAATTTTGGGCTTGGGCGGTTGAGACAGAGACGACCGCCGCAGTGACAAAGCTGAGCGCAAAAAGCGGAAACTTCATTTTTTCCCCCGCGTCGACGAATTGTGGCTGATAGTCCATGATTGTGGCTGATAGATGGACCTCAACAGCGGGCCCAAGGTGCGCAATGCATTGAAATTGGTGCAATATCTTGGGTAAGCCTTGCCGCCGCCAAGTTCAGCTTCAACGGCGCGCGTCGGACTCCGGGGCAGCAACACGCGGAAGCACGCTCGGGTCGCGTCGTTCGTTGGCGGTCCAAACCGGCACTGCAACTGACAATAAGATTGGGGAACGCGTACACTTCGCCGGAAAAGCCGGTGCGTTAGCTACTGTGACTTCTACGGGGACACGGCCACGCTAGGCGGCGCGGCGCCGCTTGGTGAATATCGGACGTTCGAATCTGACTTTTTGTACGGTTTCGACGCCGTTGCCATCGTGCCGCTGGGCTCGCAACAATCCCTCCCAGCGATGTGCCAAGCGCTGCCAAAACTCTCGATCGTTTTTGTCATGCGCGTCCGCGGCGAGTTTTCTGCACTGCTGGACTTGGTCCTGGAAGAAGTCGGATGTTTCGATCATTGCGATCACCACAACAAAAGCCCCGCTCACCGGGGCTTGAATGAAGCAAAAACGCAGCAATTGGGCATTTGTTCCGACGGATCAAGCGAAGAGGCAGGCCAACCGAGGGGTTCCAGGGGAATGCCTTGAGGTTTACCGGCGATTGCAGAGTCGAGAATATTCAATCGCGCGTGGGATTGCCGGAGCCGCGCCGTTTACCTTCAATTAACCACACAAGGCTATGGCTCGGCGCATGGACGCCGACGCTCCGCACCCGCACTGCCCGTTCTGTGGCTTGCCGATGCAGTTCAGGCGGACGCCTTCAAAGGACAATTTGAGTTCCGTCTTTCCCAGCTTCGACTGTAATTGGTGCGGCGTTGTGCTCAACGTGTCGCCCCACGCTGAGGTCTTGGAACTCGCCTCGCCGGCGCTCGCGCCGGCTTAGCAGTCCTCCGTCTGCAAGCGGTATTTTTCGGCGGCAGCAAAACCGTCAGTACGGATAGTAGCGCCGCTGCGGATGCGGGCCGGGCGGCGGCACGAATTGTGTGTTCCGGTAACAGAAGCTGCCCAAACCGCTGGCCGTCGCCATGCACTGCTCGAAGCTGACAAAACCACAATTTGTCCCTCCGCCCGCGGCACCCCCGCTATAGATTGCGCACCACGGATAGTTCTGCGCGCGGGCTGGGGCGGCAAGCGTCACTGCTGAGGCTAAAAGGGCAAGTATCGACAGCGATAATTTCATTGGCGCTCCTCCTTTTTGAAAACGCGCCCGCGTTCCGCATTTTTTCGGCAAGACGGGCGCCGCATACCTTGATCTGAATCAAATTGCCCGCTGGCGCATCGCACAATTTTAAAATCTAAAAAGCTGCTGCAATGCAGCGCGAATTTTCGTGAATCGCCCACCGTATCGACGCAAATCAGTCTTGCCGCCGCCACGGAATGTCTTTAGCCTGTGTTCTGGGCAGAGGGTGGTTCGGGTTCAGGGAGGACTGAATCATGGCTCTGCATGCCGAGACGGCAGCACCCCGCTTGGCCACATACAGCAAAAACCATTGCCCCCAATGCGGCGAGTGGCTGCTCGCTCCCGACTGGTCTGAATATTTCAACGACCGCTGCGTGCGCCACACCTGGTCTTGCCAAAGCTGCAGCTATGAATTCGAGACCGCAGTATTCTTTGCGCCACGCGAGGACATCGCGGCTTAGAGCATGATCCCGAAAAGTGGATGCCGGTTTTCGGAAAAGACCATGCTCAAATAACAAGCTAAAGCGAAATTGTGATTCCCATTTCGCTTTAGCCGGAATTGCGCGGCGGATAAACGTGCCGCGCGCCTTTGAAATCGGTAATCTGACTTCCGTCGGCACTCAGATAAGTGGGCCCGATCGGCGATTTGCCGTGTCCGCCCGGAATGTCGAGCACGTATTGCGGCTGGCATAGCCCTGAATAGCGGCCGCGCAGCGCGCGCATCAAAACCTGGCCTTCAACGATCGACGTGCGCAAATGCGCCGTGCCCGGCGCGAGATCGGCATGGTGCAGGTAGTAGGGTTTGATCCGGCATTCGACCAGTGCGCGCATCAGGGCGCCGAGCGTTTCCACGTCATCGTTCACGCCGCGCAGCAGCACCGACTGCGACAACATGGGAATGGCGGCGTCGACCACGCGCGCGCACGCGGCACGCGCTTCCTCGGTCAGTTCGCGCGGGTGGTTGGCATGTAACACGATATAGGTCGCCTTGCCGGTGCGCAGCGCGCGCAAAAGCGCGGGCGTGACGCGTTCCGGCGCCACGACTGGAATGCGGGTATGCAGGCGGATGACTTTCACATGGTCGATCGCCGCAAGCCGCGTCATCAGGTCTTTTAAACGGCGCGGCGGCAGCACAAGCGGATCGCCGCCGGTCAGGATCACTTCCCAAATTTTCGGCGCGCGGGCGATGTAGTCGAGCGCGGCGGCGAGCGCCTTGCCTGTGAGCGCGCCGCGCCCCGGCCCGACCATTTCGCGTCGGAAGCAGAAACGGCAGTAGACCGCGCAGGCATTGACGACTTTCAGCAGCACGCGATCCGGATAACGGTGCACCAGGCCCGGGACCGGACTGTGCGCCGCGTCGCCGATCGGATCGGCGCTTTCTTCCGCATGAGTTTCCAGCTCGCGCTCATCGGGAACAAATTGCAGCGCGATTGGATCGCGCGGGTCAGCACCGTCGATCAGATCGACGACCGCCGGCGTGATCGCCACCGCATAGCGTGACGCGACATTTTTCAGCGCGACCAGCCGTTCCGGTTTTATCAGCTGCGCCTCAACGAGCGCAGACGCGCTGCGCAGTGCTTTATTTCCTGCCGGCATGGCCGACCTCGTTCCTTATTGCCGCGCGGAAAAGACCTGACGCGGCGTTGGCAATGCTCGTTTATTGCGACGGATCGTCGAGCGGTGTCCAGAGCACCTGGTCGATCCGCGACGCGCCAGTCGCCAGCATGACCAGCCGGTCAAGCCCGAGCGCCACACCGCAGGCCTGCGGCATCTGGGCAAGCGCGGAGAGAAAGTCTTCATCGATCGGGTAACACTCGCCGTAGCGGCGCTCCTTCTCCGCCATTTCCCGCTCAAGCTGACGGCGCTGCTCGACTGGGTCGGTCAGTTCGCCAAAGCCGTTGGCGAGTTCCACGCCGCAGACATAAATCTCGAAACGCTCCGCCAGGCGAGGATCGTGCGTGCGCCTGGCCAGGGCTGAAAGCACGGCGGGATATTCGTCAAGAATCGTGGCGCAGCCGATGCCGAGATTGGGCTCGATCCGCTCGACCAAGACGCGGCTGAATATATCGGCCCAGCGATCGTCCTCGGCGACCCCAACGCCGGCATTCTGCGCCGCGCGCGCGAAGCGATCGCGATCCGCCGTCTCGCCCGCGAGCGTCGCGAGAATGTCGATATCGGCGAAGCGCGCGAAAGCCTGTGCGACTGTAAGCCGCTCGGGCTCGGCGAATGCATCAAATGCGCAGCCGCGAAAGCTGAACCGCCGCATTTGCGCGACATGCGCCGCTTCACGCACGATTGCGATGCAATCGTCGATCAGTACATCATACGGCTCGCCGGCGCGGTACCATTCGAGCAGCGTGAATTCGGGATGATGCAGCGCGCCACGCTCGCGGTTGCGAAACGATCTGGCGAATTCGACGATGCGTTGCTCGCCGGCGGCCAATAACTTCTTGCAGGAAAATTCCGGAGACGTGCGCAGATAGAACGGCGCCGCGCTGCCGTCGGTCGTTATGAGCGACGTGGCGAAGGCATGCAGATGGGTCTCGTTACCGGGCGAGATCCGTAAGCTCGCGGTCTCGACTTCGACGAAGTCGCGCGCGACGAACCAAGCGCGTAAGCTCGCCACAATGCGGCCCCGAGCCAGCAGGACCGGCCGGCGGCCGGCGTGAATTTCGCGGGTCCAGAACGGCGACGACGATGGCGGAACGCCTAGCATGGTCCTGTCCAGCATGTTCCTTGTCCGGCGGCAATAAATAACTAGCGTGAAGGCTCAAGATCAGTATGGTGCGCCCGAAATCCAAAAGCCGAACCATAGGCCATTGATATTGAGGACGCCGTGAAAGTCATCGCCAGTTCATTGCGCAAAGGAAATATCGTCGAAATCGACGGTAAACTCGGGGTCGTTGTGGCCGCCGAGAACATCCATCCCGGCAAGGGTACTCCGGTCACTCAGCTCGACGTCCGCCGCATCAGCGACGGGGTCAAGGTTTCGCTGCGCTACAAAACCACCGACCAGGTCGAGCGCGCCTTCGTCGAGGACCGCAAGCACCAATACATGTATCAGGACGGCGACGGTTTCCATTTCATGAATATGGAAAGCTACGACCAGGTTGCCGTGCCGGCCGATATCATCGGCGACCAGGCTGCCTATTTGCAGCCCGAGATGGAGGTGACCATCAGCCTGCATGAGAGCATGCCGGTCGCCATCGAACTGCCGCCCAAAGCGGTGCTGGAAGTGGTCGAGACCGAGCCTACGGTAAAAGGACAGACCGCCGCTTCGTCCTACAAGCCCGCTTTGCTCTCGAACGGCGTGCGCACCATGGTCCCGCCTTTTGTCACCACGGGGACCAAGATCGTGGTGATGACCGCGGACGGCAGTTATGTCGAGCGGGCTAAAGATTGAGCTTTGTTCGCGGCTCGGCAGCTTTATGAATTTAAGCTGAATATTTATTCATCCTGACGATCTCACTTCAAATATACTCAAGCACAGCTTGGCACAGCGCGCATTGCTCGCGATAATTATCGAGTCTCAATATTGGGATTTGACGCGTGCGCGTGTCTCGCAAAATTTATGAGTTGCTGTGCGCCGCGGTGCTTGCAGGCCCTATCGTGCTCGCGCCGCTCGATGCCGTGCTTGCCGACTGCAAGCCGGATCATTTTCGCCCGCTTTTCTTCATCAAAAGCATGGGAGCATGCGCGTTCGACAGCGAGACATTGAGCTTCGCCGGCACGCCCGTTGAGCAAGCAATGTGCTTAATGCGCGGCATGGATTCGTCGCGCAATCTCGAACCGCCTTTGCAGAGCCTGCCGCACGCCTTGGCCGAACGCATTGGACAAACGACTGGACTGCCCTCGCGCGCCACGCTGAGCGATTATCTCTCCACGCTCGCGCTCGGACTGGAGGGCGAGTTTGGCGATTTTCTCTGGCTGCCGGTGTCGCGCGCCCATGACAATGACCTTGCCGCGCCGATGGCGCGCTATTTCGTCATCCATGACACCAGCGGACCGAATTTCGGCCGTCGCTCCTTCCCGGATGACATCGACGGCGGCGGCAAGGTCAACGATCTGCGAAACTTCGAATGCCATGATGGCTGGGGCAAAGCTCATGTCGTCATCAACCGCACCGGCGAGCTTTTGTTGGCGCATGATTATTCGATCCCGTGGCGCGAGACCAAGTTCGAGCAAGCGGCGGAATTCGGCGGCGCGCTAAAGGGACTGTTCCTGCACAACGAAATGATTCAGCCGCGCCGCAGCGCGCCAGGCCGCGGACGGCGCAATGACGCGCGCTCGCCCGATCCGGCTTTTACGGCCGCGCAATATGACAGGCTTGCGCTCCTCTATGTGATTGCGAGCGTGCGCGCCGAACGCTGGCTCACCCCCGCATTCCATGCCGCGATCGATGCGCAGATCGTCAATGGTCACGACGATCCGCTCAACTTTAACATCGAGAGTTTTGCCACCAGCCTCGACGGCCTGATTACAAAATTGGGCATTCCTGATCAGGTTCAAGCTGCCCATCAATAGCGGCCGTTACCGACGCCACAAATTCCTGCCACACCCGCATATAAGCGGCGGTAAGATAAATCGTGATGGCGACGACGACAGCGCTGCCCCACCTTACCCGGCGAAACTTGCTGGCCGGTCTTGCCGGCGCAGCCGCCGCGCTGTCGCGGCCCACCGCACACGCAGAGATCGGCTTCGAGCAATGGCTCGCCGCGTTCGGTAGCAAAGCTGCCGCTCGCGGCATCAGCGAGGAAACCTACACGCGGGTGATGCGCGGTGTGCTGCCCGACATGACGGGCGTCAATGCCATCCGCAATCAGCCAGAGCTCAATCAGCAGCTCTGGCAATATCTCAACCGCGCCGCTTCGGATTGGAGGATCGAGGCCGGCAAACTCAAAGCGAAAGAATATGCAGCATTGCTTGCACGCATTGAGCGTGATTTCGGCGTCGAGGCTTCATTCATGCTCGGCGTCTGGGGCATCGAATCCGCGTTTGGTGATCCCCTCGTCGAGAAGAACCATATGCGGCCGGTCATTCCGTCACTGGCGACGCTCGCCTGGGCCGAGCCGCGCCGCCGCGGCTATTGGGAAAACGAATTAATCAATGCCTTGACCATCATTCAGCGCGGCTGGAGCACGCCAGAAGAAATGGTTGGCTCCTGGGCCGGCGCCATGGGCCATACGCAATGGATGCCGGAAGTCTGGTTGCATCTCGGCGTCGACTATAACGGCGACGGCAAAATCTCACCCTATGGTCCGCCGGACGACGCGCTCGCCACGACCGCGCGCTATTTCGTGGAACGCGGCAATTACCGTCGTGGCGAGCATTGGGGTTACGAAGTACGCATGAAGCGGCCAATCAGCGGCACCGCCTCGCGCAGTTACGCCAATTGGCAGGCGCTCAGTGTAGCGCGCGCGGACGGCGAGCCCTTCCCGCAGCCGAGCGCCACGGCGCGTGCTTGGCTGCCGGTTGCGGGTGGCCCTGCCTTCCTTGTCGGCGCAAATTTTTTCGCCGCACGCAGCTACAATCCGGCGCTGAGTTATGCGCTTGGTCTTTGCTATCTCGGCGATCGATGTGTCGGCCGTCCGTCTTTTGTCCAGCAATTTCCTGATAGCGAGCCGCCGCCCACCCTGGGCGAGGTCCAGGAACTTCAGCGCCGTCTGACCGCGCTCGGCTTCGACACCGGTGGCGCCGATGGCCGGATCGGCAACGCAACGAGCCTTGCCGTGCTCAATTACCAGCGCAAATTCGGCATCGAGCCGGCCGATGGCTATCCCGGCGTGAAGCTCCTCGCCCGTTTGCGTCAAGGGTCATGACCCGCAATCGAGCGCGCGCAACCGCATTGTGCAATGCTCAGCGATCCGGTTGGATGACGCCGCCAAGCAAGTTCCCAAAGGAATCCCGACATGACGCCGCCCCTTTCTGCGACCGCACGCGCCAAAGCCAACGACGCCGACCCCGCCGTGGCCCGGGTCGAACGTCCGACGCCGGCTGGCGTCAACGCGCCCGGTTTTGGCAGCGATGTGATCGCGGATGCGCTGCGCGCGCTCGATATTCCCTATATCGCGCTCACCCCGGGTGCGAGCTATCGCGGGCTGCACGACAGCATCGTCAATTATCTGGGCAATACCAAGCCGCAGATGCTGCTCTGCCTGCATGAGGAAGCCGCGGTCGCCATCGCGCATGGCTATGCCAAGGTCACGGGCAAGGCCATGGTCACGGCCGTGCATTCGAATGTCGGCCTGATGCATGCGACCATGGCGATGTTCAACGCCTGGTGCGACCGCATGCCGGTCATCGTGCTCGGCGCCACCGGGCCGGTCGACGCGGCCAAGCGCCGGCCCTGGATCGATTGGATCCACACCGCGCGCGATCAGGGCGCCCTGGTGCGCGAATACACCAAATGGGACGACCAGCCGTCATCGCCGGGGGCGGCGCGCGAAGCGATTTTGCGCGCCACCTGGATTGCGAACACCGCACCATTCGGTCCGGTCTACATCAATTTCGACGCTGAACTGCAGGAAGCGAAGGTTGCCGAACCGCTGCCGCCTATCGATGTGGCACGCTACATGCCGCAAGTTGCGACAGCGGCGCCCGCCGAATTGATCCACCAAGCCGCGGATATTCTCGAAGGCGCAAAGCAGGTCTTGCTGCTCGCCGGCCGGACGTCGCGCAGCACAGAGGCTTGGAACGCGCGGGTCGCGCTTGCTGAAGCTCTCAACGCGCGCGTCGTCACCGATCTCAAGATCGGCGCGAGCTTCCCGACCGATCATGCTCTTTATGTTGGTTCGCCGCGCGCGATCACGCCGGATAGCGTTGACGGTTTAAAGAACGTCGACGTCGTGCTCAGCCTCGATTGGGTCGACCTTGCCGGCGCGCTGCGCGCTTTCGGCCCCTCGCCGGCGGTGAAAGTGATCCAGATCTCACTGGATCATCGCATTCACAATGGCTGGAGCATGGATTACCAGGGACTGCCGCCGGTGGATCTCTTGTTGTCCGCTGATTCGGATGTTGTCCTAGGCGAACTCGTCAAAGCGATCGGCAAAACCGCGAAGCCGCACGCGCTGCCGTCGCGGCGGGGGACGTCAAACAAAGAGCCGGCAGGCTTCACGAACGAGCACATTGCCCGCGCCTTGCGCGAAGTGCTCGGCGATCGCGCGGTGACCTTTACGCACCTCCCGCTGTCATGGGATGACAGCTGGCTGACGTTCCGCCACCCGCTCGATTACGTCGGTTCGGACGGTGGCGGCGGGGTCGGCGGCGGCCCCGGCATTTCGGTCGGCGCCGCGCTGGCGCTGAAGGGTTCGGGACGCCTGCCAGTCGCGATCTGCGGCGACGGCGATTTTCTGATGGGTGTCACCGCGGTCTGGACCGCGGTGCATTACAAGATTCCACTGTTGTTCGTTCTTGCCAATAACCGCTCCTTCTACAATGACGAGCTGCACCAGGAGCGCATGGCGCGGACTCGCAATCGCCCGATCGAAAACAAGTGGATCGGTCAGCGCATGGCGGACCCGGAAGTCGATCTGGCCGCCATGGGCCGAGCGCAAGGCGCCGCCGGATTTGGTCCGGTGACCAAGCCAGGCGATCTTCCCGGCGTTCTGCAAAAAGCGATTGCCGCAGTAGATGAGGGTCAGGTCGCCGTCGTCGATGTGCGCGTCGAACCGGGCTACACCGCTGCCATGACCGCGGCCATGACGCGCGGGGCGAGTTAGCGCCTTCAGTACATGCTCCGCTCGTCCCCGCAAAAGCGGGGACCCAGCCTGTTTCTTTGGATTCCCGCTTGCGCGGGGAATGAGCGGAGGAGTTTCTCCGCCGCGGAGGCCGCCTACAACTTGAACGTCTCGTAAGTCGCGGGATGGAACAGTTCGTCGACTTGCACGCGACGCGATGACAATCCTTCGCCGTGGTGCTGCGCCAGGAAATAGTCGAGCACTTTGCGGTTTGCCTCGACGCCATACGACCAGAAATCATCGCCCATCAGTGCGCGCGCTTCCGCAAGGCGCTCCTCGACAAAGGGCAAAGTGACCTTGGTCGCCGAAGTATCGGAAAGTTTTTGGAGACCGGCGTGTTTGGCTTGTTCGAAGGCTTTGTACACCGCGCCGGGGAGCCAGGGATGTTTTTCCGCAAGATCGCGGCGAATACCGAGGACGTGCATGATCGGGAAAAACCCGGTGCGCTTGAAATAATCTTTCGCCACCGTCGTGGGATCGGGAAATAGCCAGCCGATGTGAGGATGGCCCTTTTCGACCAGCCTCGGCGGTCGCGGCGCGATGAAGCCGTCGATCTCACCGGCCTCGAGCAGCGCAGAAATGGTCGCACCGGCCGGCCCATTATCGAGCCGCACCCCAGGCGGCAGCTTAACGCTGATCTTTTCCGGTCGGCCGGCCTGTTCGATGCCGCCGCGAATCCAATGGATATCGGAGCGCTTGACGCCGTAATCGTCCTCAAGAAAAGCCCGCGCCCAGACATTCGCGGTCAGCTGATATTCCGGTACGCCGACTTTGCGGCCCTTGAGATCCTGCGGCTTCTTGATCCGGTCGGTGCGGACATAGATCGAGGTATGCCGGAAGGCGCGCGAAACGAAAGCTGGCACGGCGATATAGGGACAGTCGTTTTGCGCGGTCTTGACCGTGTAGCTCGATAGCGACAGTTCGCAGATATCGAACTCGGCAGCGCGGAAGGCGCGAAAGAAAATCTCTTCAGGGACGAGCGTCATATAGACCGGATCGACGCCGTCGATCTGAACGCTGCCGTCGATCAAAGCGCGGGTGCGGTCATAGTCGCCCACTGCGACTGAAAGGTTGAGCTTGGCCATTCGTTGCTGCCCGGGTTGGCGATGTTGTCCCTACCCTGATAGCCGCTCCGCGCGTGCCGTGCCAAGATGGCCGCGGGGCGAGCGTCTCGATTTTCATCAAGCCAAAACATGAAACATACTTTGGCCCTCCTTGGACTGCTGACCGGCACGGTCACGGCGCACTGTCAGCGGGCACGCGTTTACAGCGACGCTGGAAGTATTTTCATCGAGCGCCCCGGCGGCACCACCAAGCTCACGGCATCGGAGATGGATGTCGATCCCGTGTTGTCGCCGAACGGCGCTTTTGTTGTTTACACGCGGCAGGGCCGCGGCCGCAGCCGTCGGCATTACGAACCCCACCAGTTCTGCCCCACTGAGCCGCGCCCCGACGAGTTGCGGCGCATCAATCTGCGCGCTTAAACAACAGCACGCAAAATCAACGCCTTATGGCGATTTGCTGATCCTCCTCGAAAATACTCATGTCGCGTCATGTTGCGTTTTGTTCGCGTTTGTTTCCGGGCATTTCCGGGCATTCCCGAAATCTTCCGGCAACTCCACGCGACACACGCGCGACATGAACACCTCATTCCGCAAAGCGTGACTCGGCGGCCGGCAGCTGTCGGGAATAGGAGTCACTTCAATGGAGGGGAATACCAATGTCGAACTTATCCAGACGCTCTCTCGTAATTAGCGCAGCCGTATTGCCGGCGCTTAGCGTCCCCGCACTTACCGTGTCGGCCACGGTTTCGTCCGCATGTACTCTGCCACCTGATCTGATTGAGCGATTTGTGCGCGTTCGTGCATGGTTCCTAGAAATTCACGCGCGGGAGTCACAGCACAGCGCTGAAATCGACAGGCGATTTTACGCAGCAAGTAGCGTCACCCGCAAACAATACCGTGCCATGAATTACGACGATCCCCGTCGTGAAGAACTCAATACGCTTCACAGTAAAATCATCAAAGAAACGCCTCATGACGACGAGGACGTAGACGAGTACGGCCAAACCGAAGCGGATCGTCTTTGTGACGAGCGGTGGGACGTTGCTAAGGCAATGCTAGATCATCAGCCACAAACGATTATCGATCTTGCGTGGCAGGTAGAGGCGTGGCTGTTAGCCGATCTAGAGATAATCGGGACGGAAGAGCCATCTATGCTTGGAACGATTTTCCGACATATACGAACGCTTGGGCCGCTTCCTCAACCGGAGGACCCCTTTGGCGCGCTGGCAATCGCGGAGTAACCGCATCGAGGTAAACATCCGACCTGGGCGGGCCTTTGTATCGGCAGCGTTTAGGACATTAGATAATAAACAAGAACGACAATACAGAGGACGACCACGATCACAGCAATGGTGAATGCGGAAGACCAGCCGCCATAACTTTGCTGATCTTGCCGGGCGAAGCGATCCTCATTCGTCGATTTACTTTCGTTCGACATTTGGTTTCGATTGCCCGCGATTTCTTTGCAGCCACCCATCAATCATGGAATGGGCTTGAAATTCTGCATCTTTGCGCGGTCCGTAAACCCGGTTCGCACGCGATTCAACACCGTCAGGATAAATGGAGATGGACCAGAGGTTCGGCTCGATCCCAGTACGAATGGTGTAGCGCACGCCTCGGTGTTCCATCGCGTAATCATGCGCCCAAACTCAAGGCGATACAATTGAATTTGGGGCCCTCTGCTCATACACGGCCTTTGCCGCTCGATGCTCATCCTCAAATAATCCAATCGACCGACCGTCTGCATCAAATGCGCGGACGCCCTTCGGCCCGGCGCTTAATAGGAAGCCAATCGCCTCCTTATCGCGGAC
The DNA here is from genome assembly GCA_036272395.1 of Xanthobacteraceae bacterium. Lineage (GTDB taxonomy): Bacteria > Pseudomonadota > Alphaproteobacteria > Rhizobiales > Xanthobacteraceae > BOG-931. Next base: position 14,308 of record DATAYT010000021.1, read on the forward strand.
GATGTACTGAAAATTAGCCGTCACAAAAACCCCCATTTTACGGGCACTTTTTTCACGTTTTAGCGTCCAAAACAGCATTCCGGGTATCTTGGGCCGTTTTTGCTGTTGCGCGTTGGCACCGGGCAGAACAGAAACGCGTTTTGCTCGATACCCTCCGACCATTGCGCCACTTCGGAATCTTTATTCCACAAGCCTCACACTGACGTTTGGTGGCCGGCTCAATACCGACCTCGGCCATTGCTGCTAGGTTGTCCTTGCGATCACGATGGCGGCGCTCGCATTCCACCGAACAACACCGCAAACCCTTACTTTCAAATTCTTTGGCACAATGAGGACAGCGGATCATAAGGCCCGCTCTTCCGACCCTCATTTCATTGCCCGCGCGATCGCGGTAGACGATGCGAGTTGACTGATAAGCTGGACTGCCGGCGTCGAACCATTCACGGCAACGGTCACTACAAAATCTTGACCTGCGATAGGTCATTCCATGGCCGCAGGAGAAACACTGCACGGTTGTGATTAACGGGCTATCGTTGGACCGCAATAGGTCGCGCTCAATCACGGCAGCAATTGCCGATTGCTTCATGCCAATTTCCTTTTGAGGCAGCTAAAAACGTCTGGCGCGAGGATCGAACCAAGGGCCAACCCGGCTGCTCGACCGGTTCAATGAGCGGCGGACAAAACGAAATGCAGAAGAAAGAACCAGTGATGACTCGCCGCTTCCCGCCGCCGTGGTCTGTCGAGGAGCGGAGAATGTGAGGATCGACCGCCGCGTCAGATTATCTGCTCCGCGCGGCATCAAGCCGCGATGAACACCAGCTCAATTTGCGGCCATTACCGCCGCGAATGGTGAGGCCCTGGTTGACATCGTCAAGAAGCTATGCGCCGAGCCATTCAACTTATATCGAGGCTCGCCGGTTTCGAAGTCGCGTGAAATCAGAATTTGTAGCAGTCCCCGGCCTTTCCCTTTAGGCTCGCGCGACAATCTTTCATGCTCAAATATGAGCACTCGGGCGGTGCAGTTGCT
>DATAYT010000022.1:0-9857 GCA_036272395.1 Xanthobacteraceae bacterium
CACGCCGGGCAGGAGAAGGGCGAAGAGCGTATCGGCAATACGGTCGAGCCCTTCGACGAACCCGGCGGCGATTTTCGCCGTAACCCGAAGGGACGCTGGGCCTTTCGGCCGCTGTGGCGTCGTTGCTCGTCGCTCATGATCGTATAGATCACATCGCTCCTCGCGCCTAGCCAGCGGTCGAAATGCCTAGCGTCGCGGCCGCGCAAATAATGAGTTTTGACCCTAGTATATCTCGCCGGGCGACGCTCGTTTTGCGCCGGATCAATGCGGCGCCGGCGATCTATTTCTTGACCTCGCCATTGGCGTCGAATTGCTTGAGGTAAGCCCACAAATCCTCAATCTCCTGCGGATTGGTAATGCCGGCGAATGCCATCTTCGTGCCGGGGATCCTGGCTTGCGGATTGCGGATATAGTCCTTGAACGTCGGCTCGTTCCACACAATTCCGGAATTCTTGTTGGCATCGGAATAGTTGAAATTCGCGGCAGTGCCGGCCTGGCGGCCATCGAGCCCGTTAAGCTCCGGACCGACTTTGTTTTCGGCGCCGGGCCCGATGGCGTGACAGGGCAGGCATTTGTTGAAGGAGCGCTGACCTTTCTCGACGTCCTGCGCTGCGGCTTTTTGTAATATCGCGAAGCTGGCGGTCGCGGCGATAAATGCAGCCACCGCAAGAAGCGTGCGTGTCATTCCGTATTTCCCTTTTACCAGATGCGGGGCCGGCGCCAGCGGATGCGGCGCGGATGTATGACGCCCAGTGTTGAAGCGAGCCCAGGGGAGCCTGTCAACGTCGACGGGCTCGATCAACGCAGGGGAGGCATGCGTTCGGTTGCGACATAGCGTTATAATGCGAGCGGAACCGTTTGGGAGGATCACATGGCGCTTACGATGCCGCAGTCCGATGCTGCCGTCCTCAAGCGCCGCGCCGAGATCGTCGCGGCACTCAAGCGCATTGTGCCCGGCGAGGGCGTAATCGACTCCGAAACGGCGATGCGGCCGTTCGAGTGCGACGGCCTGACTGCCTATCGTCAGCTGCCGATGGTTGTGGTGCTGCCGGAAACCACCGCTCAAGTGGCGGCTGTGCTCGGTTTCTGCCACCGCGAGGGCATCAAGGTCGTGCCGCGCGGCGCCGGCACCTCGCTCTCGGGCGGCGCCTTGCCGCTCGGCGACGGCGTGCTGCTTGGCCTTGCGAAGTTCAACCGCATTCGCGAGATCGACTACGAGAACCGCATCGCGGTGGTGGAGCCCGGCGTCACCAATCTCGCGGTGTCGCAGGCGGTTGAGGCCGCCGGTTTTTATTACGCGCCCGATCCGTCGTCGCAGATTGCCTGCACCATCGGCGGCAATGTGGCGGAAAATTCCGGCGGCGTGCATTGCCTCAAATACGGCATGACCACCAACAACGTGCTCGGCTGCGAATTGGTGTTGATGAGCGGCGAGATCCTCCGCCTCGGCGGCAAGCATCTCGATTCCGGCGGCTATGACCTCATGGGCATCATCACCGGCTCGGAGGGGCTTCTCGGTGTCGTCACCGAAGTGACCGTGCGCATTCTCAAACGGCCGCAGACCGCGCGCGCGGCGGTCATCGGCTTTGCGGCTTCAGAGGACGGCGGCGAATGCGTGGCCAAGATCATCGGCGCCGGCATCATTCCCGGCGGGATGGAGATGATGGATCGCCCGGCAATCCACGCCACCGAGCAATTCGTGCATGCCGGCTATCCACTCGACGTCGAGGCCTTGCTGATCGTCGAGCTCGACGGACCGGCGGCCGAGGTCGATCATTTGCTGGAGCGCGTCCAGGAGATTGCGCGCCAATGCCGGGCCACGACCTGCCGCATTTCCAATTCGGAAGCGGAGCGGCTGTTGTTCTGGGCCGGGCGCAAGGCGGCTTTTCCCGCCGTCGGCCGCATCTCACCTGACTATTACTGCATGGACGGCACGATACCGCGCGCCAAACTGCCGCTAGTATTGAAACGCATGCAGGAATTGTCGGTAAAATACGGCTTGCGCTGCGCCAATGTGTTCCACGCCGGCGACGGCAATCTGCATCCGCTCATTCTCTATGATGCCAACAAGCCCGGCGAGCTCGAACGCGCCGAGCAATTCGGCTCCGATATTTTGCGGCTCTGCGTCGAAGTGGGCGGCGTATTGACCGGCGAGCACGGCGTCGGCGTCGAGAAACGCGACCTGATGCCGACGATGTTTTCGGAGACCGATCTCAATCACCAACAGCGGCTCAAATGCGCCTTCGACGACAAGAGCCTGCTCAATCCCGGCAAGGTGTTTCCGACGCTGCACCGCTGCGCCGAGCTTGGGCGCATGCATGTGCATGCGGGACGCGTGGCGTTTCCCGATTTGCCGCGGTTTTAAATTTTTCGCCTCAAGCAACGAATACACCTCATGAAATTCGGACTGTTCACGTCGGCGCAGGCAAATAGCGGCGATCTTGGCCCCGAGACCGGGCAGGGCTTCCGCGATTATCTCGACTTCAATGTCGCGGCAGAGCGGCTCGGTTTCGTATCGAGCTTTTCGGTCGAGCATCATTTCACCGGCTGGAACCAGGTTTCGGCGACGCTGATGCTGCTGACCGCGCTTGCCATGCGCACCACGCGATTGCGCCTCGGTTCGGCGGTGATGGTGCTGCCGTGGCACAACCCGGTGCTGCTCGCGGAACAGGCGGCAACGCTCGATCTGATTTCCGGCGGCCGCTTGGATCTCGGCATCGGCAAAGGCTATCGCCATAGCGAATTCAAGGGTTTTCAGATCGCGCCCGAGGAGGCCGAAGCGCGGTTTGACGAGGCGCTTGAGGTGATGGTCCGCGCCTTCACCGAGCGCGACCGGTTCTCGCATCGCGGCCGGTTCTGGCGATTCGAAGATATCGTGGTCGAGCCGCCGCCGGCGCAGAAGCCGCATCCGCCGCTATGGGTCGCCGCCGGCAGCGCCGCTTCGATCCGGCGCGCCGCGGCGCGCGGGTTCAACCTGATCCTCGACCAATATGCCGCGCCGGAACTGATCGCCGAACGCATTGCGCTCTTCAAAGCCGAGCGCAAAGCGCATGGGCTTTCGTTCGATCCGATGCAGGTTGCGGTGGCGCGTCAGCTCTATGTCGCCAAGGATGAAGCCGACAGAGTGGCGGCTCTGGAACGCCAGGCCGCTTACACCAAACGCACGGTAGAGGTGTCGCGCCCGCCCGCCGATGCCTCCGGCAAGCCGGGTTCGCATGTGCTTGCTTATGCCGATAAAGCAGGCGGCACCGAGGCGCACGCGCTGTTTGGCACGCCGGACCAGATTCACGCGACGCTCGAAGAGTTGCGGCAAGCCGGCGCGCATTATCTGCTGCTCACAGTCGCGGGTGGGATGACGCAGCTGCAGCGTTTCGCGCACGAGATCATGCCCGCATTCTCCAGCCCTGCCGCTGCACCGCAGGCGGCCGAATGAGTGTTCGCGATGAGTGAGCCGCTGCGGCCGCACGATCCGAAACAGGTTGAGGACGCGATTTGCTGGGCGCTCGCGCAGGGCAAGACGCTCGAACTGATCGGCCACGGCAGTAAGCGCGCGATCGGCCGGGCCGCGCAATGGGACGCGACGCTCGATCTGTCCGCATTGAAGGGCGTCACGCTTTACGAGCCCGAGGAGCTCGTGCTCTCGGCGAAAGCCGGCACGCCGCTTCACGAGATCGAGGCCCTGGTTGCGGAAAAACGCCAGGAACTTGCGTTCGAACCGATGGATTATGGGCCGCTATTGGGCGGTGCAGCCGGCGCGGCGACCATCGGCGGCGTGATCGCGTCGAATTTGTCCGGCCCGCGGCGCATAAAGTCAGGCGCCGCGCGCGACCATTTCCTGGGCTTCTCCGCGGTTTCCGGCCGCGGCGAAACATTCAAGTCCGGCGGTCGGGTGGTCAAGAACGTCACGGGCTATGATCTTTGCAAATTGATCGCTGGCTCTTGGGGTACGCTTGCGGCGATGACCGACGTCACTATCAAGACGCTGCCGAGAGCGGAGACCGAACAAACCATCCTTGTGCTCGGCGGAGATGCCGCGGCTGCCAGCAAGGTCATGGCTTCCGCGATGGGTTCCTACGGCGATGTCTCGGCGGCGGCGCATTTGCCCGTGACGATCGCCGCCGACGTGGCCGAGACAGTTTCGGCGGGCAGCGCGGCTACGGCGCTGCGGCTCGAGGGTGTGACGCCTTCGGTGGCGCAGCGCAAATCGCTACTGGAAAACCTGCTCGCCCCGTTCGGCGCGCTCGCGAGCCTTGACGAAGCGTCGTCGCGGGCGCTGTGGCGCGCGATCCGCGACGTGGCACCGTTTGCGGCGAAGGGTCGAAGGGGCGGCGCTGATATCTGGCGCATATCGACGGCGCCGGCTCGCGGCGCGGAGATCGGCCGCGCGCTCGCCGACAAAGCCGGCGCCGAAATCCTCTACGATTGGGCCGGCGGCCTCGTTTGGGTGGCTTTGCCGCGCAGCGACGACGCGCAAGCGCCGCTGGTGCATGCGGCTGTCGCGGCGGCCGGCGGCCATGCCACGCTCATTCGCGCGCCGACCGCGGTGCGCGCCAAGGTCGACGTGTTCGCGCCCGAGCCGGCGCCGCTTGCGGCTTTGACCCAGCGCGTACGCAAAGGGTTCGATCCGCACGGCGTTCTCAATCCCGGCCGCATGTGGGCCGGCGTGTGAATATCCGCGATGCAGACCAACTTCACCCTCGCGCAGCTTGCCAATCCCGATACCGCAGAATCGGAAAAAATCCTGCGCGCCTGCGTCCATTGCGGCTTTTGCACCGCGACTTGTCCGACCTATGTGCTCGATGGAAACGAGCTCGATTCGCCGCGCGGGCGCATTTATCTGATCAAGGACATGCTGGAGCACGATCGGCCAGCCACGGCCGAAGTTGCACTCCATATCGATCGCTGCCTGTCCTGCCTCGCTTGCATGACGACTTGCCCGTCGGGCGTGCATTACATGCACCTCGTCGATCAGGCCCGCGCCCACATCGAGCAAACATATCGGCGGCCGATCGCGGAACGGATCATGCGCGCTCTGCTCGCCAATGTAATGCCGTATCCGCGCCGATTTGCGCTCGCCGCTCTTGCGGCGCGGCTTGCCAAGCCGTTTGCGCCGCTCGCCGGTACGTTGGGTTTGAAGCGGCTTTCGGCGATGCTGCGGTTGTCGCCGTGGCAGCGGCCATCTCCGCCACGGCCGGCACAGACTTTTGCGGCGGCCGGCCCATCTGGCCGCAAAGGACGCGTGGCGCTCCTCGCCGGCTGCGTCAACGACGTGCTGGCGCCGCAAATCAATGGCGCGGCAATCCGGCTTCTCACACGGCTTGGCATCGAGGTCGTGATCGCCGACGGCGCCGGCTGCTGCGGTTCGCTCGTCCATCACCTGGGACGGCGGGAACAGGCGCTGGCGCAAGCGCGCGCCAATATCGACGCCTGGCGCGCGCTCGGCGATCTCGATGCTATCCTGATCACGGCCTCGGGCTGTGGCACGACCGTCAAGGACTACGGTTTCATGCTGCGTCAGGATCCCGACTATGCCGAGCGTGCGGCGCGGGTGGCGTCACTCGCCAAGGACATCACCGAATATCTCGCCGCGCTGCCGCTCGCGCCCGACCCGCACGGCGCGAAGCTTGTCGTCGCTTATCATTCGGCCTGTTCTATGCAGCACGGCCAGCGTGTCGTCCGCGAGCCCAAGGAGATTCTCAGCAAGGTTGGGTTCGTCGTGAAGGATATCCCCGAAGGTCACTTATGCTGCGGTTCGGCGGGGACCTACAATATTCTGCAGCCGGACATCGCAAGGAGGTTGCGCGAGCGTAAAGTCAGGACTATCGAGAGATTGCGACCTGACGTGATCGCAGCCGGCAATCTTGGTTGCATCATGCAGATCGCAGCGGGCACGGAGCTTCCGGCGGTCCATACGGTCGAGTTGATCGACTGGGCTACTGGCGGGCCTTGTCCGCCGGTGCTGCGGGAGCATCGGTCGGAGGCGGCGACAAACCCGGCGATGCACCCGGCGACGGCAAGCGGCTGAGCAAAGCCGAGGCTTTGGATGCGGGGTTCGTAGCGCGCGTCAGATGCTGGGCACGGCGTGGAAACAGCACGAGTTTTGAACCTTACAAGGATCGGGAGGTCCATCATGGCAAAGAGGACAAAAGCGAAGAAACGGTCCACCAAAAAGAAGAAGAAGGCCGCTCCGGCCCGTAAGAAGCGGAAAACCGTGAGGGCGTCGGCGAAAAAGTCGACCAAGAAGAAGTCTGCGCGTAAAGCCGCTCCGAAGCGCCGCTCGGCGCCTAAGCCCGCGGCTCCTGCAATGCCCGCCCCCGAACCGGCGCCGATGCCCTCGTGGAGCCCGCCCAGCGATTTCGGCGGCGGTGGCGATACCGGCGCCTGACATCGATCGAGCAAGCGCGGAAAGCGGCGGCGCCAAGCGCCGCCGCCTGCATTGCATCGCCCCCTCGGGGCCAATAGCATTCATGGAAAAGCAATGATCGGCGGGGATCGGCCTGCCGATCGTGGGCTTTACGATAACGGTTCATTTTGTTTCGAGGAGGTGCGTTATGCCGGCGACCTACAAAATTCTGATCATGGGAGCGTCTTACGGTTCGCTTCTGGCGTCCAAAATTCTGTTTGGCGGACACAAGCTGCATTTGGTCTGCCTTCCGGCGGAAGCCGATCTGATCAATAGCGAGGGCTTTCGGGTGCGCTTGCCGGTGCGCGGGCGAAAGGATCCGATCGAACTCGACTCGCGCAAGCTGCCGGGCAAAGTCACGGCCGGACCGGCAACGGGAGTGAACCCCAAGGACTACGATCTGGTCGGCCTTGCCATGCAGGAGCCGCAATATCGCTCCGCCGGCGTGCGCGAGCTTCTCGATGCGGTCGGCAAATCGCGCGTGCCGTGCATGTCGATCATGAACATGCCGCCGCTGCCCTATGTCAAACGCATCCCGGGACTCGATTACGAAGCGCTCAAGCCAGCTTATACCGATCCGAGCGTTTGGGATTCGTTCGATCCCGCGACCATCACCTTGAACAGTCCCGACCCGCAGGCCATCCGCCCACCGGATGAGAAAATCAACGTGCTGATGGTCACGTTGCCGACCAACTTTAAGGTGGCGCGCTTCAATGACGAGAAATCGACTGCGATATTGCGCCAGCTGCAGGACGAGATCGAAGCGATTCGCTACGATACGCCCGAAGGCAAGATCGAATTGCCGGTGAAGCTGAAGGTCTATGATTCGATCTTCGTGCCGCTCGCCAAATGGGCCATGCTGCTTGCCGGCAATTACCGCTGCGTGACCAAGGATGGCATGCGCACCGCGCAGGAAGCGGTCCATAGCGACATCGCCACGTCGCGTTCGGTCTACAACTTCGTCTTCGATCTGTGCGTCAAGCTCGGCGCCAAGCCCGAAGATCTGGTGCCGTTCGAAAAATATGCCGCCGCGGCACAATCGCTGACGCGGCCGGCTTCGGCGGCGCGCGCTTTACAGAACGGGGCGCCGTTTATCGAGCGCGCCGACAAGCTGGTGCAGCTCATTGCCAGACAGAAAGGCTTAAGCCATCCGGCCATCGACGCCCAAGTCGCCTTGGTCGATGCCCGGCTTGAGGCCAATCGCAAGAAGCAGGCGGCTTAGGCGGCAGGCAGGGGCCCCGCGCAGCTGGGCCTAGACAACTTCGACGTCCTGCCAGAAGCCGAATCGCCCGCCGACCTGCCTCATCTCGGGTCGCGGCGCCTCGTAGCTCCAGGCGGCACGGCTGTGCCGCTTGCCGGCGACGACCACGTCATAGAATTGGACGCCGTGTGGACAGGCCAGGTCGTCCGTGGTTTTGGCGACCTTTTCGAGCCAATCCCGGCGGACCGTTTCCGGCGGAAAGTACTGATATCCTTTGCATTCGATCACGTTATCGCTGTCGGCGATCACTGCGCCGTCCACTATCGCCTTCATCGGCTTTCTCCTCGGACGATCCCCCGTAGCTATATAGGGCGGCATATAGGGCGGCCGCTCTCCGTGCGTGCCCGAGCGGAGAAAAATTCTCACAAATGAACTGTATCCCAACCGCCACAGTCTTTGACAAAGTGTGAAGTTTTCCAACGAAAGCATAAAAAGACAGCATTTGCCGCCGATTTAATCTTGGCTGTTCCGTCGCAAAATTGAAAAACTTGGGTAGTTTCAAAGCTGCGCGGATCGGGGCCGCGCAGAGTGTCGCAGAAATTCGGTTTGCAGGTAGCGCCGCGCGGGTGCTTATCTGCCGACGGGGGTAAAAAAGGGGGTCGGTTATGAAACAAGTGGCTTTACCTTTGCTTATTGTGGCTGGTCTGACCACCTCGGCGCTCGCCGCCGATATGGCCACCAAGGCGCCGCCGGCGCCGCCCGCACCGCCGCCGTCGCCATGGGATGTCGCGATCACGACGGCCGTGATGAACGATTATAATTTCCGCGGCATCACCCAGTCGCGACACCAGCCGTCGGTTCAGGGCGGCTTTGAGGTGCGCTACACCTTCAATCCGCAATGGCAATTGTACGGGGGCATTTCGGGCGAGAGCATCGACTTCCCGAACCATGCAGCAGCCGAAATCGATTTCTACGGCGGCTTCCGCCCGACCTTCGACAAGCTCGCGCTCGATTTCGGCGTTTGGTATTACTGGTATCCCGGCGGCGAGTGCTTCAACGGCGACTCTACCACGCCCTGCAATCCGCCCGGTGCCAACCCCAATCCTGCAGTATCACCCTTCGGAACATTTTTACCGAACGGCAACGTCGTTAAGGGTAACCTGAGCTTTGTCGAGGGCTACGCCAAGGCCACCTACACGATCAACGATCAGTGGGCGGTCGGAATCCAAGAATGGTACTCGCCGTCGGTTCTGAATTCTGGTGCTCAGGGCTGGTTCACCACCGGCAATATCACTTTCACGACGCCGAGTAGCTGGCTTGGCTGGCTTCCGAGCGGCATGGGCATGTTGATCTCTGGTGACGGCGGTTACTGGGCGCTCGGCACCAGCGATAACTTCTACTGCACAGCCGGTTTCCCGAATGGCACGCCGTTCCCCACAAATACCTCAAAAACAGGATTCGGGTGCTCCGGAGTGTACCCCGGTGGGGTGCCCTACAAGAGCTACTGGACCTGGGATGTCGGCGTAAGCTTCACCTACAAGGCCTTTACGCTCGACCTGCGCTACTACGACACCAACCTTACCAAGGCCGAGTGTAACGTCTTCGACAGCGATCACACCTCGACATTCAGCCCAGGGAACGTCACCAACTTGAACCCAGGTGGGCTGGGCTCAAATTGGTGCAGTGCGGCCTTCGTTGCCAAGCTGTCCTTCGCCACTAATCTGAGCAACATCAAGTAAGATCGCTTCGGCGAATTTCGAAACACGCGGCCGGCGGCGGAAACGTCGCCGGCCGTTTGTATTTTCATCGACTAAACGTCGGCGATCGTCACTCGGCGGCGGAAACGAGCGCCACGTCAAGCACTTCGGCGGCCGCCTTGCTTGGGGTCACTTCGAAACGGCGGCGGTGAAATGCCCCAAGCGTGGAACGGTGGCCGATCGAGATAATGGTCATGCCTTTCAGCCGTTCGTGAAGGAGGCGATAGAGGCTCGCTTCGGCCGGCTCGTCGAGCGATGCAGTGGCCTCGTCCAGGAACAGGTAGTCGGGCTCCTGCAAGAGCACTCGGGCGATCGCGAGCCGTTGTTGCTCGCCGAGCGAGAGCATCCGGTTCCAATGTGCTTCCTCATGAAGCCGGTCAGCCCATTCCGGCAAACCGACTGCAGTGAGCACTTCGGCAATCCGCGCATCCTCGAACGTGCCGAGCCGCGCCGGATAACTCACCGCAGCGGCGAGCGAGGCCAGCGGGAAATATGG
>DATAYT010000023.1:0-20636 GCA_036272395.1 Xanthobacteraceae bacterium
CACTTCGGTGCGGCCGTCGCTCGCTTCGATGCGCAGCCGGTGTTCGGTAAGATCAAAAATGACGTCGAAGGTCCGTCCGCGATAGGGCATGGCCGGCGCGATCAGTCCACGCGAAGTGACGTCGAACGTGGCGTTCCACCAGTGATTGATCAGCGGCGTGCGGGCGATTCGCACCTTGCCGACGATCTGCGTCCATAAAATCAGCGTCTCGCAGGTATCGCGCCAGGCTTCGAACGGCAGATCGGGCCATGGCGAATTTGCGCTAACGCCCACGTGACTTTCTCCCGCCGGCAAAATACTTATAACGCCAAGGAATTATTGGCTTTATTCTATCATGCGCGACACTCCCGGCTCAAAGCTTTTGCAAGACTGGATCGCTCGCGCGGCCGCGCGTACACCACAGAAGCCCTGGGTCATTGCCGCCGATGATGGGCGCACGGTCGATTATGCGCGCTTGCGCGACTTCGTTGGCCGTTTCGCCGCGTGGCTTAAGCGCCGCGGCGTCGGGCCGAACGATCGGATCGCGCTGCTGGCTGACAATTCCATCGAGCAATTGCTCTGTTATTTCGGCGTCATGGCGGCGGGCGCAACGGTCTGTACCGTCCATGTCGAAATGAACCGCAACCAGCTTCCCGGCATTCTCGATCGGCTGAAACCAAAGCTCATTCTCTATCAAGACGGCTCGCGGCTGGACGAGGTCTTGGGCGCAGTCCCATCGCCGCGGCTTGCTATCGGACGCCACGGCACGCCGGCCGCCGACACGATCTTTGGGGAACTTGCGCGCGCGACGCCGGGCGAGCCGGACGCCGCCGCTTCTGCGGACGACGACGCCGTGATCCTGTTCACTTCCGGGACCAGCGCCAAGCCGAAAGGCGTAGTTCTGAATTTTCGCGAATTTCTTTCCAACATCGATCCGGTCGCTGACGGCTTTGGCATGAGCGCCGACGATCGCCTCTATGATTTCCGCCCCTTCAGCTGGGCTTCGGCGCAGCTCCTCGGCGCCCTCGCACCGGTCAATCGCGGCGCGACGCTGGTGCTTGGCGAAAAGTTCTCCGCCAGCCGGTTTTTCGGTCATTTGCGCGACCATGGCGTGACGGTCGCTGCCGGCAATCCGACCACGCTGAACATTCTGCTCAACAGCGAAATCAAGTTCGAACGCGACGCGCTGCCGAAATTGCGTTTTGTCACGTCGAGTTCGGCGCCGTTGCTGCTCGATGAATGGAAGCGGTTCGAGCAGAAATTCGGCATTCGCGTCGCGCAAGGCTATGGCGCCAGCGAGGCCAGCTGGATCGCCGCCATTTCCGGCGAGGAGCGCCGCCTCGGCACCGTCGGTCGGCCATTCGCCTATCACGACTTCGCCATCGTCGACGGCGAAGGGCGCCGCCTGCCCGCCTGCGACATCGGCTATGTCGAAGTCGGCGGCTGGACCGACCATCCGTTCCGCTATCTCGCCGAAGACGGTGAGATCCGCGTGCATGCGCGCGGCCGCATCCGCACCGGCGATATCGGCTGCCTCGACGGCGACGGCTTTTTAATGCTCACGGGCCGGGAAAAGGAATTGATCATCCGCGGCGGCGCCAAGATTTCGCCGCTCGAGATCGATGCTTGCCTGATGCAATGTGCCGAAGTGATCGAAGCCGCCACGGTCGGCGTGCCCGACGCGATCTATGGCGAGGAAGTGGTGAGCTACGTCGTCGGTCAACCCGGCGCGGCGCTCGACACCGCGGCGCTGCTGCGGCACTGCGCCGATGCGCTACCCGCCTTCAAGGCGCCGAAGCAGATCGTGCTCGCAAACGCATTGCCGAAGACCGAACGCGGCAAGCTCGACCGCAAGGCGCTGGCGGAGAGGTGGAAGACCCGTCGCCCGGATTGAGCGCAGCGAAATCCGGGATCAACTTGCCAGCCAACTTCCTGGGTTTCGCTTCGCTCAACCCACGCTACGGACTCACCGTCCGCTCCGCACCAGCGAATGCACCCAACCCTGCATGCGCTTCTTGGCGTTGGCGATGTCTTCTTTGGAGAAGAAGTCCTCCGGCCGTACCTTGTCGACCGGATAGATCGGGCGGAGAAAATCGCTCTCATAGCCGAACGGCACCGTGGCATCGATGCCCATGCCGCCTTCGAACTGCGTGTTCGATGCGGTCCACTGTTTTTCGCCGGCCGTCATGCGCTCGGCCGGCATGAAGGTCTGGCCGCGGCCGCCCGGGATCGGATTGAGGATATCGGTGCGCGGATTGACCCGCGTGGTCAGGCACCACATCACGTCGTCCATCGAATAGGGATCGACGTCTTCGCTGACCGCGATCGCAAGCCGCATGCCCTGCGAGCACGACAGTGCCGCGGCGAGGAAATTGCGCTGCCAGCCCTCGTCGATCTGGTGGCGCTTTTTTACCTGGATGATGCAGCCGCCCCAATCGGTCATGCAGTACGGGATGACGACGTTCTGCACGACGCCGGGCTGCAGGCGGTTGCACAGTTCGTAGATCGCCGCCTCGCGCACCGTGGTGTCGATATTGTGATCGTCGAGCATGTGCACGCCGAGCGCGAAGATGATCGGCTTTGACGCCGGCTTGCGCATGGTGATGGCGGTGACGTGGAAGGTCGGCGCCTTATAGGACTTGCCCATATAGCCGGCCCATTCGGGGTGGAAATGATAGCGGCCCTGCACGCCGGCTTCCTCGGCTTCCTTGGTCTCGAAGCGTCGGTCGCGCGGATTGACGTAGCCTTCGAGCACCATTTCGCAGTCGGCCAGCGCCATGGCATCGACGGTGCGCGCCTTGACGAGCCGCACCGGCGCGCCCTGCACCGACGAGGCGATGCCGATCTCATCGCAACCCATCGGCAGGATCGCGTAATCGAAGCCGGCGCCGGCCAAGAGCGTACAAGCCGGCGGCACACCGAAACACACTGTGATCGGCACCGGCTGGTCCTCTTTGTAATATTTGTTCACGACCTGCCACATGTGCGAGCCGGGCGAGATCTGGAACGTGCCGACGTTGCCCCAGCGGAAATTCATGCGGTTGTAGCCGAGGTCGGAACCGCCCTCGAATTCCGGGCCAGTAACGCAGCGGATGCCGGAGCCGACGGTCAGTTCGGGCTCGTAGGTGGTATGGCGGATCGGCACCATCCATTCGTTGACGTCGCGCGGCGACTCGATCACGTGCTCTTGGCACGGCGCCTCGCTCTGCGCGATCTCGACGGGTTTAATCGGGTGCGACAGCGCGTAAGCGAGCTTGCGCACCCGCTCGGCATCGTCCTTCCAGCCGAACATGCGATTGATGATCGCCATGTCGCCAAACAGATTTGTGATCACGCGATGGTTCGGCTTGCCCTTGACGTTGTTGAACAGGACCGGACAGCCGCCATCCATGTGTTTTTGCAGGCCGGTGACCTGAAGGTCCGGATCGACTTCCTTATCGGTCTCGATCAGTTCGCCGCAGCCGCGCAGCCATTCCAGCGTGCTGCGCAGATCGAAGGCTTGGTTCGGCAGCGCACCGGCTTGCGGCTCGCCGCGCTCGTCTTTGCTGCGCGCTGTCTGCTGCATGAGTCAATTTCCTATTGCATAGAATGTCAGGGTCAAAACTCATTATGCTTACGACGTCACCGGCGGACAATGGTATTTCCTGCGGGCGTTGTGAAGCGCCGACGGGTTGTCGCAGCACGAAGAATGTCGGTAGAAACCGCGGCATGCGCGCCTTATTCTTGCCGCGCCCACAATCCGGGAGAGCGACATGACTGCACATCGGTATTGGATCGGCCTTGCCGTTTTGGGCCTGCTGGCATGGTCGCCTGCGGCGCAGGCGCAAGCGGTCAAATACCCGGAAAAGCCGGTTACCATCATTTCCGACGCACCGCCCGGCTCCACGCCGGACGTCGACGCCCGCTTCATCGCCGCCGGCCTGAGCAAGGTCTGGGGCCAGCAAGCCGTGATTATCAATCACGCCGGTGCCAATGGCAGCATCGCAGCGCGCGTCTCCGCCGAAGCCGCGCCTGACGGCTACACGCTGTTCATGCCGGCGTTGTCGACCTTCGTCGCGCCGCCATCTGTTGCGCCCAATATCCCCATCCGGTTGCCGCGCGACTTTTTGCCGATCGGCTTCACCGCTGAAAATCCGATGTTTGTCGCAGTGAACCCGGGTCTCGGCGTGAGCTCTCTGCCGGAACTGATCGCGCTCGCCAAGAAAAAGCCCGGCACTATTTCCATCGCGGTGACTGGCGTCGGCCGGCTTACCCATCTCACCGGGCTGTTGCTGCAGGAACGCGCCGGCATCGAGCTTCTTCCCGTCCCCTACAATGCCGGGCCGGCGGCCGCGCTGTCCGACGTCGCCGCCGGACGCGTCTCGATGATCATCGAAGGCTATTCCGGAATCGTCGGCGCGGTGAAGGCCGGGCAAGTGAAGCTGATCGCAGTCGCCGCGGCACAGCGACTGCCGCAATTCCCCGATCTGCCGACGGTGGCGGAAACGATTCCCAGCTTTTCTGCGACCGGCTGGCAAGTGCTGGTCGCGCCGCTCGGCACGCCGGCCGTCATCATCGATAAAGTCGACGCCGATCTCGCCAAGGTCGTCAGCGATCCGGATTTTCGGAAGCTGCTCGCCAATGTCGGTAGCTATTCGCATGCCATGAACGCCAAAGAGGCGCTGGCTTTTGTCGAGCAACAGCAGGCGACATGGCTGCCGGTGCTCGAGAAAATTCCGGTGAAGTGAGAATCAAACTGGCGGCGCGCGGGAACCCTGGACCGATTTGCGCAGCAATGCGTACAGGCTGCCGCCAGTCAGTGTGCCAAGAACATATGCGACTGCGGCCAGAACAGCGAGCGGCGCACGAACGCTAAGACCCAGGAACGACATCGTCACGACCTCGACGTTCTGGACGACGAAAATTATTGTCGCGGCCGCGAATAAGACGACCACAGTCAAATAGAACCAGCGCATTGCTGCCTCGTGCTTACATCGGAAAGACGGCCAACATAGCGGTTAAACGGCGGCGCACCTATCGGAACCTTGATTAGGATCAAAGACCAACATGTGATAAGGCCACGCGCGCAGTACAGGGAGGTTTTGCATGCTGACGCTTTATTATGCCCCGGGCGCCTGCTCGATGGCTTCGCATATTGTGCTCGAAGAGAGCGGCGAGAAATACGAAGCGAAAAAGGTCGACCTCGCCGGCGGCGAGCAGCGCACCGAAGCCTATTTGAAAATCAATCCGCTCGGACGCGTACCGGCGCTCCGTCTCGACAATGGCGATCCGCTGACCGAGAACACCGCGATTCTGCCCTATCTCGGCAAGCGGTTCGAGCTGTGGCCGACCGACGCCATGGGCGAAGCCAAAGCGCTGGCGTTGATCGGCTTCTTCGCTACCAGCGTGCATCCGGCGCATGCCCATGTCGGACGGCCCGAACGCTACACCGCCGACTCTTCGGCGTTTCCCGGAATCAAGGACATGGGGCTGAAAACCTTTCACACTTATCTAAAACAGATCGACGGCATGCTCGCCGGCCGCGAATGGCTGTCCGACCGCTATTCGGTGCTCGATCCCTACGCCTTCGTCTTTTACACCTGGGGCGTGCGCCGCGAACTGCCGATGGCGGAACTGAAGAATTACAGTGCGCATAAGGATCGTCTCCTCAAGCGGCCGGCCGCCGCCCGCGTCGTCACGGATGAGAAGGTGAAGGTGTGAGCATCGCTAATTATTGCGCGCCTCCGACTCATACCTCCGCCGCAATCACATTCAGATTTCCGCTTAGGGGCATGTCGGACGTAATCGACACAGATCATTGAGCGATTGACCCGATTCAGACATCGGGCATCCGATTTTGCTGTGACGCACAACGCCATTGATTCAGCGATATGGTAATATGCGGTCGTCGGTCTGAGGGGAAAGCCCCGTGGAAGAGTACCTCTTGTGAAGGCGCACCCATTGCGGTGTCTCATGCGGCGGGGCTTTCGTTTTAAGCGGCATGTCAGCTGATTTCAGGCGCGAAAAATCTTATAATAGCAAAAGATTTGTGTTCAGTGACTCGCGGTACGCAGGGTTGTGTCATGGCGACTAAACGTCGACGCTCATTCGATACAAAATCGTTTCTCGCCCGTGTCGGGGACGGCCAGAGCATCGGCAGGTACCGCAAAGGCCAGACTGTCTTTTCACAAGGCGACCCTGGCGATGCGGTCTTCTACATCCAGAAAGGCAAGGCCAAGCTCACCGTCGTGTCCGAGCAAGGCAAGGAGGCGGTTATTGCGATTCTTGGGTCAGACGAGTTTTTCGGCGAGGGATGTCTTGCCGGGCAGGCGCAGCGTATAGCAACGGTCACGACCATGACGGACTCCGTGATCGCTCGATTGGAAAAATCAGCTATTATCCAGGTGATCCATCAGGAGCCAACGTTCTCCGAGATGTTCATTGCCCATCTTCTGGGCCGGGCCATCCGCGTTGAAGCGGATCTCGTCGATCAGCTGTTCAATTCGAGCGAGAAACGTCTGGCCCGAATGCTCCTGCTGTTGGCGAACTTCGGCAAGGAGGGGGCACCCGAGCCGGTGATCGCGAAAATTAGCCAGGAGACGCTTGCAGAGATGATCGGAACTACGCGGTCGCGTGTAAGTTTCTTCATGAACAAATTTAGAAAGCTGGGCTTCATCGACTATAACGGCGGCATCACCACAGTTCATTGTTGAATGTCGTTCTGCACGACCAGCCGCAAATCAAAAATTAAATTTTCATATTTTGTTTGCCGCGGGTAGCGCTGCTGGGCGGCGCAATCCGCAGGCCTCTCAAGTGTGAGCAATTTTGAACAGTCTTCACCTTGGGCATGGGGCTTTACTTGCGAGCGCGGGTGATTCGCCTTCTCATTGAAGAAGTAAATGGTTATTTCCGGCCGCGCCCGTCTTCGATGATGGATCTCGCGGCTCCTGAGCGGGCGAGAATTCGTCAGCTTGCTGATGTAGCTGAAGGCGCAGGACGAAGTCTTGGGGGCTCTTTGGAGCGGAGAGCTTTTTTGGAGGGTAGACATGGAAGCGTCGAACTATCGAGCGCGCTCCCTACCAAGAGCCGCGTTGGCGGGGCCTAACAGTCAGCCGTTCATAGACCTCGATGAGGCGCACCCGCTCGCGCAGGCGATCGTAGATACGATCCACGATCCGCTCCTGGTTCTCGATCAGAACCTGCGCGTTGTCACTGCAAACCGCGCTTTCCATCAGACGTTCAGGATGAATCGTCAGGATATTCAAGGTCGTCCGTTATACGGGCTGGGCGATGGCCAGTGGGATATTCCCAAACTTCGGTTGCTGCTGGAGGACGTCGCGCCACAACATGCCGTGGTGGAGGCTTATGAAGTCGAACGAGATTTTCCCATTATCGGACGGCGTTTGATGCTCCTGAATGCGCGGGAGATATTCAATCGAAGAAACTCCCGCAATCTCATTCTCCTGACATTTGAAGATGTCACCGATCGGCGTGCCGCCGAATGTGAGATCGCTGAGCTGCTGCAGCAGAAGGAAACGCTGTTGCAGGAGATGCAGCATCGTGTTGCAAACAGCCTGCAGATCATCGCGAGCATCCTTCTGCTTAAGGCGCGCACGGTGCAGTCGGAAGAAACGCGGCTGCATCTTAGGGACGCCTATCAGCGAGTCATGTCGGTGGCGGCCGTGCAACAGCAACTGCTGGCCTCGAACCCTGGCGAGCCGATCGAAATCGGCCCTTATCTCTCTCGATTGTGCGAGACCCTAGCAGCTTCGATGACCGACGATAGTCGTCCGATTTCATTGAAAGTTCAGGTGGAAGGCGGCACGGCCTCGTCCGCCGAGATGGCAAGCATTGGTCTCATTGCCACGGAGCTCGTGATCAACGCGTTCAAACATGCCTTTGTCGACGACAGGGCCGCTGGCCTGATCGTCGTTGCCTATAAGGCGACTGAAACGAGTTGGAGACTTGCAGTTTCCGACAATGGCAGTGGGACACTGGAGGGCCATTTGAAATTGGATAAACCAAGTTCTGGACTGGGCACGATGATCGTCGAGGCGCTCGCCAAACAGCTTGACGCCCGTGTCGAAGTCGTCAGGAACCCAAAGGGCACGACGGCATCAATCACCCATGGAACGTCAGATCCAGCCTGGCCTCCACTGACGGGCTCCACTTCACTGACAGGCTCCGGCGGGCGCTGGCTAGCGAAATCAAATGGCGGTTCCGTTGCGGCCGCTTGATTGCGTAATGTTCGTTCAATAACGGGCTAAGCGGTCCCTCCGTGTTCTAGTAAATGTCGATCCCGCACCCCATGTGTAAAACATGGCCTCAAGAGAAGACCACCAAACTGATATGAGCCACCAGGCCGCTGCTATTGCGCGGTGGGATGACGAGGGTGGCGCTTCCATGTCGATTCGAAGCAATACGGGCGTGAGAGTATCGAAAGCTATGCGCTCTAAGCGGATGGCCGAGGCGACCGCAGATTTGAAGGTTGATCAGGCTCCTGCCGAAGACAAGAAAATTCTGGAATGTCTGGGAGCGGCCGTCATCATGCGATGGGGTACTCTCCCGACCAAAATCCAACGGGAACTCTTCGAACACGCGACTTCGCTTGCCGACCTCGCGCAGACAGCTCCGGCGAAGGGCCAGATCGCGCGCTTCCTGCATAATCACAATGGATGACGGCGCTCGGACGACAAGGACCATACCGCGCCGTGTTGTGATGTGACCCGGAGAGCGCCGTTCAGCGCCTGATCAAGGGCAACGACGTTTTCTGCCGAAAGGGTATCACGTGGCTACGAAAGAGCGGCTTGTGGCCATGGCGGGCCTCCCGTTGCGCCGTGTGCTCGGGAGCGATGGCGCTAAGCTTCGTGAAGGCGAACCCAACCAACGACGCATTGGAGTTCCTCACCTATGTGCACGGAGTGCGGCCACGGTCAAACCTACAGCGTCGACGCCGGCGACAGCTGATGGCAATGATGGCCACCTGTTGCTAGGAGCCATTGGCTCGCCTATCCGCGCATAAGCAAGATTAGGTGCGTAAAGCGGGGCCGCGAGATGATGTTTACCATTGAGTTCTTCCGTATTCGAGAAAAAGACAACGCACACGCCATGCTTGATCGGATTACGCACATCGCATCTGATCTGGAGAGCGCGAAGGTGAAAGCAAAATCGCTCTTCGACACTTTGAACCTGCCGCAAAACCCCGACGGCTTGCGGATTTTGGACCAGGACGGACATGAAGTGTTCTTTTGGACGCCCGGAACAGATGGAGATCGTAACTAGATGACCATACGAACGACCCGCAAAACGGTGACTTTCGCTCGACCGTTCATACTGAAGGGAGTCGATCGAATATTGCCAGCTGGAGACTATCGAGTCTTGACGGATGAAGAACTTATCGAAGAATTGTCGTTTCCCGCCTATCGTCGCGTCTCGACGATGATCTTCGTGCCGACTGAATCTGCTTCCTCGGTTGAGATGGTGCCCGTTGACCCGCTAGACCTCCAGGTGGCGCAGGGGCGGGACCTGAATCATGGCAGTTAATTTACCAACCAGAACCCACCGATCAAACTAGCGCGCCGTATCGCGATCTTAAGACACGCGAACGTGTCTGCTTGTCTTGCAACTCCTCGCAGCGCCAAACGTTAGATTGCATGACCTATATGCAAAGGCTTCTCGACAAAATCCCGCCGCCAACGCTTCGGCTGTTCATCAATTTATCCACCATTGCAGCAATTGCGATCATGGGTTTGGCTCTGGTTACCCATTAGCATAACGGGCACATTTCCGCGGCACGATATTCACGCGCTTTTAGCGGGTCCCTAAAAACGAAACAGAGCCGGCTTATTACGGCAATTGCAGGACATGCTGAAACGCCGGGTGTGAGCGATTTTGAACAGATTCCGGACGGACGAAGGCGTAAGCTGACAACAATTGATACGCCATCCCAAAGCGTTCGATCTTTAATTCAAACTGAGCCGGAACCCATCCGGGGTTTCCGCGGCTCCGAGCATGTCGGGGGAAAGGAAATACCATGCAAGTGCCTTCAATCTTTCAAGGAGAATCGCTGAAACGTCTGCTGCAAGGCGCAGTCGTCGGCGCCGTCGCAACGATTGTTGTTGGCTTTAACTGGGGTGGCTGGTCGCTCGGCAGCACCGCCGACAAGACGGCGAGAGAGCAGTCCAAGCTGGCGGTCGTAGCGGCGCTGGCGCCCGTGTGCGCCGAAAAATTCCGCGCACAACCTGATGCCGCGGCGAAGACTGTCGCGCTTTCGAAGGTCGACGCGTGGAGCCGCACGAAAGATTTCCCCAAGGAGTTCGTGACGCTGCCGGGTGAAACGTACCCGAACTCGACCCTTGTGGACGCCTGCTACGCGCTGTTGATGGCACCGAAGCAAGCTACGGCCCAGTGAGGTAGGTGGCGGAAGGAAGTTATGACTATTAATTTTCTTCCTGTCACGGACGCTTGGGCGGTGGACGTTTCGGCGCTCAAACTTGCACAGCTTTCACTTTTCGATCGGAGCCAGCGCGTCATCTAAGCTCGCGAAGAAGGCGCGGGAGGCCGACTGCGATAATTGCGTTCTGAAGTCGCGTGGCGATTCGGCGGACCAAACGCCGCCCCAAAGCCTTTTCCACGAGAATTGACTGGTCATTGCGAGCGAAGCGAAGCAATCCAGACGACGCAAGAAAGCTGGATTGCTTCGCCGCTTCGCTCCTCGCAAGGACGAGGATTCACGCCGTCTTCTGTACTTTAAGCCCAAGTTCGGAGATCGTGCGCTCGCGCATGATGAATTTCTGGATCTTGCCGGTCACGGTCATCGGGAATTCGTCGACGAATTTGATGTAGCGCGGCACCTTGTAGTGCGCGATCTGATCGCGGCAGAAAACGCGGATTTCCTCTTCGCTCGCGCTCACGCCGGGGCGCAGCTTGATCCAGGCGCAAATTTCCTCCCCGTACCGATCGTCGGGCACGCCGATCACCTGCACGTCCTGAATCTTCGGATGGCGATAGAGGAACTCCTCGATCTCGCGCGGATACACGTTTTCGCCGCCGCGGATGACCATATCCTTGATGCGGCCGACAATGTTGCAATAGCCCTCGGCATCGATGGTGGCGAGGTCGCCAGTATGCATCCAGCGCGCCGCGTCGATCGCCTCGCGGGTGCGCGCTTCGTCATCCCAATAGCCGAGCATCACGCAATAGCCGCGCGTCAATAGCTCGCCCGGCGTCCCGGTCGGCACGATACGCCCGTCACGATCTACGATCTTCACCTCGATATGCGGTTGAATACGGCCGACCGTCGAGACGCGGCGCTCCAGCGGATCCGTGGTCGAGCTCTGGAAACTGACCGGGCTCGTTTCGGTCATGCCATAGGCGATGGTGATTTCGCGCAAGTTCATCTTGGCGACGGCGCGCTTCATCACCTCGATCGGACATGGCGAGCCGGCCATGATGCCGGTGCGCAGCGAGGAAAGATCGAACTTTTCGAATTCCGGATGATCGAGCTGTGCGATGAACATCGTCGGCACGCCATGGAGCGCCGTGCAGCGCTCCTCGGCCACGGCTTGCAGCGTGGCGAGCGGATCGAACCCTTCGCCGGGAAATACCATGCAGGCGCCATGGGTCACCGCGGCGAGATTGCCGAGCACCATGCCGAAGCAATGGTAGAGCGGGACCGGAATGCACAGCCGGTCCTCGGGCGTAAGCCGCATCGCTTCGGCGATGAAGAAGCCATTGTTGAGAATGTTGTGGTGCGACAACGTCGCGCCTTTGGGAAAGCCGGTGGTTCCCGAAGTGAATTGGATATTGATCGGCTCGTCGAATTGCAGTTGCGGTCCGAGTTCGGCGATGCGTTGGGTTTGCTTAGGCCCGCCGCGCGCCATGATCTCGGAGAAGCGGAAGGTCCCCGGGTGCCAGGCGTCACCGATGAGAATGACCGAACGCAGCGACGACAGACGCTTTGATTGAAGGTCACCGGGCTGCGCTTGACCGAGTTCCGGCGCCAATTCGCGCAGCATGCCGATATAGTCCGAGGTCTTGAAACGCTCGGCGAGAATGAGCGCCTTGCAGCCGACCTTGCCCAGCGCATATTCAAGCTCGGCGATGCGGTAAGCGGGATTGATATTGACCAGAATCAGCCCGGCTTTGGCGGTGGCGAATTGCGTGAGCACCCATTCGCTGTTGTTTGGCGACCAGATGCCGATGCGATCGCCAGGATTGAGACCCAGCGTCAAAAGCCCGGCGGCGAGCTTGTCGACGGCTTGTTGCAGCTCGCCATAGGTGAAACGGACCTTCTGATGCCGCACCACCAGCGCTGGGCGCGATGGCCATTTGGCGCAGGTTTCGTCGAAAAATTGGCCGACGGTTTTACCGATCAGCGGCCGATCGCTGGCGCCATCAACATAGCTGAGCTCGAGTCCGGCCATTGCCGTTCCTCCCGTCATTTTAGGTGCGATTATAGCGCGCAAGGGGGGCCGCCGCGCCAGATGCAAGCGGGCCGCCGGCCGGCAATGCGACGAAAACGCCAGCCGCACCCCGTCTTTGTGGGCGTGACCCCGCTTGCTAAAGTGCATAAATCAAGCCCGAACCCTCGACGAGGACGCCTCACCGGCATGACTACGGAGCTTTCAGTCTCGCTTTGGCGCGGCGCGCAGCACGGCCGCTACGAGACTTATCGCGTGCCGCAGCGCCAAAGTCAGACGGTGCTCGACGTTGTCACTTTCGTGCAGCGGCATATCGATCCGACCTTGTCGTACCGCTTCGCCTGCCGGGTCGGGGTCTGCGGCTCATGCGCGATGACCGTCAACGGCAAGCCGCGCTGGACCTGCCGCACCCATGTCGCCAAGGTCGCAGGGGACGGCAAGCTTGAAATCGGTCCGCTCGAAAATTTACCGTTGATCAAGGATCTCGCCACCGACATGCAGCCGTTTTTTGAAAAATGGCGGCAAGCGAAAGGCGCCTTTGCGCCAACGCAAACCAGGAACGATCCCATCGCGCAAATCAAGCCGGATACGCCATCGAGAAAGGCCGCCGCCGCGGCCATCGAATGCATCAATTGCGGCGTTTGCTATGCGGCCTGCGATACGGTGCGGTGGAATACCGAATATCTCGGCCCGGCGGCGCTCACCCGCGCCTGGACGCTCCTCAATGACGAACGCGATGGCGGCAACATCGCCCGCCTGCAAGCCATCGCCGGCGCCGGCGGCTGTCACGCCTGCCATTCGCATCAATCTTGCCAGGAGCTGTGCCCCCAGGCGCTCAATCCGACCGCGGCCATTGCCGCGCTCAAGCGCCGGACCGCTGCGGCCTATCTCAAAGGCGAGATCAAGGTATGAACGTGCGGCTCTATCTGTGGCAGCGCGCCACCGCCGCCGTGATGGCGCCGCTGGTCATGGTCCATATCGCCGTGATCTTTTATGCGACGCGGCACGGCATGAGCGCGGCCGATATTCTTTCGCGCACGCACGGCAGCTTCGCCTGGGCGGCTTTCTATGGCCTGTTCGTGCTCGCGGTCTCGATCCATGCCGCGATCGGCGTGCGCAATATATTGACCGAATGGACGCCGCTGCCCGAACGGCGCGTTGATGCCTGCGTCGTTTTTTTCGGGCTCGTGCTTGCAGTGCTCGGTTTTCGCGCGGTTGCCGCGGTGGTGCTGTGGTGACCGGGCGTGCAATCAAACATCGCGACAGCGCCTTGTGGCTCGCCGCGATGGTGCACCGCATCTCAGGCTTGGCGCTCGCGCTCTTTCTACCGCTGCACTTTCTGACGCTCGGGCTGGCGATCGAGGGCGAAGCGCGATTGGAGAGCTTTTTGCGCTGGAGCGATCAGCCGCTAGTCAAGGCCGCTGAAATCGGCCTGGTGTTTTT
The DNA here is from genome assembly GCA_036272395.1 of Xanthobacteraceae bacterium. Lineage (GTDB taxonomy): Bacteria > Pseudomonadota > Alphaproteobacteria > Rhizobiales > Xanthobacteraceae > BOG-931. The sequence continues at coordinate 13,824 of DATAYT010000023.1, forward strand.
GTTCACCGTGCATCTTCTCGGCGGCTTGCGCATCCTGGTGATCGAGAATTTCGACTGGCGCGACGGACAGAAGCAGCTCGCCACATTGGCGGCGGCGCTGTCCGCCATCGTCGCCTTCGCTTTTCTGGTACGCGTGTTCTGAACGTCATGAAAGTCGAACGCCTCAAGACTGACATTCTGATCCTTGGCGCCGGCGGCGCCGGGCTGTTTGCGGCCTTGCATGCGCTCAAAGCCAATCCCGATCTCGATGTCACGGTTGCGAGCAAGGGGCTCCTCGGCAAATGCGGCTGCACGCGCATGGTGCAGGGCGGCTACAACGTCGCCATCAATCCCGGCGACTCGATCGAACGGCACTTCATGGACACGATCGAAGGCGGCAAATGGCTGCCGCACCAGGAACTCGCCTGGACGCTCGTCTCGACCGCCGTCGAACGCGTGCGTGAACTGGAAAACGAGATCGGCTGTTTTTTCGATCGCACTCCGGACGGCACGCTGCACGGCAAGGCCTTCGCCGGCCAGAGCTTCGATCGCACCGTGCACAAAGGCGACCTCACCGGCATCGAAATCATCAATCGTTTGATGGAGCAGGTCTGGGCGCGGCCGGTCCGCCGCCTGGAGGAGAATCGCGCGGTCGCGCTGATCCCGGCGAAAGACGGCGCGCTCGCCGGCGTGCTGATGATCGATATCCAAAAGGGGGAATTCCGCTTCGTCCAGGCGCAGGCCGTGCTGCTGGCGACTGGCGGCGGCCCGACCATGTATCGCTATCACACGCCGTCGGGCGACAAGAGCATGGACGGGCTTGCCATGGCGCTCCGCCTCGGCCTGCCGCTGCGCGACATGGAGATGGTGCAATTTCATCCGACCGGGCTGCTCGCCGGTCCCGATACGCGCATGACCGGCACGGTACTCGAAGAAGGCTTGCGCGGCGCCGGCGGGCATCTGCTCAATGGCGCCATGCACCGCTTCATGGCCGATTACGATGCGAAGCTCGAACGCGCCACCCGCGATGTCGTCAGCCGCGCCATCTACGCCGAGATGAAAGCCGGCCGCACCACGCCGAACGGCGGCGTTTACATTAAAATGTCGCATCTCGGCCCGGCCAAGGTCGCCAAAGAATTCAAAGGCATGGTCGAGCGGTGTCGCGACTGTGGCTTCGATCTCGCCGGCGGACTGGTCGAAGTGGTGCCGACGGCGCACTATTTTATGGGCGGGGTCATTTGTGACGTGGATACGGCGACGCAGTGCGCTGGCCTTTTCGTCGCCGGGGAGGATGCGAGCGGGATGCATGGCGCCAACCGGCTCGGCGGCAACGGGGTCGCCAATTCGACCGTCTTCGGCGGCATTGCCGGCGACGTGATGCCCCACTGGATTGCCAACAATCCCGGCCATCGCGCGCCTGATCCCGATCTACTCGCTTTCGAAGTGGAGCGCGCCGAGTACCCGTTTTCCCGTCAACCCGGCGATCTCAATGCATTGCGGGAAGCCCTGCTTGACGCAATGTGGGACAACGTTGGCGTTGTGCGCGATCGCCCCGGGATTGAGCGCGGCCTTGCGGCGATTGACGCAATTGAGGCGATACTGCGCGCCACCGGCGTTTCCGACCGCGACCGCCGCTTCAATTTGACTTGGCACGATTGGCTCAATTTGCGTTCGCTCTGCGAGATCAGCCGGGTGATTGCGCTCGCGGCGGCCCGGCGCGAAAATTCGCGCGGCGCGCATTACCGTTCCGATTTCCCGGAGCCCGGCGATCTGGCAACTTCGACCTTCACGGTGGTGCGCCAGAAAGCCGGGCGGATCGAAATGACCGACGCGCCGGTTGCGTTCACGCATGTCAAACCGGGCGAGACACTGATACGCGATCCCATCGCGGCGGAATGAGGCAAGGAGTGAAACAAGGCTGAAATGATTCCACTCGCTTCCATTCAACGCACCGCCGAGGAATTGATGGCCAAAGCCGCCATCGAAATCCCGGAGGACTATCTCGACGGGCTGCGCCGCTGCGCCGACACCGAAAAGGGCGATCTCTCGGCCTTCGTCATCAAGGCGATGCTGGAGAACTACGAAGCGGCCAAGGAAGATCGCCGCGCCATGTGCGGCGATACCGGCCTTCCCCGCTGGTACGTGAAGTTCGGCAATGAGGCGCGCATCGAAGGCGGCCCGGTGGCGCTTGAGGCGGCGCTGCGGCGGGCCACCGCGCGCACCACCACGTCCGTGCCGCTGCGCCCCAATCGCGTGCATCCGCTCTGGCGCACCGATCACAACAATAATGTCGGAATCAACGCGCCGGAGATCGAATACGCCTTTCACCCCGATGCCGACTGGATCGAACTTACTACCGTGCACAAAGGCGGCTTGTTCGGCACCGATTACCGCATGCTGTTTCCCGGCGACGGCATCGAAGGCATTAAGCGCTTTTATCTCGACACGCTCATCGGCTTCGGCAAGCGCGGGCTTGCTTGCCAGCCGGCGATCGTCGGCATCGGGCTTGGCGGTTCGAAGGACACCAGCATGGTGCTCGGCAAACAGGCGTCATGTCTGCGTATCGTCGGTTCGCGCAATCCCGACCCGCGCGTCGCCGCGCTGGAAGAAGAATTCAAGGAGCTCGGCAACTCTATCGGCATGGGCGCGATGGGCTTTGTCGGCTCCTCGATGGTGATCGATTGCCACATCGAGGTCGGCTACTGCCATACCGGCGGCTTGCCGATGTCGGTGCACATGTTCTGTTTGTCATCACGCCGCGCCTGCGCGCGCATTTCCGCTCAAGGCAAGGCGGCGTTTCGCACCGATCCGATGTGGTTCACCAATTACATGCGCCGCGCAACGGTCGAATGGGGACGGCAAACCGCGGAGGCGGCAGAATAGAATGCCCGACCTTAAGACCGTTCACCTCAAGCTACCCGCCAGCACCGCGGATCTCCGCGGTTTGGAAATCGGTTCGGTCGCTTATCTGAACGGCCGGCTCTTCACCGCGCGCGAAGGCGTTTACAAGCGCGCCATCGGCGACGGGTTCGGCATGCCGGCGGGAAAGGACGCGCTCGGCATTACCAATTTTCATTGCTCGCCGGCGGCGAGCATCAACCCTGACGGCAGTTACACGGTCGGCGCGGTGACCGCGACCGCCTCGTTCCGCTTCGCGCAATGGCTCGACGGCTGGTTCAAGCTCTCGGGCTGCAACATCATCATCGGCAAGGGCGGCATGACTTCGGAAGTCTATCGCGAATGCTTCGTGCCGAATAATGCGATCTATCTCACTACGGTCGGCTACGGCACCGGCGCGCTGCTCGGCCGCGGCATCAGGCGTGTCGCCGACGTCTACTGGCTCGAAGAGCTCGGGCTCGCGCAAGCCGTCTGGCTGCTGGAAGTGGAAAATTTCGGTCCGTTTCTGGTCGAGAGCGATCTGGCCGGCAACAGTCTGTTCGAGCGCGAGAACGCCAAGATCGCGCCCGGCCTCGAACAGCATTATGCCGGCACCCGGCCGGCGACGCTGCGCCGCTACGGCGAAACCGACGATAAGACCAAGGAAGTCATTTGAGAGCCCACAGCAACGCGATCGTGGGCCATGAAAGATCGTGACTATCGCGACGAGATCGTGCGGCTTGAGGAGCTGATTGATGAACTCGCCGCCAGAATTGAAAGCTGTCGCAAATTTATCCTAGCCGGACGGATCCTCGTGATTGGCGGTGGAGCAGTTCTCGTCGCCATGGCGATCGGCGCGTTGGAGCTCAATCCGTCGGTTATGGCGGTCGCGGTTGCGGCAGTGCTCGGTGGCATCGTCGCCGCCGGTTCGAGCCACAGCACCGCGAAGGAAGCGACGCATGAATTGACCGCGGCTGAGGCAAAGCGGGCGGCGCTCATCGGACATATCGATCTTCGGCTCGTATCCGATCGCGGCGGTCCGCAATGAAGAACGCCTTCGATTCAATATCGGTTCGCGTGTCCAATTCCTTGTTAACCAAAGAATACTCACTCCCGTGATTTCGATCACAGACGTCGCTCAGCGTAGTGGGTGATGATCATCCATCATGGATTGGAAGCTCATAGATACCGCACCGCTCGACCGCGATCTGGAACTCGCGGTTATCGACACCAAAGGGGCGCATCCCGTCGCTTTTCCGTGTCGCCGTCTTGCGGATAATCGCTGGATCGACGCCGAAACCAGCAAGCAAGTTTGCTTTCACTATATACACCCCACCCATTGGCGGGATTGGTTGCCTAACTAGTTCTCGAGCCCGGAGGTATGTTGAGCCAAATCAATGTTTCAAAGTCATAGTCGCATTTGTTGCAGATCCACGTGTGACGAACATTGTCGCGCTTGAGAAACTCCGAATAGGCGGGCGCGTTCAGCAATTCGCCACATTTTGGGCAGGAGCACCGCCCGAAATACCATTCATAAAGGAGGCTCCTCGGCACAGAGATGCGCGGCCTCATAGTGAATCCTTGTGGCCCTATCGGAATCTTGGCCCAACCGCCGTCTATTGTTGCGTTAGCGCTTTCAACTTTTCTTGAATCATATCCAGCGCATTTAATCGCAGAGCAAATCCACAGGTTAATGGACGTGTAATGGAAAATTCTTCCTGACTTTAGCGGTCTGCCCGCAAGTGCCGTTTCTTTGCGCGCAATCCAAACCCAGGTTCTGAAAAGCGATTTCTTCCGTAGCACGCGAAATCAACTTGGGAAGCGCGTGGGCGTGGCATTCCCGCCACAGGCGGCATTTTGTAGGTCGGGCCAGGAGCCGGCCGTTTATTTGACACGGTCGAGGGATCAGCTGATCGAATTGGGGCTGCATTGTGCTGACCGACACCGCTGTTTTCCGAAAAAGCATCGCCGCGCTCCCGCTTAAGATCTACCAAGCCGGCGAGACGGTGCTTGCTGGCGGTTACACGACCGGCCAGCTGCTGATTCTCAGAAAAGGCCTTGTCGCAGTGGCCAAGGAGGGCGTCGAGATCGCCAGGGTGACCGACCCCGGGGCGGTTTTCGGCGAAATATCAGCGCTGCTGGATCAGCCGCACTCGGCAGATGTGAGCGCTTTGACAACCTCGCAGTTTCACGTGGCCGACGCGGCTGCTCCGCTGCAAAACCCGGCTGTGCTCCTCTACGTCGCCGCAATCCTGGCACGGCGTCTCGACGGCGCCAATCAAACTCTCGTTGAGTTGATGATTCAGGTCGACCAGCCGCGCAAGATGATTGAGAAAACGGCCAAGAAAATGAAGGGACTGCTGGGTGCCAGCGGCGTCCATCTCCCCTATGCGGGATACAATCTATTTAACTAAAACAGATAGCGACGCAGTGCGCCGGGACTGATTGCCCAACCGGCGCGATCAGCTTTCCGCATTGTTCGGCTGCTGTTCCGGTTCGGCTGGTTCAGTAATGCGAGTCAAAGCGAGCTTGGACAGATGCGCCACCAGTTCACGCAACTTCCTGTTTTCTTCTTGTAATTCCCCAATCTTGTCCCGCGTTCTAACCTTGTGTTTCGACGGCGCTTGGGCGCGATGGCGGTCAGATCGTCGGATACGCCCCATAAATCGATCTCCGTTCGATTTAGAACCCCCGTTCAATTTAGAACCCCAAAGCGAATCGGCCAGTTAAACTGTCAGTGAGATATGAGGCGTAAATGTGGGACCATGGAACCGGCGCTTTCATCGCCATGTCTGTAGGCCGACGCTCAGCCAAAATCGCGAGGGGGTGGTGAGACCAATGATGCGGTGTGTGGCCGGTACACTTCTGGCGCTCGCAACGACCCTCGCATGGCCGGTTCTTGCGAGCGATTATCCAAACAAACCAATCAAGATCATTTCCGATTCCGCGCCCGGCAGTGCCGTCGACGTGAGTTTCCGCATGGTCATGGATCGCCTTGGCTCGGTATTGGACCAGCAGATTGTTCCGATCGATCAGCCTGGCGCCGGTGGAGCGATTGCGGCCCACGCCGCATCTGAGGCGATCCCCGACGGATATACGCTGTTCGCCCCGGCGCTTTCTCTGTTCATCTCGCTTCCCGGCAAGGCCGAAAACTTGCCGTTGATCTTGCCCCGCGATTTCCTTCCCGTTGGTTCGCTGGCGCGGCTCTCCGTCTTCATCTGCGCGAGCCCGCAGTCGGGCATCAAAACGCTGCCGGACCTGATTGCCCGCGCCAAGCAGCATCCCGGCGAAATCTCTTTTGCGGCCACCGGAATCGGGCGAATAACGCATCTGACTGGACTGCTTCTGGAAAGCAGGGCCGGCATCAAATTGCAGGCAGTGCCCTATGCCGGCGGCCCCGCGGCGGCACTCACTGACGTGATTGGCGGTCGCGTGCCGCTGATTATCGAAGGTTATTCCGGTCTCGCGGGCGCAATACAGGCGCACAACATCAATGTGCTGGCCGTTACATCGGCGCATCGCCTGCCCGATTTTCCCGATGTGCCGACCGTGGTCGAGACCTTGCCGGGCTTCGCGACCGGAGGATGGCAAGGCATTGTGGCGCCGCTCGGGACACCCGCGGCAGCCATACAGAAGATCAACGAAAGCCTAAGAAAGGTACTGGCTGAGCCGGACCTCGCCAAACAACTTGCATTGCGCGGCGCCTATGTCGACCCAATGTCGCCGTCCTAGGTCAATTCATTCATCAACGCACAGCAGGAGCAGTGGGGTCCGGTCCTCGAAGCGTTCACCAAGAAATGACCGATTGAAAGTCGCTATTCCACCGCCATGCCCTTATCGGCCAATTCCTTTTTTGCTTTTTCGTTCTTTGCCAAATGCGTCAGGCCCATGCCGCGCAGCACATTGGGTGCCTTAGTGAACTGAATATTGTCGTAACCAACGACCTCCACTCTGTTG
>DATAYT010000024.1:0-7762 GCA_036272395.1 Xanthobacteraceae bacterium
TGCATCGTCGGCTCGCTCGAACAGCAATCGGGTTGGCGACTTGTCGGTCGGATTGCAGGTCTGTGGCTTGCCCTGTTCGCCGCCAATGTAGCGATGCCGCATACGCCGGTATTTGTGCCGCCCGATTTCGATCCGCGCAACGCCAACTGGTGGGAAACCGTGTATGCGGCCCATCGCGCCGAAGGCAAGCCGCGCCGTCTAAGCAGCGGGCAAGTCGCCCTCATAGAAAAGACGCAACCGCGACTCCTGCAGGATCAGTTCGCTCAGCTGACGCCGGCGCGCAAAGGCGAAACCGAAATTTACACGCTCGCAATCGCCGGCTGGGCCGATCAGGATGTCTTCGTCAAGGAGCTCGACGGCGCCTTGGAAGCGATCGGCAGCGTGTTACCGATCAAAGGCCACACCGTGCGCCTGATCAATCGGCGCGACACGGCGGATACGATTCCGCTCGCCAGTTTTACGAATTTTAAGGCGGCGGTTCACGTCATCGGCGATGTCATGGACAAGGACAACGACGTCTTCGTCCTGGTCATGACGTCACATGGCGAGCAAAGCGGCTTTGCCTTGCAGCTGCCCGGCGGAGCCGCGGAATTGACGCCGCAGCAAGTTGCCGCGGCGCTCGACGGTGAGCGCATCAAGAATCGCGTGGTGATCGTTTCCGCCTGCTTTTCCGGAATCTTCGTGCCGCCGCTGGCGAACGACAGCACCATCGTCATCACCGCGGCGGATGCCAAGCACACGTCGTTCGGCTGCGCCCCGGAGCGCGACTGGACCTATTTTGGCGACGCCTTCTTCCACCAAAGCCTGCATCCGGGCGCGGATTTCGAAAATGCCTTCGATCACGCCCGCGTCCTGATCCACGGCTGGGAAATGATGGACCGCGCCACGCCGTCAAATCCGCAAGGCTCGTTCGGCCGGGCGCTGGTGGCAAAGCTGGCGCCGTTCTTCGCCACCAATCCGCGGCCGTGATCGAAGCGGCGGCTAAGCGACAGGGCAAACCCATCCGACACTCAGCGATCGGTCGTTAAGCGACCTGACGCTAAGCGACCCGGCGCGTCTGGCCCCAGGCCTTGAGCGAAGCCCACAGGCCGCGATCAAGGCGAAAGCGATCGATCGGCGCCGCGGAATTGATGGCGCGGATGCGGCAAAGCTGGACGCCGGTCCATTGGAAGCCGCACTTCTCCAGCACGCGGCGCGACGCCGGATTACTAACGCGCGCCCCGGATGAGAGCACCTCATGGCCGAGCTCGGCGAAGGCGTAATCGATCAGCGCCCGCGCCGCCTCGGTGGCGTAGCCGCGACCCCAAAAGGGGACGCCCAGCCAGTAGCCGAGCTCGACGCCGTCCTGCCGCCGGTCAAGGCCGCACATTCCGATCAAGGCGCCATCAACCGCGATCGCAAATACCGTCTCGCCGCCGTTCTGGTTGATCGAGTCAAGGAGTCCGACGGCGTCCGCCGCGGTATAGGGATGCGGAATACGCGCGGTGTTCTCGGCCACGCGGCGGTCGCCGGCCAAAGCCACCATCGCGGCGACGTCGCTGTGCGACGGCGCGCGCAGCACCAGCCGCGCGGTTTTGAGCGCGCCAGCGCGGTGAGTCTTGGCGTCTATTTTGGCGTCTCGCGCCAAGACTTCCGTCAACTCAGACGTTGCGACTTCGGTTGCGAATGTCATCGCCTGGGCGCCTGCAAATTCCACAAGAAACCGAAAGGGGAGACCGGCATGCCGGTCTCCCCTTTTGGAGCCCATTTGAGCCCACCGGTTCGACTGCACGCCGGCGGACCTCCTATGATCCACCGTATTACTGGGCCGTGGCCTCATTCATCGGACGTACGGACACAAACACGCGGCCTTTGGTTTTGGTTACAAACTCGACTTTGCCGTTGATTCGCGCAAAGAGCGTGTGATCTTTGCCGACGCCGACGTTACGGCCGGCGTGCCATTTGGTGCCGCGCTGACGGGCAATGATATTCCCGGCCAGCACCTGTTCGCCGCCGAAAATCTTCAGGCCCAGACGCTGTCCAGCCGAATCGCGGCCGTTGCGCGAGGATCCGCCTGCTTTCTTGTGTGCCATTACTGGGCTCCGAAACTCATTGCTTCGCTATGTATACTGCATTCGTGACAAAAGCATCACCTGCCAATGTCATTTCTTCACTTTTTCTTACCCTTTGACGGTCCTTTAGCCGCAGGCTTCTTCTCTTTCGCCGCCGGTTTGGCTTTCGCCTTTCCGGGCTTCTGTGCTGAAGCTTTGCGCGCCGGCGCGGTCTCAGCAGTCTCGCTCGCGGCGGCTGCGGGCGCAGCAGGCGCGCGCTTCGGTCTCGGCTGCGCCTGTTTGCTCGGTTTTTTGCCGTCGGTCAAAATTTCGGTGATGCGCAGAAGCGTAAATTCCTGGCGATGACCGATCTTGCGGCGCGAGTTTTTGCGGCGGCGCTTTTTGAAGGCGATGATCTTCGGTTCGCGCGCCTGCTCGAGAACTTCAGCCGCCACCGTGGCGCCGGCGACAGTCGGCGCGCCAAGCGACAGGTTGTCGCCACCCACGACCAAGACCTCGCCGAACTCGACAATCTCGCCCGGATCGCCCTTCATCTTAGCGACCTTGATCACATCCTCGGCGGCTACCCGGTATTGCTTGCCGCCCGTTTTAAAGACCGCGAACATCTGTCGTCCTCTTCCAAGCCTCGTTTCCAAGTCTCGTTCGAAGCCCGATGCTCGGGCATTTGCCCGGACCGGATCCTTCCAGTCTATTCTGCTGCCAGTCTCTTCTGCTGACGGTCCGCGGCCTCGTGGCGCCACGGCGGCATGGAATGCGCAGACCGGCGCCGTTATGACCGGCTCCTAACTGGCTGTCAAGAAATGCAAACCAGGCTGCTTCTCCCGCAGCGCCGGACGCTTGTGCCGCAGCCGTGCCGGGATGACGTCGGTGCGCCGGTCATGGTAAAGCGCAAGCCAATCACACAAAAATCCGGCCACGCCGGGCGACCGGGAGAGAACGGCAATGACGGCAGAAAGAGGATGACCCTTTCGCGCCGTGCCTTGCTCGCGGCCGGCTTGCCAGCGATGGCGATCGCGACGGCGCATGCGCAAAATGGCGTCGAAACTTACCCGGAACGCCAAGTCACCTTAATCGTGCCGTTTGCGCCGGGCGGCGGCACCGACATTCTGGCGCGGCTCTTGGCGCAGAAACTCGAGCAACGGCTTGGCAAAGCCTTCGTCGTCGAAAACCGGCCCGGGGCCGGCACTATCCTCGCCACCAATTTCGTCGCCAAGTCGCCGCCCGACGGCTACACAATCGCGATGACAGTGTCATCGCTTGCCGCCGACGTAACGCTGTACAAAAGCCTGCCCTACGATCCGGCGAAGGATCTCGTGCTGGTTGCCCTGATTGCCAGAGTACCGTTCGTACTGGTCGTCAATCCGTCGCTGCCGGTGAACGGCGTCGAGGACCTCATCCACCTCGCCAAGCAGCGCACGCTCAGCTACGGCACCGGCGGTGTCGGCGCCTTTCATCATCTGGCCGCGGCGCTGTTTTCGACCATGACCGGAATCAAGATGGCGCATGTGCCATATCGCGGCACGGTGCCCGCGCTCAACGATCTGATGGCCGGCTATGTGCAGGTGATGTTTACCGACTATGGCCCGGCCGCTCCGTTCATCAGCAGCGGCAAAGTGCGGGCGCTCGCGGTCACCACCAAACAACCGTTTTCGGCTTTGCCGGAGGTTCCGCCGCTGGCCGAGGCCGGCGTGCCCGGTTTCGATACCGCGGCCTGGCAAGGCGTGATCGCGCCGGCCCATACGCCGCCGGCGATCGTCGCCAAGCTCAATGCTGAGCTTAATGCCGCGGTGGCGATGGACGATGTGCGCGCGCGGATGCGCGACATCGGCATGATCCCGGTCGGCGCGGGTTCACCCGCGGAGCTTGCCGAGTTTCTGCAGTCGGAAATTGCACGCTGGGGCAAGGTCGTCGAGGACGCCGGCCTCGCCCGGTCGGAGTGATTGTGGTGCCGCGCGCGACCATGCCGGCCGCGATCGGCCGCCAGCTTCCCCTCAGCGACGAAATTTTTCTCGACCACGTCGGACACTTCGTGCGCGACGCGAAAGCGGCAAGCCGCGCGCTCCATCACGCCGGCTTTGCGCCAACGCCGGTCTCGATCCAAGCGGATAAGGAGCCGTCGACAGGGCGCCCCGTTCCCACCGGACTTGGTAACGTCACCGCAATGTTTTCGCGCGGCTATATGGAAGTGTTGTTTAAAAATTCCGACACGCCGCTCTCCGGCGAACTCGATGCGGCGCTCGCCCGCCGCGCCGGACTGCATCTCGCCGCTTTTTCGGTCGCCGATGCGGAGGCGGCGCGCCAGCGCCTGGCCAGCGCCGGTTTTCCGGTGCGCGATTTGGTCCGCATGCAGCGCCCGGTTGAGACGGAGAACGGCTCGGCCATTGCCGCTTTTACGATCGCACGCGTGACGCCGAGGGCGATGCCGGAAGGCCGCATCCAGATATTGACGCATCACACCGCAGCGACCGTGTGGCAACCGCGCTGGCTTTCGCACCCGAACAGCGTTTGCGATCTCATCGACGTGGTGATTGCGGTCGGCAATGTCGAAGAGGCGGCGCAACGGTTCGCGCGCTTCACCGGCCGGCCGGCAACGTTCACGCCGGGCGGCGCGCTGATCCGGCTCGACCGCGGCGGTATTTATCTGGTCAGTCACGATCGGGCCACCGAGAAACTGCCGGAAGTGCCGGTCACCTCATTGCCGTTCATGATCGGCTACGCACTCGGCGTCGAATCGCTGGCCGCCGCCGAAGCGGCGATCGATGGCGCCGACCTGGAATGGCGCGCACTCGAAGACGGCATCGTCGCGACCTTCCCGGCGGAATTGGGCCAGGGCGCCTGGTTCTTTGTCGAAGCGGCCGAAGGTTTGCCGTGGCGGCATTAGGCGCATGCTCTCCACAATTTGGCTTTTGCGCGCGGCGTGCAATATTCGCTGAACGCAACAGCGAGACCGCCTTTGCATAGTCCGGCAGACATCGCGACATCCTGGCCTGAGGCGATCTACGCGCATTTTCGCCGCATCGGCGTCCGCCAAGTGGGTTATGTGCCCGATGCCGGACACAGCCGGCTGATTACGCTGTGCCAAAACGACCCGCAGATCACCGACGTGGTGCTGACCACGGAAGAAGAAGGCGTTGGGCTCGTCGCCGGCGCCGCGCTGGGCGGACAACGCGCCGCATTGCTGATGCAGTCGAGCGGCGTCGGCAATTGCGTCAATATGTTTTCGCTGCTGCGCAATTGCGGGTTCGGTTGCATCGCGCTCGTCACCATGCGCGGCGAATTCGGCGAATTCAATCCATGGCAGGTGCCGATGGGCGCCATCACCGAAGAGGTCTTACGGCTTTGCGGCTTTCTCACCTACCGGGTCGAGAGCGCCGATGCCGTGGATGAAATCGTCGGCGCCGGCTGCGACATGGCGTTCAACGGCGATCTTGCGGTCGCGATCCTCTTGTCGCAACGGCTGATCGGGCGCAAGCAATGGACGCGATAAGGGTGCGATGATGCTGGACCGGCGCAAATTCGTGCAGCGGCTCCTGGTCGATCGCGGCGATCTATTGGTCGTGCCCGGACTGGGTTCGGCAACCTACGATGTCGCCGCCGCGGGCGATCACCCGCTGAATTTCTATCTCTGGGGCGCGATGGGCGGCACCGCCATGATCGCGCTCGGTCTGGCGCTGGCGCGGCCGGATCGGCGTGTAGTCGCGATTCCCGGCGACGGCGATATGCTGATGGGCCTTGGCAGCCTCGCCACGATCGGCGTCAAGCAACCGAAAAATCTCGTTGTGGTGGTGCTCGACAACGCGCGCTACGGCGAGACCGGCATGCAGCCGAGCCATACCGATGCCGGCGTCGATTTCGAAAGGATGGCGCTCGCCAGTCGTTTCCGCCAGGCGCGTACCGTGACGCGCATCGAAGAGGCAACAGAGGTGCGAAAATTGCTGCACGCCGGCGAAGGGCCAATTCTCATTAACTCCAAGATCAAGCCGGAAGACGTGCCGCGGGTGCTGCCGCTGCGCGACGGGCACGCGATCAAGCAGCGCTTTATCGCGGCATTGAACGCTGCCTGATCGCAGGCAGCGCTTGCTTCAGCATTTGTGAAAAAACTTGTAGATCTCCGGGCGCTGCATCCAGATCAAACTCCAGGTCAATCCGCCATGGGCGTCGATCCATTTGCGGATATCTTCCGGATAAATCCGCAGCAATTGCTCGGTGACGAACGGAAAAGTCCCGGCGTGAAAGCCGAACACCGCATCCGGCGTGACGCAAATGTCCTTGCGCGGAAAGTATCCAGTCAGCAAAGTGCAGGCGGACGCGCACATGCCGACGACGCGAATGTTGACTTTTTGCGCGGCGAGCTTCTCCCATTTCTGCTGGTAGAGAAAAACGAGACCGCCGTGGTCGCCGCCGACGTCGATCGTTTCGGCGCGCGCCAGCGGCGCGGCGATGAGCAAGATAAACGTCAACGCAAGTTGCCAAAATCTCATGTCATTGCCCCGCGCTTGCTCCCGCTGTCTTTTGTTCCCGCCGTCTTGGCCGCCTGTTTAACCGCCGCGATAATCTCAGGATAAGCGGCGCAGCGGCAGAGATTCCCCGACAGATAGTGGCGAATGTCCTCGTCGCTCGGATCGGGATTAGCTTTAAGCAATTGATGCGTCATCAACACGAATCCCGGCGTGCAGAAGCCGCATTGGAATGCCCCGCAAGCGATAAAAGCTTCCTGCACGTTCGACAGCGCGCCATCGGCATCGAGATGTTCGACCGTGGTCACTGTTTTGCCGTCGGCCCAGACCGCAAAATAGAGGCAGCCTGACACCGCTTGCCCATCGACCAGCACGGTGCAGCAGCCGCACAATCCCTGCCCGCAGCTTTCGCGCGCGCCGAACAGATCGAAGCGCTGCAAAAGCTCGACCAGATTGCGATGCGGCTCGATTACGGCCGAGATCGGCTGGCCGTTGAGCGTGAAACTGATGGCGCGCGCGCTCATCATTCGTCCTCGAGTGGACGGCCGGCTTTGGCGCGCAGCGCGCGCAGCACCGCTTCGGCGGTAATCGGCAATTCCGTGATCCGCACATCGACAGCATCGTGAATCGCGTTGGCGATCGCCGGCGAGACGCCGAAGGTGCCGGTTTCGCCTAACCCCTTGGCGCCGAACGGACCGGAATGTTGTTCCGCGGCGACAAGCTCATTTTCCATCGGCGGCACGTCGCCGATGCCGGGAATCTTATAATCGGCCAAAGACGCATTGGTGACCTGCCCACCATCGAGCTGCATTGCCTCGGACAAGGTGAAGCCGAGCTGCATGATTGCCGCGCCGGACAATTGCGTGCGCGCCACTGCGGGATTGACCAGCTTGCCGCAATCGGCGGCATTGATCAGGCGGAGGATCCGCACATGCCCGGTTTCGGTGTCGACTTCCACCTCGGCGGCCGCGCCGCCGACCATCCAGAACGGCGTGACATTGTCCGACTGGCCGGTCTGCGCGTCCGGCGCTTTGTAGCTCGGCACAAAGCTCCCCGTGCCGATGACATTGCCGGCCTGCATGCCGTAGCGTTTCTTGAAAATTTCCGCCGGCGGATAATTGGTCCCTTCCGGCAGCCCCGCTTCGGCGGCGAGCGCGCGCAATTTGGCGCGGGCATCTTCCGCGGCGAGCCGCACCGCGTTGCCCATGTGATAGAGCGAACGCGAGCCGAGCGTGCCCATGTCGTAGGGCGTGA
>DATAYT010000025.1:0-10696 GCA_036272395.1 Xanthobacteraceae bacterium
GCCAATGCCGATCAAAGGGCTGATCTTCGACGCTTACGGCACGCTCTACGACGTGCATTCGGTCCAAGCCAAGACCGAACAGCTTTGTCCCGGCAAGGGCGATCTCATCACCCAAATCTGGCGGCTCAAGCAGCTTGAATATACGTGGCTGCAGACGGTGCTGCAGGGCTTTCGCGATTTTGACTTCATAACGCGGGCGTCGCTCGATTTCGCGTTGCGCGCGGCCGGGGTTGAGCCGAACGAAAGCATTGTCAAGCCGCTGCTCGATAAATATCTTGATCTCGATCCGTTTCCCGAAGCCAAGGAAGCGCTCGGCGCTCTCAGGCGCCGCGGCGGCTATCAGCTCGCGATTTTGTCAAACGGTAGTACCGCCATGCTGACCGCTTTGGTCAAGAATTCTGGACTTGACGCTTTTCTGGATGCGACCATCAGCGTCGACGACGCGCGCAAATTCAAGCCGCATCCGGAATGCTATGCGCTAGTCGAGGCGAGGCTGGGCTTGAAGAATGCTGAGGTGCTGTTCGTCTCGTCCAATAGTTTCGATGTTACCGGCGCGAAACATTTCGGCTTCAAGGTCGCTTGGATCAGGCGGGGCGGGGTTGACGCGCCCACGGGGCCGATCGGGCCCGCGCAAATGTATCGGCTGTTGCGCGGCAATGCCGAAACCCTCGGCTACGCACCGGATTACACCGTCGCCGCGTTGACCGATCTAGCCAGCCTTTTGTGAGCGCGGCCGCAATACGTTCAGCGCCTCTCATCACTCCGCAATGGTCCCGAAGGGCAGGCCATTTTTATTCGGGAATAAATTCAGGCTCGCGGAAGTCTCGTAGCACACGAACCGTTACGGCGTTCCGTGGCGCCGTCGCTGACGGCGTTGTCGTTGTCCGAATCGCTTGTGCCGCCATTAACAAGCCGCTGCTTTGAAGGAGTAAGACATGCTCAACCTATTGAGAGGAGCCGTCACCGCCGTCGCGCTTGCGATGGGCTTGTCGGCCATGCTCGCCGTCGCCACCTCCACCCGCTCACCCGCCGCGGCGAGCGATCAGGAGATCGCGCAAGCGTTACGGACCGGCGGCCTTGTTATTGTTCTTCGTCACGGCGCCACTTTCGCCGATAAGGCGGACACTGATCCGCTCAATTTCGACAACATCGCCGCCCAGCGAAATCTGAACGACAAGGGCAAAATGCTCGCAAAGCAATTCGGGGATTCGCTGCATCAGGTCGGCGTCCCTGTCGGCAAGGTCTATACCAGCAAATATAACCGTGGCTACGAGACCGCCGTGCTTGCCGGTTTTAGGGATATCGAAAAGACGGCGGATCTCACCGAAGGCGGCCTCGTCGTGTCCCCGAACGAGAACAATCGCCGTGCCGAAGCGTTTCGCGCGCTGCTCGCCACGCCGCCTCAGGCAGGCACAAACACTATTCTCGTCACGCACTATCCGAATATCATCGCCGCGCTGGGCAAGGACTTGTTCGACGTAAAAGAGAGCGAGGCCTCGATCTTCCGACCGGAGAATGGCAGCTATAAACTGTTGGCGCGCATTCAAATGGATGAATGGCCTCGTATCGCCGCAGCTGCCAAATCAAGCGCGCAGCGATAACGCGTCGTGACCGCGCATAGCTGCTTAAAGATATCTCGACAAAAACGTCAATGGCCGGACCAAGTCCGGCCATTGCGTTTGTGGCTCCTCAAATCTCAGTCGATACGCCGCTAGGCCGCCGCCGCCTTGCCCTTCGGCTGCACTTCAGCGGTGTAGTCGTTCATCAATTGCTGCGTGATGCGGCCGGGCGTGAACTTCCACTGCGCGATCTCGCCGACCGCGGTCACCTCGGCGGCGGTGCCGGTGATGAAGCACTCGGAGAAGCCGGAAAGCTCCTCGGGCATGATGCGCCGCTCGATCACCTCGATGTTGCGCCGGCGCGCCAGGTGCATCGCGGTGGCGCGAGTGATGCCAGCAAGGAAGCAGTCAGCAATCGGGGTATGGATCTTGCCGTCTTTGATAAAGAAGATATTGGCGCCAGTGCATTCGGCGACGCGGCCCTGCCAATCGAGCATCATCGCGTCGGCATAGCCGCGCTGTTCGGCGCGATGCTTGGAGATCGTGCAGATCATGTAGAGGCCGGCTGCCTTGGCGAGGGCAGGGATGGTTTTCGGATCCGGCCGCCGATACTCGGCAAGATCGAGCTTTAATCCTTTGAGCCGTTGCTCCGGATCGAAATAACTCGGCCATTCCCAGGTGGCGATGGCGAGGTGAATCTTGTTGTTCTGGGCGGAGACGCCCAGGGCTTCGGAGCCGCGCCAGGCGATTGGACGCACATAAGCGTCCTTCTGATTATTCTTGTCGAGAACAAGCTGTTTGGCGGCGTCGATCTCGGCGACCGAATAGGGTATCTCGAAATCGAGAATGCGCGCCGAATTCTTCAGCCGCTCGCTGTGCTCGGTGCCTCTGAAAATCTTGCTGGCATAGGCGCGCTCGCCCTCGAACACGCAGCTCGCATAATGCAGCCCGTGCGTGAGCACGCTGATCTTGGATTCGGCAGTCGGAATGAGCTTACCGTCGAACCAGATCAGGTCTGGACGTTGGTCGAAGGGCACTGCCATGGCAATTGCCTCCCTCGCGTCGTTATGCCCAATGGGCGCCGTCCTGCGGGCCGCGATGGGGCTTTTGCACCGAAACCGCAGACCGGTTATGGTCTGCGCCGCTTCTTGAGACGGTCATGGCGGGCTTGTGCGGCTGTTGGCCGGCAAGTGCGGCACAAAAGCTGCGGCACTGCCAAAGCGGCACTGTCCCGGAGCGATCCGGCTTCGAAACGATTTTGCGCTGGCAACTTAACAACCGCGCCAAAATATGTCAACATAGCTGACCTAATGGCCAATATCAGCATCATCCGAAGTTCGCGTTCAGCCGCCGCGCCGGTAGACGCCGCTTTGACGGCGGACGAACTCTATTTCGATCTCATCGAGCTGTTGTTTTTTGCCTACCGCGATTTTGTCGGCGATCCGGACGAAGTGCTGGCGAAGCTCGGCTTCGGCCGCGCGCATCACCGTGTCTTGCATTTCGTCAACCGCAATCCCGGGATCAAGGTTGCGGAGCTCCTTGAGGTTTTGAAGATCACGAAGCAATCGCTCGGACGCGTGCTCAAGCAGCTGATCGACGAAGGCTACATCGTGCAAAAAGAAGGCGCCAACGACCGTCGCCAGCGGCTGCTCTATGTCAGCGCCGACGGCGAGGCCCTGGCTTTGAAACTTGCCGGCCTGCAAACCGCACGCATTGCGCGCGTCATCGCTGAGCTGGGCCCCGGCGCGCGCGATGCGGCGCGGCGCTTCCTCGCCGGCATGATCGATTCCGAAGACCGCGAACATGTCCTGCGCCTGATCGCACGTTCCGATTCGCTTGCCAACGGCTCGCGGGCGCGGAACGGCGGCCAATGACCTTATCAGCCGATTCATCGCAACGCGCGGCGCCAAAGTCTGCGCCCGATCCTGCCGATGATGCGCCCCACCTTCTGGTGGTTGATGACGATCGGCGTATCCGCGCTCTGCTGTCGCGCTTTCTTCGTGCCGAAGGCTACCGCGTCTCCACCGCCGACAATGCGCTCGATGCGCACGCCAAGCTCGAAGGCCTAAGCTTTGACTTGCTCATTCTCGACGTGATGATGCCTGGCGAAAGCGGCTTCGATTTCGCTCGAAAGCTTCGTACCTCCTCCACCGTGCCGATCTTGATGTTGACCGCGCGCGACGAGAAGGAAAGCCGCATCATGGGACTGGAAATCGGCGCCGATGATTATCTTGCCAAGCCGTTCGAGCCGCGCGAGCTGTCGCTGCGGGTGGCCAACATTCTCAAGCGGGCGCGGCCGCCGCGTGCGCCGGCGCCTGAATCGGTGCGCTTTGGCCAATTCGTGTTCCATCTCGCGCGTGGTGAGTTGCGCCGCGGCGACGAGGTTATTCGATTGACCGACCGCGAGCGCGACATGCTGCGGATATTGACGGCCAGTCCTGGCGAGACGGTGTCGCGCCAAGCGCTTGCCGGCAATGGCGGTCCGGTCAGCGAGCGCACCGTGGACGTTCAGGTCAACCGGCTTCGCCGCAAGATCGAGCGCGATCCCGGCAATCCGCTGATCGTGCAGACCGTGCGCGGCATTGGTTATCGTTTGGTGCCGGCGACGTGAGCGACGCCACCAATCCGAGCGCCCTATAG
The DNA here is from genome assembly GCA_036272395.1 of Xanthobacteraceae bacterium. Lineage (GTDB taxonomy): Bacteria > Pseudomonadota > Alphaproteobacteria > Rhizobiales > Xanthobacteraceae > BOG-931. The sequence continues at coordinate 4,200 of DATAYT010000025.1, forward strand.
GCTTGAGCGACTCATGACCAGTCTCGACGATGGCATCGGACGATTGCGCAGTGCCGCCGGGCAGCTGATCGCCGCAGCGGGCGCCGTTACCAATGCCGCTGCTGCGCTGACCGCGCCGATCAGCGGTCCTTGGGATCGGCTGAACCGTGCGATCAAAGCGCTCATGCCGAAAGGGCTCTATGCCCGTTCGCTCCTGATCATCATCGTGCCGATGGTGGTGCTGCAGTCGGTGGTGGCATTTCTGTTCTTGGAGCGGCACTGGAGTCTGGTGACGACTTATCTGTCATCGGCGGTGACCCAGGAAATCGCCACGCTGATCGACGTTTACAAAACATTTCCGCAAGACCCCGACCACGCCCAGTTGAAACGTATTGCCCAAGATCGGCTCGGCCTAGTCGTCGACTTCCTGCCCGGCACGCAATTGCCGCCGCCCGGGCCGAAACCATTCTTCTCGCAGCTCGATGGCGCCCTCTCCGACGAGATCAGAAAACAGATCGGCCTGCCGTTCTGGATCGATACCGTCGGGCGATCGAATATCGTTGAAATCCGGGTCAAGCTGGACGACGCGGTGATGCGCGTGTTCGCCAGGCGCGCCGACGTCTACGACCCGAATTCCTGGATCTTCCTGGTCTGGATGGTCGCAACCTCGCTGGTGGTACTCGCCATCGCGATCGCGTTTTTGCGCAACCAGATTCGCCCGATCGTGCGGTTGGCCGATGCGGCCGAAGCCTTCGGCAAGGGCCGCGAGGCGCTAAACTTCCGTCCACGCGGAGCGCGCGAGGTGCGACGTGCCGCCGCCGCGTTTTTGGAAATGAAGAGCCGCATCGAGCGCGCCATTGAACAGCGCACCACCATGCTTGCCGGCGTGTCGCACGACCTGCGCACGATTCTCACCCGCTTCAAGCTCGAACTGGCGCTGCTCGGCGACGGCCCGGAAATCGATGCCATCAAAAAAGACATCGATGAGATGGCGGGCATGCTGGAAGCCTATCTGGCCTTTGCCCGCGGCGACATGGGTGAACAGCCGAGCCCCACCGACATCGCCGCTCTGCTGGAGGAGTTGAGACTAGACAGCGAACGGCACGGCCACCGCGCCAGCGTGAACTTCCATGGCCAGCCCGATGTCACGGTGCGGCCGGCGGCCTTCAAGCGCTGCCTGGCCAATCTCGTCGGCAATGCCTCGCGTTTTGCCTCGACCGTGGCGATCACCGGCCATCGCGACCATCGCTGGCTCACCGTCACAGTGGACGACGACGGGCCGGGCATCCCAGCGCAAATGCGCGAGGACGTGTTCAAGCCGTTCCTGCGTCTCGATGATGCCCGCAACCAGGATGAAGGCGGTACCGGCCTGGGCTTGGCGATCACGCGCGATATCGCGCGCTCGCATGGCGGCGATATCACGCTCAGCGACAGTCCGCTCGGCGGACTGCGGGCGACGGTGCGCGTGCCGGTCTAGCGCGCCTTACCAACGCATATTGATGTTTTTGATTTCTGCGGGATTACGCGAGCTGCTTGGACTGAAGCGGGCGTATTTCCCGGGCTTGGAGCGGTGTGGCAATTTATTGCTTTAACTGGACAAGCCGATCCATTTTATTCCGCCTTCAGGCCCGCCTCTTTGATCACTGGTCCCCACTTTGCCATCTCGGACTGGAAGAACTCCGCGCACTCGCGTGGCGTAGAGCCAATCGGCACGTAGGCCATTGCCGCGAGCTTCGCCTTCACGTCGGGTTGCGCGAGGCTCATGGCGATGATGTCGTGAAGCTTTGCAACAATGTCCTTGGGCGTGCCGACGGGTGCCACGAAGGCGGTCCATGTTGTGCCCTCGACCTCTGGAAATCCCGCCTCAGCCATGGTCGGAATTTCCGGTAATGCCGGCGATCGCTCTTTTCCCGTCACTGCCAATGCTCGCAACTGGCCGGCTTTGATCAGTGGCACTGCAGGCGCCATGGCGCCGAACGAGATCGACGTGTGTCCCCCGACTGTCGCCTGCACGGCCGTGCCGCCGCCATCGAACGGCACGTGCACCAGATCGAGCTGCAACGCGTGCTGGAACAGCGCGCCAACCAATTGCGGCGGCGTACCGGTGCCGGGCGAAGCGTAGCTCTCTTTGCCCGGATTAGCGCGGATCCACGCGACCAGCTCTTTGACTGTCGTCGCCGGGACGGACGGATTGACGGCGAGCACCACAGGAGTGGCGGCCGCGAGCGTCACCGCGTCGAAGTCCTTCAGCGGATCGTAACCCGGCTCCGCGAACAGATACTGATTGTTCGTGATATTGCCGCCAGTCACCAGAAACGTGTAGCCATCTGGCGGAGACTTGGCCGCCCGGACAGCGCCAACGTTCCCACCCGCACCCGGAACGTTCTCGACAAAGAAATTCTTGCCGGTCTGTTCGGTCAGTTTTTGGGCGACCAGCCGCGCGACCAGATCGGTCGGACCGCCGGGCGCGAATCCCACAATGAGCTTTACCGGGCGTGCCGGCCAGGTCTGCGTCGTTTGTCCTGGGGCGCTCAGTGGCCACACGGCGAGGATAGTTCCGACCAAGGCAATAAGCTCTCGTCGCCTCATGCGCATTCTCCGGGGCAGCACCTTCCAAATCGTATGACGATAATTTAGTGCGCGCCACACTGGCCACGGGCTGGGAATTTCGCGGTCAGCATCGGCGCGCGCTCCCAGGCGCTGCCGGAGGCGCGATTTTGCGGGTCCTTATTAAGGGGCTTGAATCGCCGACTTTTTCTCGCCATCTCGAAATCGGCCAATTGCAAACCTGCCGAAGGTAGAACCGTGGCTGACGCGGAAACGGCCGAGAGCACGCAATCGGAACGCCGTCCGTTCGAGGCGGACGTCGCCAAGCTTTTGCACCTGATGGTGCACTCGGTCTATTCGGATAAATCAGTATTCTTGCGCGAGTTGATCGCAAACGCCGCCGATGCCTGGGAGCGGCTACGCTACGAATCGATCGCCACGCCGTCGCTTCTCGGCGACGATCCCAAGCCGCGCATTGTCGTCGCGCTCGATCCGGCCGGGCGGCAGCTTGCCGTCGAAGACAACGGCATCGGCATGGAGCGCGATGAGCTGATCGAGGCGCTCGGCACGATTGCGCGCTCGGGCACCAAAGCCTTTCTGGACCGCATCGAAGCCGGGCAAAGCGGGGAGGGCGCCGAGGGACAGGCGCTGATCGGCCGGTTCGGCGTCGGCTTCTATTCGGCTTTCATGGTCGCCGAACGCGTCGAGGTTATTTCGCGAAGAGCCGGCGCGGACGAGGCGTGGCTGTGGTCATCGGACGGCAAGGGCGATTTCTCAGTCGCTCCGGCGGACGGCGCGGTGGTCCCACGCCGCGGCACCCGCGTTCTGCTGCATCTTACCGATGAGGCGAAGAGCTATACCGCGCGCGCCACGGTCGAGCGATTGATCAAGGAACAGTCCGGACATGTACCGGTTCCGATTGCAATCGCCGAGAAAGCCGGAGCCGCTTTGGTCGAAATCACCGACGGCGCGGCGCTGTGGGCCAAGCCCAAATCGGAGATCGCGGCCGCTGATTACACCGATTTCTATCGCAGCGTGGCGGGCGCCCTCGACGAACCGGCATTGATCGTTCATTTCCGCGCCGAAGGACGACAGGATTACACCGCGCTGTTATTCGTTCCGAGCTCGCGTCCATTCGATCTGTTCGATCCCAATCGCGCCGGCCGCGTCAAGCTCTATGTCAAGCGCGTTTTCGTCGCCGACGACGCGGAAATCCTGCCGCGCTATTTGCGTTTCGTGCGTGGCGTGGTCGACAGCGCGGATCTCCCGCTCAACGTGTCGCGTGAAAAGATCCAGGAAAGTCCGCTACTGGCTACGATCAAAAATGGCGTAACGAGCCGCGTGTTCAGCGAGCTGGAGCGGCTTGCCGATAAGGAGCCGCAAAATTACGCGAAGATGTGGGACGTGTTCGGCGCCGTGATCAAAGAGGGCCTCTATGAGGACTTCGAACGCCGCGACGCGCTGTTGAAGCTTGCCCGCTTCAAGACGACGGCGTCTGATACCTGGCGCAGCCTGAAGGAATACGTGGCGTCACTGCGGCCCAATCAGACCGCGATCTACTACATTACCGGCGATGATCTCGCGTGGCTTAAATCGTCGCCGCATCTGGAAGGTTTCCGCGCCCGCGGCATTGAGGTGCTGCTCTTGGCCGATCCGGTCGACACGTTCTGGGTCGTGCCGAGCGAAGGGTTTGACGGCAAGCCATTCAAGTCGGTAACGCAAGGCGCCGCCGACCTCGCGCTTATCTCCCGCCTCGATGCCGAGCAAACCACGGTGCCGGCCATTTCGGAGCCGGTGAAGGACTTCCTCGCTTTCCTCAAATCGACGCTCGGGGAAGCGGTCGCGGAGGTGCGTGCCTCGGATCGCCTCACCGCCAGCGCGGTCTGTTTGGTGGCCCCGGACAAAGGGCCGGATCGCGCTCTCGAGCGGCTCCTGGCCGGTGCTGGCCGCTTAACTTCGGCATCGAAACCGGTGCTCGAGGTCAATCCGCAGCACGAGCTGATCGCGGCGCTTGCCGCGCTTGGCGAGGCCGACCGCGCGTTCAAGGAGGATGCCGCGCATCTTCTCTATGAGGAGGCGCGCCTGCTGGACGGCGATCGGCCCGCCGATGCCCGCTCATTCTCGGATCGGCTTGGCCGCGTGCTCATGCGCGGATTGCGTTGAGTCATTAGCGCCACTGCAGGGAGGTTCTCCTGCTCATTCCCGCGAAAGCGGGAATCCAGGGTGGCGCGGCGAAAATCACGATGAAATCGGTGGGTCCCCGCTTTCGCGGGGACGAGTAGGGTTGAAAAGACCTGATTACTCCGCCGGCGTCGCCGGCACGCGTTGCGTAGCGAGCGCGGTTGGCGCTTCGCCGCCCACCACGTTCTCGGCCGCCGGTTCGAGATCGGCCTTGGAGCCGCGCAACCGGAAATAGATTTGCGATCCGATCAGGATCGCGCACAACGCCACGAATACGGCGCTGATGGGCCGCTCGACGAAGACAAGGATGTCGCCGCGCGAAATCAGCATGGCGCGGCGGAAATTCTCTTCGAAGCGCGGGCCGAGCACGAAGCCGAGCAGGATTGGCGCCGGGTGGAAGCCGAGCCGCAGCAGGATATAGCCGAACAGTCCGATTACCGCCACTTCGCCGACCTGGAAGAAGTCATTGTTGGCGGCATAGACGCCAATGCAGACGAAGAACATCGCGCTCGGGTAAAGGTAGCGATAGGGAATCGCGAGCATCTTCACCCAGACGCCGATCAACGGCACGTTGAGCAGCACCAGCATGATGTTGCCGATCCAAAAGCTGGCCACCAGGCCCCAGAAAATATCCGGGTGCTGCGAGATCAGCTGCGGGCCGGGCACGATGCCCTGAATCATCAGGGCCCCGAGCAGGAGCGCCATCACCGCATCGCCCGGAATGCCCAGACTCATCGTCGGGATGAAATCGCCCTGCACCGAAGAATGCGTGGAAGCCTCCGGGCAGACCACGCCTTCGATCAAGCCAGTGCCGAATTTTTCTGGATGTTTGGAGATTTTCTTTTCCGTCGCATAGGCGACGAAGGAAGCGATGGTCGGGCCGGTGCCTGGGATGAGCGAGCACAGGCTGCCGACAATCGTGCCGCGCCACATCGGGAAGAAGGCGCGTTTCATGTCGGCCTTGGTCGGGCGCATGTCCTTAATGCCGACATTGGTGTATTTGGTGTTGATCGGCGCGACTTGATTCACGCTATTCATGAATTCGGCAATGCCGAACAGGCCGAGCGCCAGCGCGATCAGTTCGATGCCATCGTCGAGTTCGGTCATGCCGAATGTGTAGCGTTCCGAGCCGGTTTCGAGATCGGTGCCGACCGAACCGAGGAACAGCCCGAGGACGGTCATGGCGACGCCCTTGACCGGCGAGCCGCGCGCCAGCGTCGAGCCGGCAAGCAGGCCCAATAGCATCAACGAGCAAACTTCGGCGGGACCGAATTGCAATGCCGCCTTCACCAAAAGCGGCGATAGGAAGATCATTTCGGTGATCCCCCAGGAGGCGCCGACGAATGACGCAAAGACAGTGAGGCCGAGCGCTACGCCGCCGCGCCCCTGTTTGGTCATTGGGAAGCCGTCGAGACATGTCACCGCATGCGGTGGATGACACGGCAAATTGAGCAGAATGGAGCAGATTGCCCCGCCATATTGCGCGCCATACATCACACCGCCCAGCATCAGGATGGCGCCGACGGGTTTCATGCCGAAGGTCAGCGGCAGCAAGATCGAGATTGTGGCGAGTGGGCCCATGCCCGGCAGCACGCCGACCATGTTGCCGACCAGCACGCCGACGAAGCACCACATAAGATTATGCGGCTCGAAAGCGACGCCGAAGCCGTACCAGAGGCCGGAAAGCGCTTGTTCGATCAAAACTCGCCCCTCCACGTCAGGATTGGCATCGGTACCTGAAGAAAGTAGGAGAACAACGACACGCCGAACACGGTCACCACGCTGGCGAG